>NZ_CP029356.1:0-325000 GCF_003130795.1 Azospirillum thermophilum
GGCTCTAGCGGACGGGATTGGTCAGTTCAGTCCGGCTCGTCCAGAAGCCGGGCGATGTAGCGTCCGATGGCCTGTTGCAGCACGCCCGTCGATGCGGCATCGAGCGCCAGCACGATGCGGCCGCCGACGTCCAGGCTCTCCACCCGGAAGGCGACATGGAAGAGGATCACCGGCGGCGAGGCTCCGGACGGAATGCCGCAGGTCTGCAGGAGGTCGGCCGCCCCTCCCCTGGTCACCGCCGGCAGGGCGGTCTGGATGGTGCTGCCGAGCAGGTTGGCGATCCGGGCAAGTGCGCTGTTCAGCACGATGTTGCCGATTTCCGCCAGCCCCTCCTCCTCCATCTCCGCCGCGTCCTCCGCCGGGATGCCGGGCGGCAGCGAGGCGCGGACGAGCGGCAGGCTGCCCGCGGCGGGAAAGACGAGCAGGGCGGTACCCTGGAAGACGCCGCCGAGCCCCTCCGCAATTCCGACCAGCGGGCCGGGAAGCGCCGACTCGAGGGCGGCGGCCAGATGGTCCGGCGCCACGAGTTCCACCGTCGGCACCGACAGCGAGACGAGGCCGTGCACCATGCGGCTGAGCGCGGTGGAGGGCGGTGGCGATCCCGATGTTGCCGAGTTCGGTCAGCGCGTCACGCTCCAGCTCGCTCAGCTCGAGCCCCGGCCGGCTGGAACCGGAAGCGCCGGTCTCGGTGGGGCCGTCGCCCATGAGCAGCCCCCGGCCGGCGGTCAAGACCGTGAAGCGCGGCGGCGCGGCAGGGCCGCAGCGGCGAGGAACCGGGCCACCTGCTCCTCGTCCAGCGGCTTGGGCAGGAAGGCGGCGCCCAGCGCCCGGATGCCGGAAACCACCGACTCCTGGCCGTTGGCGGTGATGATCCCCATCTGCACGTCGGGTTTCCGGGCGCGCAGCTTCTCCGCGACTTCCAGGCCGTTGTCCCCCGGCATGTTGAAGTCGATGATCGCAACATCGACCGTGTTCTCGCCCAACTTGGCGAAAAGCTCATCGCCGTTCGCCGCTTCCATTACCGACCATTCCGGCTGATGCCGTAGAACCAGTGACCGGACATGCATGCGAGACAGTTTGCTGTCATCCACCACTATTACGGTCTTACTCACGATATATGCCTTCCGGAGGTGGCCAGCAGATGATTTCGTGGATTATACAGGGTGGATCGCACCAATCCAGACGCTATTGTCAGATCTTCCCTTCAGACCGGCGTTCCGTTGCCGGTACCGCGAACGGAAAACGCCTTTCCGGTGGTGTGCCGGAAAGGCGTCTCACGGGCCGAAACGATGGAAGACCGGGATTGGTTACCAGGCCGGAACCACCGCGTTCTTGAACTTCTCGCCGATGAAGCGCTTGACCTCGTCGTTCTGGTAGGCCTTCACCAGCTTGGCGACCCACGGCTTGCCCTGGTCGGCCTTGCGGACGACGATGATGTTGGCGTAGGGGCTCTCCGCCGCCTCGCGGGCGATGGCGTCCTTCGCCGGATCCAGGCCGGCCTCGATCGCGTAGTTGGTGTTGATCGCCGCCACCGTCACGTCGTCCAGCGAGCGGGGAAGCTGGGCGGCGTCCAGCTCGACCACCTGCAGCTTCTTCGGATTCTCCACGATGTCGATGGGCGACGCCTTCAGCCCGGCATCCGGACGCAGCTTGATCAGCCCCTTGGACTGCAGCAGCAGCAGGACGCGGCCGCCGTTGGTCGGGTCGTTGGGGATGGCGACCTTGGCGCCCGGCTTCAGCTCGTCAAGGCTCTTCACCGTCTTGGAATAGATGCCGATCGGGAAGACCACCGTCTTGGCGACGCTGACCAGGTCATAGCCGCGGTCCTTCACCTGGTTGTCCAGGTAAGGCTGGTGCTGGAAGGAGTTGGCGTCGAGATCGCCCTGCGACAGCGCCTGGTTCGGGATGACGTAGTCGGAGAACTCGAGGACCTGGAGGTCCAGCCCGTCCTTGGCGGCGATGGGCTTCACCACCTCCAGGATCTGGGCGTGCGGGCCGGGGGTGACGCCGATCTTGATGGTCTCGGCGGACGCCCCGAAGGCCATCGCCAGGGTCGCGGCACCGGCGAGCAGGGTCGCCAGCGAACGGATACGCAGCATCTCCAAATCCTCTTTATCGTTCTTAACGCTTCAGGTTTCGCTTGTTGACCCGCTGGGCGATCCAGTCGCCGGTCGACTGCACGATCTGCACCAGCACGATCAGGACGACCACGACGGCCAGCATCACTTCGGGCAGGAAGCGCTGATAGCCATAGCGGATGCCGAGGTCGCCCAGACCGCCGCCGCCGACCGCGCCGACCATGGCGGAGTAGCCGATCAGGCTGACGGCCGACAGGGTCAGGCCCATGACGATCGCCGGCAGGGCTTCGGGCAGAAGCACCTTGCGCACGATCTGGAAGGGGGTGGCGCCCATCGCCTGCGCCGCCTCGATCAGCCCCCGGTCCACCTCGCGGATCGCGTTCTCCACGATGCGGGCGATGAAGGGGGCCGCCGCCACCGTCAGCGGCACGATCGCCGCCGTGGTGCCGATGGAGGTGCCGGCGATCAGCCGCGTGAAGGGGATGATCGCCACCACCAGGATGATGAAGGGGGTCGAGCGCGTCATGTTGACGATCGCGCCGACGATCCGGTTGAAGACGAGGTTCTGCAGAAGCTCCCCCCGCCCGGTGACCGCCAGCAGCACGCCGATCGGCAGCCCGATCACCGTGCCAAGCGCGCCCGACACCGCCACCATGTGCAGCGTGTCGAGCAGAGCCTTAAACAGCAGCTCGTAGATCTGCGGGGAGAGCATGGCCCAGAACCTCGACGCCCAGATTGTTGACTTTCAGAAGGCTGATGGCGGCCTCGACCGCCTGCGCGTCGCCCAGCGCCTCGACCACCAGCGTGCCGAAGGGGGCGCCCTGGATCTCGTCGATCTGGCCGTGCCAGATGTTCAGGTCCAGGTTCAGCTTGCGGCTGATCGCGCTGATCACCGGGCTCGTCGCCTTCTCGCCGGTGAAGGTGATGCGCAGCACGGGGGTCGATCCCGCCGCGGGGCTTGGCGCCAGACGCGCCTTCAGCGAGTCCGGAATGCCGCGGTTGATCACCGGATCGACGAAGCTGCGGGTGGTCGGATGCTTCGGGTGGGCGAAGATGTCGAAGACCGGCCCCTGTTCGATGATGTGGCCGTTCTCCATCACCGCCACCTTGTGGCAGATCTCCTTGATCACCGCGATCTCGTGGGTGATCAGCACGATGGTCAGGCCGAGCTGCCGGTTGATGTCCCCCAGCAGGTGCAGGATCTGCTCCGTCGTCTCCGGATCGAGGGCCGAGGTGGCCTCGTCCGACAGCAGCACCTTCGGCTTGCTGGCCAGCGCTCGGGCGATGCCGACGCGCTGCTTCTGGCCGCCGGACAGCTCGGCCGGATAGCGGTCGCGCTTGTCCGCCAGCCCGACGAGGCTCAGCAGGGGCTCGACCGTCGCGCGGATCTCCGCCTTCGGCGTGCCGGCCAGTTCCAGCGGGAAGGCGACGTTGTCGAAGACGGTGCGCGAGGACAGCAGGTTGAAGTGCTGGAAGATCATGCCGATGGAGCGGCGCTCCCGCCGCAGATCGGCGGCGGACAGCGTGGTCATGTCGACGCCGTCCACCAGCACCCGGCCGCCGGTCGGCCGTTCCAGCAGGTTGATGGTGCGCAGCAGGGTGGATTTTCCGGCGCCGGAGCGGCCGATGATCCCGAAGATCTCCCCCGCCCGATGGCCAGATCGATCTCGGCCATCGCCTGCACCGGGGCGCCCGACCCGCGGGCGGGATAGATCTTCTGTGCTTTCTCAAGAGTAATCATGGTCGTCTAACCGTTCGGGGGCACCGCGGCGCCCCCAACCCTCCTTTACCAGGTCGGAACGATGGTGCCGTTGAAGCGCGTTTCAATAAACTGGCGCACCTCGGGCGACCGGTACAGAGCGATGAAGCGCTTGATCGTCGGATCCTCCGCACGGTCGCGCCGCACCGCCCAGACCAGATGCCATTTCGACTGGTCGTCCTCCAACTTCAAAGCGGTCTTGGGGTTCAGCCCTGCGAGAACCGCATAGTTGAGCGTGATGACCGAGGCGTCGACGTCGTCGAGCGAGCGGGGAAGCTGGGCGGCGTCCAGCTCGACGAACCTCAGCTTCTTCGGATTCCGCACCACGTCGGCGATGGTGGCGTTCAGCCCCACCCCGTCCTTCAGCCCGATCAGCCCGGCGTCGGCCAGCAGGAACAGGGCGCGGGCGCCGTTGGTCGGGTCGTTGGGGATGGAGACCGACGCCCCCTCCTTCAGGTCGGCCAGCGACTGCAGCTTCTTGGCATAGACGCCCATCGGCACGACGACGCTCTTGGCGACCGGCACGATGTCGTAGCCGCGCTGCCTGATCTGGTTGTCGAGGAAGGGCTGGTGCTGGAAGTTGTTGGCGTCGATGTCGCCGGCCTGCAGGGCCGCGTTGGGCATGTTCCAATCGGTGAACTCGATCACCTTCGCCTCGATCCCCTCCTTGGCGGCGAGCTTGGCGGTGAACTCCAGGATCTCGCCGTAGGGGCCGGCGGAGACGCCGAGCTTCAGCGGTTCGGCAAGGGCGGGAACGGCGGCGAACAGCAGGGCGGAGAGGGTGGCGCCCGTCAGGAAACGCTTCACGGCAGTGGTCCTCGGCATGAATGGAGCGGTCGGCGAATGTCGGAGACGAATAGGGGCCCGGACGGATGATCAGCGGCGGTGGTTGGGCAGCCGCTTGTAATGAAGCTGGGCGGCGCGCTCCGCCTGCCCGACATTCCGGAAAACCCGGCGGTCGAGGTCACGGAAGGCCCAGTCGGAGACGAAGAAGGTGAAGGCGCCGCGGTCGGCGACGACGATGCCGGCGGACCGGCCCTGCACTTCGATGGCGTACGCGTTGGCGTTGGTCATGACAAACTCTCCCCCGACCCGCTGCGGCGCAAGTCCCAGGGCGGCGCGGGTCGATCGACTGCGGATGGAATGGGTGCGGCGGCCGGTCAGGCGCAGCGACAACACATTCGGGCGGCCGGGGAACGGCGGGCCGATATCCGCTGGATCGGGGGAGTGGTCTTGAGGTCGAACATTCCGGTCACTCCTGTCGAAGGTCCACGACCGGCATCGTGGCGCTTTAGCGTTTGGTGACGCGGCGCAAGCTGCTGCGTTCAAATTGCCGCGGGATGCCCCCTTGGGCGTCCGGAGACTTTTCTACGACAGGGGTGGACAATGCGTCAAGGGTAAAAACGCAAAATCGAATGTGCAAATCACTATTTCACATCTTACAAATGTTTTTTGTGCAGCAAGCCCGTTCCCCGCTTCCGGGCAGAGGCGGGGAGCGGGGACGGCGCCCGGGCCGCCCTAAATCTCGTTGCCGGGGCTGCCCGTCCGGGCTGTGCCCTTGTCGTGGCTGTCGGGATCCCAGTCGTCGGCATAGGGCTTGCCATCCGGCGTGGTCGCCCTGACGGCACGACCCTCGGCCTCGGCCTTCAGGCGCTCGGAGCTTCCGACCGGCGTCGCGTCGCCCCGGCCGGACAGGTCGCCGTTGCGCTCTGCCCGGGTCTCGTCGATTCCCTGCCCCCGCATGGAGGGAGAGGACGGCTGGTCCGAGGTCTTGCGGTTCTCGTGCGGCATGGTTGCCCTCCTGGTGTCTGGCTCTGCACCGCCAACCGCGCCCTGCCGGACCGGTTCCCCGGAAACCGCCCCGGAACCGCCGGGAGGACGCCGTGTTGGATCGGTCATCCCAATGCGGCAGGAGATCATCGCCATGGCCGATCCCGACGCGAGCAAGACGGACCAGGACCGCATCGACCCGCAGAACCTGGAGGCGACCCGGGACCGTCTGGCGCAGGCGGACAGCTCCCGCTCCCCGGACTCTGCCGGAACCGGAACCGGCAGCGGCGGCGCGGGTCCGGTGGAGCGCGGTCCCGCCGATACGGCCCGTCAGGCCGGCGGCACCGCCGACACGCCCGCGCCGACGGGCGGCGGGCGCGGACCGGCGTCCGGGCTGCAACCGGGCGGCATGACGCCCAGGACCGGGGCCGGCGGCACCGGCGAGGCGACGGGAGGCATGGATACGCCCGGCGGACCGGCGCCGAAGCGGTGATCCGCCCGATCGGACGGGCCGCACGGCAGAGATGCGCTGCTGAAGACGGTGACGGCGGCGCGGAATGTGCTATCTATCGCCGAGCGGTCCATCCGAGGAGAGAGTTTTGCCCGCCGACACCAGTGCCCTTGGCGCTTCCGCCGGTCGCTCGACGCCCGACGACCAGCTGGTGCTTGCCTTGCCCAAGGGCCGCATTCTGAAGGAGCTGCGTCCGCTGCTGACCCATGCCGGCATCGAGCCGGAAGCGGCCTTCGACGACGACAACAGCCGGCTCCTGCGCTTCGCCACGAACGTCCCGAACCTCAGCATCATCCGCGTCCGCTCCTTCGACGTGGCGACCTTCGTCGCGTTCGGTGCCGCCCATCTCGGCGTGGCGGGCAACGACGTGCTGATGGAGTTCGACTATCCCGAGATTTACTCCCCGCTCGACCTCGGCATCGGCGCCTGCCGCCTGTCGGTGGCCGAGCCGGCGGACATGATCGAGGGGGACGACCCGACGCGGTGGAGCCATGTGCGCGTGGCGACCAAATACCCGGAAGTGACCCGCCGGCATTTCGCGGCCCGCGGCGTGCAGGCGGAATGCGTGAAGCTGAACGGCGCCATGGAGCTCGCCCCGACGCTCGGCCTGTGCCGGCGCATCGTCGACCTGGTGTCCACCGGTTCCACCTTGAAGGCGAACGGGCTGGTGGAGGTCGAGCATATCGCCGACGTGACCTCGCGCCTGATCGTCAACCGGACCGCCTTCAAGACGCGGCCCGACGAAATCTCTTACTGGATCGACCGGTTCCGGGAGGCCGTGAATGCCCGCAAGGCTTGATGCGACGAGCGCCGATTTCGCCGACCGCTTCGAAGGCCTGCTCCATGCCAAGCGGGAAGCCAGCGAGGACGTGCAGACCCTGGTCGCCGGCGTCATCGCCGAGGTCCGCGCCCGCGGCGACGCGGCGCTGATCGACTTCACCGCCCGCTGGGACCGCCAGACCCTGACGCCCGCCACCCTGCGCATCGGCGCCGCGGAGGTGGACGCGGCGACCGCTCAATGCGATCCGGAGACCCTGGCCGCCCTCGACCTCGCCGCGGCCCGCATCGAGGAGTTCCACCGCCGGCAGGTGCCGGAGGTGACCGACTACCGCGACGCGTCCGGCGTACGGCTCGGCGCCCGCTGGACCGCGGTCGGCGCGGTGGGCCTCTATGTTCCCGGCGGCACCGCCTCCTACCCCAGCTCGGTCCTGATGAACGCCCTGCCGGCCAAGGTCGCCGGGGTCGGGCGGGTGGTGATGGTCGTTCCGACCCCGGACGGACAGCTCAATCCGCTGGTGCTGGCGGCTGCCAAGCGCTGCGGCATCACCGAGATCTACCGGATCGGCGGAGCCCAGGCGGTGGCGGCTCTTGCTTACGGTACCGAAACGATCCGGCCCGTTGACAAGATCGTCGGGCCGGGCAACGCCTTCGTCGCGGCGGCCAAGCGGCTGGTCTACGGCACGGTGGGCATCGACAGCATCGCCGGCCCCTCGGAGATCCTGGTGGTCGCCGATGCGAAGAACGACCCGGCCTGGATCGCCATGGATCTGCTGTCGCAGGCGGAGCACGACACCTCGGCCCAGTCGATCCTGATCACCGACGACGACGCCTTCGCCGATGCCGTCGCCGCCGCGGTGGACCGGCATCTGGAGACGCTTCCCCGCGCGGCCATCGCCGGCCAGAGCTGGCGCGACCACGGCGCCATCGTCACTGTGCGCGACCTGCTGGCCGACGCCCCGGCGCTGGTCGACCGGCTGGCGCCGGAGCATCTGGAACTGGCGGTGGAGGATCCCGACGCCCTGGCGGCACGGGTGCGCAATGCCGGCGCCATCTTCCTCGGCCGCCACACGCCGGAAGCCATCGGCGATTATGTCGCAGGCCCCAATCACGTGCTGCCCACCGCGCGCAGCGCCCGCTTCTCCTCCGGCCTCAACGTGCTGGATTTCATGAAGCGGACGACCTTCGTCGGCTGCGACCCGGCGGGCATCCGGGCGATCGGGCCGGCCGCCGTCACGCTCGCCCGTGCGGAAGGGCTGGACGCGCACGCGCTGTCCGTGGCACTGCGTCTGTCGGCCGCCGGGACGCAAACCTGACGGCAGGGATCGGGGGGAGGAGCCGCGTGGTCGCAAAGAACAACCGGCGCATCGTTCACGTCACGCTCGATGAGAAGACGGTCGTCCGGCGCAAGCCGGAGGTCGAGCACGAGCGCGCGGTCGCCATCTTCGACCTGCTCGAAGAGAACGAGTTCTGCCCCTGCGATCACGCCGATGCCGGCCCCTTCCACCTGCACCTGTCGATCGAGGACAACAGGCTGGTCTTCGACATCCGGCGCGAGGATGACAGCCTGCTGGAGAAGGTGACGCTTCCGGTGACCGGCTTCCGGTCCATCGTGAAGGACTATTTCCTGATCTGCGAGAGCTACTACGCCGCCATCAAGCGGTCGACGCCCTCGCAGATCGAGGCCATCGACATGGGCCGCCGCGGCCTGCACAACGAGGGATCGGAGATGCTGCGCGATCGGCTGGCCGGCAAGGTGGAGATGGACCTGCAAACGGCAAGGCGGCTGTTCACGCTGATCTGCGTCCTGCATATCCGCGGTTGAGGGAGGCCGCGCGGCGCATGGCCACGCTGACGCAGACCCTCCCGCTGACGAGCATCCTGTTCGCCTGCACCTACAACATGATCCGCTCCCCCATGGCGGCGGCGATCATGCGCCATTTCCATGGCAGCAGGATCTACGTCGATTCGGTCGGCGTCCGCGAAGGGGACGAGGTCGACCCCTTCGCCGTCGCGGTGATGGAGGAGATCGGCATCGACCTGTCCCGCCACCGCTGCCGCACCTTCGAGGATCTGGAGGACACCAACTTCGACCTGATCGTCTCGCTGTCGCCGGAGGCCCACCACCGCGCCATCGAGATGACGCGCACCATGGCGTGCGACGTCGAGTTCTGGAACACCTTCGACCCCACGCTGGCGGACGGCAGCCGGGACGCCATGCTCGCCGCCTACCGCGAGGTGCGTGACGGGCTGCTGGCCAGGATCAAGGACCGCTTCCCCCTGACGCGCGGACCGACCGTCTGACCGCCGGCCATTCCATTACGGATGGTGCGGGTAAAAATTGAAATCTCTGCAACTATTTTGTCGCGTCGGCGTTCCCATCCAGTCGGGTCGGTGGTATTGAGCTGAATCAAGGAGGCCCGGGCTTCCCCCCTCTACAGTCCGGCAGACGCGTCGGAGAGCCTTGCAAGATGCCAGATGGCCTGTTGTCCCGCCTGATCCGGACCATCAGCCCCCGCAGCCTCCGCGTGCGGCTGATGGGTGTGGTGCTGGCGTCCCTGGCCTTGCCGCTGGGAGGGGCCCTCTATGTCTTCGACCAGCAGTTCGACGATCGCATGGATACGGCGCGGGAGCTCGCGCTTCACCTGACCGACGACGGCGTCGACCGCCAGCACGACCTGATCGGCGAGGCGCGCAACCTCCTCAGCGTGCTGTCCCTGGTGCCGGAAATCCGCAACGCCACCGCCGACAACACGGATTCCTGCGTTTCCACCCTGGCGCCGATGCCGCGCCGTCACCGCTGGACCACCGGCGTCTGGCTGGCCGATGCCGACGGCAACCTGATCTGCGACACCACCGGTCCCGGTTCCGGCATCACGCTGCGCGACCGTGAGTACTTCCAGCGGGTGCTGGAGACCAAGTCCTTCGTCGTCAGCGACTTCGTCATCGGCCGCCGGTCGGCCAAGCCGCTGATCATGGCGGTTCTGCCGATCCTCGAGAACGGCCAGATCCGGCGCGTGATGGGCGTGGCGGTGGACCTGACCTGGCTGACCGACCTCGTCAAGGTGGCCAAGCAGGAGGACGCCCGCGTCATGGTGCTGGACCGCCATGGCGTCATCGTCGCCCGCCAGCCCGACCCGGAGGGCTGGCTCGGCCGCAACGTGTCCGAACTGCCCCATATCCAGCACATGCTGCGCGAGCGCAACGGCTTCTTCGAGGCGACCAGCGCCGACGGCAAGAAGCGGCTCTGGGCGTTCCAGCACGCGGCGGACACCGATACCGTCTTCGCGATCGGCATGCCGATCGATCCTCTGCTGGCCGAGGCGAGGCACGACCTGATCCAGGGGCTGGGACTGCTCGGCGTCGCCGGGGTGATCAGCGTCGGCGCGCTCTGGGCCCTGCTCCATGCCTCGGTGCTGCGCTGGATGTGGGTGTTGAGCCAGGCGGCCTCGCGGATCGGTGCCGGCGGGGCCGGCACGGTGATCGAGGCGGAGAACGCGCCGAACGAGTTCCGCGTCGTCTCCCACGCCTTCAACGACATGTCGCGCCGCCTCAAGCAGCGCGAGCAGGAACTGCGCGCCGCCATGGAGGAGGCGCGCGCCGGCAGCCGCGCCAAGGAGGAGTTCCTGGCGACCATGAGCCACGAGATCCGGACGCCGATGAACGGCGTCATCGGCTTCGCGGAGATGCTCCTGGAAACCCCGCTGACCGCCGAGCAGCGGCGCTACGCCTCCCAGGTGCGGGAAGCGGGGCGCTCGCTGCTGACCGTGATCAACGACGTGCTCGACCTGTCGAAGCTGGAGGCGGGCAAGCTCGATCTGGTCAACGTGCCCTTCCGCATCGACGACCTCGCCGACCGCTGCGTCGCCATCGTGCGGCTGGCGGCGGAGCAGAAGGGGCTGGTGCTGCAGACCGCCATCTCCGCCTCGGCGCGCGGCTTCGTCATGGGCGACCCGGACCGGGTGCGGCAGATCCTGCTGAACCTGCTGGGCAATGCCGTAAAGTTCACCGACAGCGGCAGCGTGCGGCTGTCGGTCAAGGCATCGGAGGACGACCGCGGCACCCGCCGCTACACCTTCACGGTGACCGATACCGGCATCGGCATCCCGGAGGAGCGGCAGAACCAGCTCTTCCAGCGCTTCACCCAGCTTGAACGCGGGCGCGGCGGAACGGGTCTCGGCCTTGCCATCTGCCGCCGGCTGGTGGAACTGATGGGCGGCGAGATCGGGATGGAGAGCCGCTCCGGGGTCGGCAGCACCTTCTGGTTCGGCCTGCCCCTGCAGCCGGCGGGCAGCGCCGCCACGGCGCTGGAGCCGGCCGCCCCCTCCGCCACCTCGGCCTACGGCCCGGGGTACCGCATCCTGCTGGCGGAGGATCTGGCGATGAACCGCGATCTTGCGGTCACGATGCTGACCAAGGCCGGCCATCACGTCGATGCGGTGAATGACGGGGCCGCGGCGGTGGCGGCGATGCAAGTCAACAGCTACGACCTCATCCTGATGGACGTGCAGATGCCGGTGATGGATGGGCTGGAGGCGACCCGCGAGATACGCGCCATGCCCGGCCCTGCCGGGCGGATCCCCATCGTCGCCCTGTCGGCCGGCGTCCTGGCGGTGGAGGTGGAGCGGTGCCTGCAGTCGGGCATGAATGCGCACCTCGCCAAGCCGCTGGACAAGGCCAAGCTGCTCGCCGCGGTCGACCACTGGGCCGGGCTGGCGCTGCGCGATCCGGTTCCGCAATTGATCCACCAAAACTGACGAGACCGAACGGGCTGTGCTACACTCCTCCGACCGGATCGGACGCTGCGGCGGCGATCCCTTCGCGCCGTTGGTGTTCCATGAAGCTCGTCGAGTCGTCCCTCACCCCTGTTCCCGAGCGCAAGCCGACGCCGTCGGCCGGGCTTGCGGGTGATGGCGGTTCCTCCTCCTTCCGTGACGTGCTGGCCGAATCGCTGCCCGTGCCGAAGGGGCGCCTGGCAAACGGCCAGAAGGCCCCGCCGGCTCCCGGCCTGAAGCCGGAGCCGCCGATGCTGCTGGAGGACGGCACGCTGGTCCCGCTGCCCGCCCGCAAGCCGGGGCTGGCAACCACCATGGCCGAGAACCCGACCGCCGCGCGCGTGGTGCTGGCCTCGCAGCAGGTCGCCGGGTTGTCCGGCCACAGCTTCACCGCCATCCTCGCCCAGGCGACGCAGGAAAGCGGCCTCGATGCAGCCGCCCGCAACAGCCGCAGCTCCGCGGCCGGCCCCTTCCAGTTCCTGGAGCGTACCTGGCTCGACCTGTTCCGCCGCCATGGCGCCGCCTACGGCCACGGTGAGCTGGCGAGCCAGATCGACAGCCGCAACGGCATCGCCTCGGTCAAGGACCCGGCAGTCCGCAAGAAGATCCTCGACCTGCGCCACGACGTCGACCTGTCGGCCGGCATGGCGGCCCGCTACCTCGCCGAGGGGCGGGAGCGGCTGGAGAAGCGGCTGGGCCGTCCCGCGACCGAGACCGAGAGCCGCATCGCCTATGTCATGGGCGTCGGCGGCGCCACCAGATTGATCAAGGCGGCCGAATCGAGCCCCCGTACAGCCGCGGCCGAACTGCTTCCCTCCGCCGCGAAGGCGAATCCGACCCTGTTCTACGACCGCGCGAGCGGCCGGGAACTGACGGTGGCGGAGGCGGTCGGGCGCCTCACCCGGCGCATGGACTCCGACCAGCGGGAGATGTTCGCGGCGATCGCCAAGGCCGCGGAACAGCCGCAAAAGCTGGATCACGGCACCTCCTCGCCGTTGAATCCCTTCCAGACGGTCGCGCTCCCGGAGGACGCCGGAGGCCGATCCGCAGAGCTTTCGCAGGGCTGATGCGCGTCCGCTCCTGCGGCGGAATGTGTCGCTTTGCGGGAATCCCCCTTGACCCGGCGGCCCGGGAAGGTCAGTTATTGCCGCGAAACTTGTTATGGACTTAAGGTAATATGGCAAAGGAAGACCTGATCGAGTTTTCCGGGACCGTGGTCGAACTGCTGCCGAACGCGATGTTCCGGGTGAAGCTCGACAACGATCACGAGGTTCTCGCCCACACGTCGGGCAAGATGCGCAAGAACCGGATCCGCGTTCTGGCTGGCGACCGCGTCAATGTGGAGATGACGCCGTACGACCTGACCAAGGGCCGGATCACCTTCCGGTTCAAGTAACCGCGCAATCCGTTTCGTCTACCGCGTGATGAGCATGTTGAAGGCGCCCCGGCTCGTGCTGGCGTCGGCTTCGCCGCGCCGGCTCGATTTGCTGCGCCAGATCGCAGTCGTCCCGGACGCGGTGGACCCCGCCGACATCGACGAAACCCCTCTCCCCGAAGAGCTGCCGCCGCAGCACGCCCTGCGTGTTGCCGGCGAGAAGGCTGCGCGCGTCGCCGAACGGCACCCGGACTCCTGGGTCCTGGCTGCCGACACCGTCGTCGCCTGCGGCCGCCGCATCCTGCCCAAGGCGGAAGAGGAAGCCCAGGCACGCCAGTGCCTTCGCCTGCTGTCGGGTCGCCGGCACCGGGTGTTCGGCGGCGTCGTCCTGCTCCTTCCCTCGCCTGACGGAACGCCGCCGCGCCGCTTGGAGCGGGTGGTGCGGACCGATGTCACGTTCAAGGCCCTGTCGGACGACGAGATGGCGTCCTATGTCGCCTGCGGCGAATGGCGGGGCAAGGCCGGCGGCTATGCCATCCAGGGCCGCGCCGCCGCACTGATCCGCTGGATCGGCGGTTCCTACAGCAACGTCGTCGGGCTGCCGCTGCATGAGGTGGCGGGGCTGCTCTTCGGCGCCGGCTTCCCCAGGCCGTGAGCGGCGTCGAGATCGTCATCGACCGGGACGGGCCGCTGACACGGGCCGCCGTCCTCACCGACCGCCGCCTGACCGACCTCTACATCGACCATGACGCACGGCCGTCGCTGCTCGGCAGCGTGTTCCGCGGCCGGGTGGAGCGGATCGCCACCGGCCTCGACGGCGCCTTCATCGACCTCGGCACCGGCAAGTCCGGCCTGCTGACCGTTTCGGACGTCCGCGGGCCGAAGGGGCGGGTGGAGCGGATCGGATCGGCCCTGCGCACCGGCCAACCGGTCCTCGTGCAGGTCAAGGCGGACGCGGTCGGCGCCAAGGGACCGTCCCTGACCATGGACGTCACCCTGCCCGGCCGCTTCCTCGTCCATGCGCCGCTGGGCCGGGACATCGCGGTTTCGAAACGGCTGGGCAGCGGCCCCGTCCGGGCGCAGTTGGCGCACCGCATCCAGGCGCTGGTCCCCGGCGCCGGCTGGATCTTGCGGGCGGGTGCCGCCGAGGCGGCGGACGGCCTGCTCGCCGCCGAATCGGAAGCGCTTCATCTGACGTGGCGCGCGATCACCCAGACGATGACGGCCGGCACCGCCCCGGCCCTGCTCCATCCCGGCCCGACCGCCCCTGTGCGCGCCCTGATCGAGCATGGCACCCCCGCCCCCGAGCGGATCGTGGTGGACGGCGACGCGCTCGCGACAGCGCTGAGGCGCTGGTGCGGCGACGCGGCCCCGGACCTCGAGCCGCTGGTCATCCGCCACGATGCCGCCGGCCGGCTGTTCGACCATCATGACCTTGATTCGGCGATTGCCGCCCTGCTCGAGACGCGCGTGCCGCTGTCGGCGGGAGGGTCGCTGGTGATCGAGCGGACGGAGGCGCTGACGGTGGTGGACGTCAATGCGGGGGAGCGCGGCAACCCGCTGGACGTGAACCTGGAGGCAGCGGCGGAGATCGCCCGCCAGCTCCGCCTGCGCAACGTCGGCGGCATCGTCGTCGT
The DNA here is from genome assembly GCF_003130795.1 of Azospirillum thermophilum. Classification (NCBI taxonomy): domain Bacteria; kingdom Pseudomonadati; phylum Pseudomonadota; class Alphaproteobacteria; order Rhodospirillales; family Azospirillaceae; genus Azospirillum; species Azospirillum thermophilum. The sequence goes on from NZ_CP029356.1 coordinate 14,683, forward strand.
CGATTTCGTCAATATGCGCCACCGCAGCGACCAGGAGCGCGTCCTGAATGCCCTATCCCACGCGGTGGAGGGCGATCCGGCGCAAACCCAAGTCTATGGCATGTCGAAACTGGGCCTCGTGGAGATGACGCGGGCACGGCGCGGAACCGCGCTGGCGGCCCTGCTGGCGGCGCCCGGCCCTGATGCGGAGACCGATGCATGACCACCCCATCCCCCACCCCACCGGCGACGGCCGCTGGCACCTGCCCGATCTGCGGCCGCCCGAGCGTCACCGAAGTGAAGCCCTTCTGCTCCAAGCGTTGCGCCGACGTCGACCTGTCGCGCTGGCTGGGTGGCGTCTACCGGATCGAAGGGTCTGAACGGCCGGATCCGGCTGCCAATGACGCGGATCCGGAGGCGGAGTGAGCCTCGGAAAATTTTTTGAATTTTCTGCTAGACAGCCCGCCCGAATTTTCCTACAAAGCGGCCCTCGACGCGCTGCGGCGAGCTTCGAAACGAAAGCGAAGCAACGCTGTAGCACCGGTGCCCAGGTAGCTCAGTTGGTAGAGCAGGGGACTGAAAATCCCCGTGTCGGTGGTTCGATTCCGCCCCTGGGCACCACTCTTCCTCTTCGATGGTCTGGAGGATGAGTGGTGCGGATCGCGCGATAAGTTCCCCACGCTAAAGATAATCCACCTCCCAAAGTCGGTTCTGCTTTGGCGGGGGTGCCTGCTCGCAGGTCTTCCCTGCGTCAGGACCTGTGCAGCGCCTGTTTCAGGTCGTCCTTGCTCATCTTCGAACGGCCGGGGATGTTCCGGCGCCTGGCCTCGGCATAGAGTGCCGCGCGGCTTTCGCCCTCATCCGATCCCTCCCCGGCCTCGGCAGCATCGCTGCGTTCGCGTCGCTTCGTCCGTTTCAGGGCTTCGCGGTTCTTCTGCTTGCTCGCGTTGCGGGATGCGCCGGCCTCGCGCAGGGCGATGGCGATCGCCTGCTTCGAATCCTTCACCTTGCGTCCCTGGCCGGTCTCAAGGTCGCCATGCTTGAACTCGTGCATGACGCGCTCGACCGTTTCCTTCTGCTCCCTGGACTGCTGTGCCATGTCCGCCTCCAGGCTGTGGGTTCAAGACCACAACCGCACGCAATGGCAGTTGGTTTCCCGCTACTCCCAACACGCTACCCCCGGCAGGGGGATTGCCGGCCAAACTCGACGTCTGAGCCATTGACCAGCCCCCCTGCCGCGGCTGAATTGCTTCCGGAGACAATCGACCGGCACAGGGTCGTTGCGCCGGATGGACCAGACGAATGGTGAGGGATGGCTGTAAAAGCGAAGGATTTCAGCGATGCCGCTTTTCCGCCGCCCGGCTGTCGACACGGGGCGTGGTGGCGGGGCCTGTCCCGGGCCGCTGCCGGTCTTGCCGCCATCGGGCTTTCCGCCTGCTCCACCACCCACGTGACGACACCGGAGCGGTCTGCGACGGAACAGCTTCTTCTGTCGACGGCCGCGGACCGGGCGGCCGAGCGCGTCGCGGCAAGCCTCGCGCTGCGTGACACCATCTACGTGGACAACTACGGCGTCGAGGGCTACGACAGCAAATATGTCGTCTCAGCGATCCGCGACGCACTCCTCCGCCACGGGGCGCGGCTGGCGCCGTCGCGCGACGAGGCGACGACCATCGTGGAACTGCGTGTCGGGGCGCTCTCGATCGACAGCGAAAGCTCGCTTCTCGGCGTTCCCAGCATCAATGTCCCGCTTCCGATGGCGCAGCAATCCTCGACCCCGGAAATCCCGCTGTTCAAGAAGGAGCTGACCCAGGGTGTCGCCAAGGTGGCGGCGACCGCCTACGACCGCAGGACGGGCGCCCTGGCGGTATCCAGCGGGCCGCAATATGGCTTCTCCAACAAGGCCGAGTGGGTGCTTCTGCTGCTGCTGACCTGGGACACCAGCGACCTGCTCCCCCCGGACACCCGCCCGAACCCCGGCCCCTTGGGCGACTGAGGCACCGGCGGACGCACCATGCCCTGAAGGGCAAGGCCGGTGCTATACCGATGCCGGATTGCCGGTGCCGGCGTCCCGCCCATGTTGTCGCAAACGGCCCCGCTCCGGTTGCGGACCGAACAACCGTCCCGAACGACTGGACTGCCGACGGATGACGATGCCTGACCGCTTCCGCCCCGCCCCTTGGACATGCCGCCTCTCCCCCGCCGCCGGCCTTGGGGCTCTGCTCGGCCTCGGCGCCTGCGCCGGGCTGACCCCGGTATCGACCGCAGCCCCCGACCCGGCGACCGTCGCGCTGCTGGAGAGGAGCGCCCCCAACGACTGCAACCCGTCCGTCGCCTCCGTCCTGGCCGGAGCGGGCATTCCGGCGGCGGCCATCCGGGACGTGACCTATGGCCTCTATCGCGACGAGTTCAGCGACCGTATCGTCCGCTACGACGCCTGGGTGTATCTGACGGACCAGCCCGGGGCGATCGTCGTCGCGGTGGATCGCGACTGCCGCCCGATCCAGATCTACGCCCGCGACGGCGCCAGGATGCCGAACCGGCGGCCCTGACGCCCGTCGCCTGACGCCGCTAAAGGGCGATTCGCTCCCCGGGAATGGCCAGGGCGATCCGCGGGTCCGCGGCGCAGGCGGCGGCGAGTTCCCGCCGCAGGTCCCGCCGGACGTGGTAGAGGCGCATCGCCCGGATCGCCAGACGGTCCGGCAGCCCGGAAAGCTGGGTGTAGGCCGCGTGGAACGGCTGCGAGCGGTCCGGCTCCACGGTCAGGCACTCATGGAACAGCAGGTCGGCGCCCCGGAACAGGGCTTCGGACTCCTCGGTGGCGCGGCCGTCGCCGGAATAGGCGAAGGACTTGCCGCCGGCCTCCAGCCGGATCGCCAGGTTGGGAATGGCGTGGAGCGTCGGCGCGGTCCGGATGCGGAACGGCCCGACCTCCCCCTCCGCCGGCGTCTCGCTCCACTGCAGCGGGAAGGACAGCGACCGCTCCGGATCGATGCCGCCCGCCTGGAACAGTTGGCCGAGCTGCCGGCGCCCGTCCGCGGTCGTAACGATGCCGAGCGGCTTGCTCCGACGGTCGTCGGTCCAGCGGATCAGGGCCGGCACCAGCCCGAAGCAATGGTCCGGATGGTGGTGGGTGAAGCAGAGCGCGTCCACCGCGTCCGGGTCGGGCAACTCGCGCCAGAGGACCGGCGGGACCGAGTGGCCGCAGTCGATCATCAGGCGAAAGCCATCGGCCGAGACGATGACGGAAGAGTTCGGCAGGGCCGGGTCGGCGGATTCGCCGACGCCCAGAACATGGATATCCATCGCGGTCAGTATCCGATCAGTCAGCAGCCGGCCTTTCAGTGGCCGACCTTGGCCAGCACGTCGGCCTTGAGGAAGCGTTCGATCACCAGCATGAAGCCGACCGAGGGCACCAGCAGGATCAGCGCCGTGATCGAGGCGATCTGGAAATTGCCGCCCATGCCGGCATTGAACATCAGCAGCGGCAGGGTGGTGACGTCCGGCACGCCGACGAAATAGGTGCCGGTGAACTCGTCCAGCGATTCCAGGAAGACGAAGATCGAGCTCGCCATCACGCCGGGTGCTGCCAGCGGCAGCGTGACGCCGAGGAAGGTGCGCAGCGGCGAGGCGCCCATATCGCGCGCCGCCTCCTCCAGCGAGCGGTCGACGGCGGAAAAGGCCGCCGCGGTGATCCACACCGAGAAGACCAGCCCGTGTACCGCATGGACCAGCACCACGCCCGCCACCGTGCCGTTCAGCCCCAGCGTATAGAAGATGCGCGCCACGTTGATGTAGACGGCCACGCTCGGGAAGGCCTGCGGCAGCAGGAAAGCCAGCAGGATCGCCCCCCGCCAGGGCAGACGGAGCCGGGCGAGCGCATAGCCGGCCGGGACCGAGACGGCAAGGCAGACCGCCACGGTGAACAGCGCGATGGTGACGCTGGTGGCCAGCGACCCCATGGCGTTGGACCGCGGGGCGAACACCCGCTCCCAGAAGGAGAAGCCGTATTGCAGCGGCAGCGTGTGCGGGAAATACCATTTCTCCGCCACCGCCCACAGGCCGAGATTGGTCAGCGGCCCGAAGACGGCGAAGGCCAGCAGGCCCAGCAATAGGCCGCGCGGCACCCACCCGAGGGAGCGGATCATCGCGCACCGCCCTGGCGGACGCCATGCCTGAGGTAAATCCAGCCGACCAGCCCCGCCATCGCATAGGAGACGAAGCCCAGCGCGTTCGCCACGCCGTAGTCTCCATGGGCATTGATGCGGTAGGCCATGTCGACGGTGATCATGGTCGGGCTGTTGGGGTTGATCATCATCGGCACGGACATCACCGACAGCATGGTCACAAAGCTGAGGATCAGGCCCACCACCAGCGTCGGGCGGACCTGCGGCACGACGATTTCCGCCAGGATGCGCAGCCGCCCGGCGCCAAGATCGCGCGCCGCCTCGATGGTGGAGCGGTCGAGGGAGGCCATGGCCCCCGCCACCATCAGGGCGACGAAGGGCGTCTGCTTCCAGACGAAGGTCACCACCACGCCGCGCCAGTCCAGCAGGCTCGCCGCCTGTAGCGGCTCGATGATCCCGCTGCCGATCAGCGCATTGTTCATCAGCCCGTTCTTGGCGAGGACGGACCGCATCATCTGGCTCGCCACGATGAAGGGGATGAACAGCGGCCAGCGGTAGAGCCAGCGCAGGACGGCAACCGCCGTCCGGTTCTCCCCCAGCGTCAGATAGCCGCCGATCGCCACCGCCAGCAGCGCCACCAGCAGGGTGGAGAGCAGGACGATCGCCAGGGTGAACAGCATGTCGAGGTGATAGAGCTCGAACGCCTTGGCAAAGTTGGCGAGCGTCCACTCCCCCTCGCGGCTGCGGAAGGCGCTGACCGCCGAGAAGCCCAGGGGATAGAGGAAGAACAGCACGACCATCGCCAGGGCGGGCGCGACCAGCAGCAGCCCCCAACCCCAGCCGGCGGCGCGGGCGGCGGCGGCCCGCCCCCCGCGCATGCGGGGGGCTGCCGCCGGGTCGATCACGGCGTCAGTTGGCAACGGTCCGCTCATAGGCTTCCATGATGTCGGTGAAGTAGGCCGACAGCGGGAAGGGCTTGCCCTTGCTCGCCAGTTCCTCCGGCTTCACGTCGGTGAACAGCCTGGCCCAGGTCTTCTCGTCCAGCTTGGCCTGGACATGCTGGGCGTCGATGCCCGGATACCAGTTGAAGCGCTTGACGATGCCCTCGGCCTGTACCTCGGGGCTGGTCGCCATCTCGATGAACTTGCGGGCGGCCTCCTGGTTGGCGGCCTTGGCCGGGACGACATAGTACATGGGCTGGCCGGGCATGCCCGGACTGATGAGCTGCAGCTTCAGGTTCGGGCTGAGGCGGCCGTCCGCCTGCCAGGTGTAGAACATGTCGACCCACACCGGCCCCATGGCGATCTCGCCGCGGTTCAGCATGTCGAGCGTGCCGGCGTTGCCGGGGGTCAGCGTGACGCTCCTGTTGAACTCCTTCAGGCCGGACAGCGCCTGTTCGATCGCCGGCTTCATCGCCGCGTCATAGGGACCCTTCTCCAGCTTCGCGGCGTCGGCCATGTTGGCGCCGACCCAGCCGGTGACGAAGCCGACGCCCGACATGCCGCCCTTGATCCCGTTGTAGCCGAAGGCCTTCGGGTTGGCCTTCACCCACTGCGCCAGCTCGGCATAGGTCCTGGGCGGGGCCTTCACCAGATCCGGGTTGTAGGCCAGCGCGATCTGGCTGTGGAACATCGGCAGCACATAGCCGGTGACATCGGCGCCGAGCGCGTTGCGCGCGGTGTCGCGGGTCGACAGCGCCCCGGTCCTGACGTCCTTGGCGTAGGAGGCGAGCAGCTTCTCCGTCACCATCTGCCCGGCCATCTTCTGGTGGATGACGGCGACATCGACGTCCCAGTTCGCGGCGCCGGCGGCGGCCTGGGCGCTCAGCTTCTCATAGATCTTCTGCGATCCGGCATCGCCGGGGCCGGTACCGGCCGCCCGCACCTTCACGCCGGGATTCTGCGCCTCGAACTTCGGCGCCAGATAGTCGTTCACGTAATCGACCATGTTCTGGTCGCCGGCGGTCACGACGGTCAGCACCGTCTCCGCCCTGACCGGCGCGGCGGCGAGGCCGGCGGCGAGCGCCAGACCGGCGACGCCCGCGAACAGCGTGCTCAGCTTCATGTGATGTCCCCCTTCCCCTGTTGATGTCCCCTGGTGATGCGTACGCCTCAGGCCGTCCCGGTCGCCGGGAAGCAGTGCAGGGCCGAAGGCGGAATGGCGATGGCGACCGCGTCGCCGACCGACCGGCGCTCGTCGTCGTCGACCAGGAACGAGGTGGCGCCGACCATGACTCCGTAGCGCCAGCGCCCGCCGGGATAGGCGGTCTGCGTGATGCGGCCGCGCAGGACCAGCATGTCGGCCGGCGCGTCGCCGGAGCCGACCAGGCGGGCCGCCTCGCTGCGGAAATGCGCCGCGATGGAGCCGGCGGCGCCATCGGCGACATGCACGCCGCCCTCCCCGACCGGCAGCCGCACGGCGTCGTGGTCCGGGCCTGCGGCGATGTCGAGAGCGCCGTCCGTCGGCCGGGCGACCAGGGCCACGACATTCTCGGCACCGAGGAAGCTGGCGACGAAGCGGCTGGCCGGGCGGTGATAGACCTCCTCCGGCGTGCCGACCTGGGCGATGGAGCCGGCATTCAGGATCACGATGCGGTCGGCCATCACCATGGCCTCCTCGCGGTCGTGGGTCACATGGACCGCGGTGATGCCCAGCCGCTGCTGCAGCGCGCGGATCTCGTGGCGCAGCTCCATCCGGATGCGGGCGTCGAGGTTCGACAGCGGCTCGTCCAGCAGCAGGATCTCCGGGTTGACCGCCAGCGCCCGGCCGAGCGCCACGCGCTGCCGCTGGCCGCCGGAAAGCTGCGTGACGTTGCGGTCGCCCAGCCCGTCGAGCTTCAGCAGCTTCAGCATCTCGGCCACGCGGTCGGCGATGCGAGGGCGCGGCCAGCGGCGCAGCTTCAGGCCGTAGCCGATGTTCTGCGCCGTCGTCATGTGCGGCCACAGGGCGTAGGACTGGAACACCATGGCGGTGTCGCGGCGCTCCGGCGGCGCAACGGTCACGTCCCGCCCGGCGATGGTGATGCGCCCGCCGTCCACCGGCACGAAGCCGGACACCGCGCGCAGCAGCGTGGTCTTGCCGCAGCCCGACGAGCCGAGCAGCGCGACGAACTCCCCGCGCTGGACGCGCAGGCTCACCCCGTTCAGCACGCGCGCGCCGCCATAGGCGACGGTCAGATCCTCCACGGTCAGCTCGGCCACGGCGCAGATACCCCTTCGACGTCTCGCACTTGTCAGGTCGGAACGGTCTTGCATGCGTATGCAAAGCCGCCGCGACACCGTTTAGGCGCGAAGCGTGAAGGCAGAATGATGGAAGCGTGATGGTTTGATGAAAGCCGCCTACAGGCGGGCGGAGCCGCGGCGGACCAGTTCAGGCGCCGGGCGGTGCAGTACGGGCGGCGCCTTGGGATCGGACAGCCGTCGTTCCAGCATGTCCATCAGGGTGCCGACGATCTCCTCGACCGGATTGCGCACGGTGGCGAGGTCGAAACTGGGCCAGGCAGCCATCGGCGTGTCGTCGAAGCCGACGATGGAGACATCGTCCGGCACCCGCAGGCGAAGCGCCGTGCGCGCGGCATCCAGCGCGCCGAAGGCCATGGCGTCGTTGCCGCAGAACAGCGCGTCCGGCCGCGTCCCGCTCCCAAGCAGCCGCAGCGCCTCGCGATAGCCGCTGTCATAGCGGTAGTCGCCCTGCCCCATGGCGGCCAGCGGCACCCCGAGTTCCTCCAGCCTGTCGCGGAAGGCGGCGCTGCGCTCCTGCTCGGAAAAGGCGGTGGGCCGGCCGGCGAGATAGGCGATGCGCCGGTGGCCGGCGGCGACCAGCGCATCCGCCACCAGCCGGGCGCCGAGCCGGTTGTCGCAGCAGATGCTGTCCACCCCGTCCTCCGCCACCGCCCGGCCATAGAGCAGCAGCGGCGCCCCAGCGCCATCAGCCCGCGGATGGCGGCGGGCGACACGCTGCCCGCCGTCACCACCACAGCATCCACCTGATAATCGAGCGCCGCCATCGCCGCCCCGTCGAGGGCATCGGCCGGGTCGCCCCTGACCAGCAACGGCTGCTTGCCGATCGACGCCAGACCGCGGGTCAGCGTCTCGAACAGGTAGGGCTGGAAGGGACCGTCCAGATCGCCCATGACGACGCCGACCAGATTGGTGCGCCGCGTCGTCAGGCTGCGGGCGATGGCGTTCGGGCGGTAGGACAGCCGCTCCGCCGCTTCCAGCACGCGGGCGCGCATTTCCGGCGAGACGCTGGCCCCATGGGTGAAGCAGCGCGACACCGCCGACTGGGACACGCCGGCCAGCCGCGCCACATCCACCGCCGTCGCCCGCCTGCGCTCCCCCGTCACCGCTTCCTCCGGTTTCCTCGGCCGAAGCGGTGTTGTAAGGGCATCGCGGGCGGGACGCCAAGCCCCGGCGTCAGGCCTTGCGGTCCAGCAGAGCCAGCAGCGCCTTGGCCGCGTCGGCCGAGGAGGCCGGGTTCTGCCCGGTGACCAGCAACCCGTCGGTCACCACATGGGACAGCCAATCCGGCCCGCGGCTGTAGGAGCCGCCATTGGCCTTCAGCATGTCCTCGACCAGGAAGGGCACGACCTTGGTCAGGCCGACCGCCTCCTCCTCCGTGTTGGTGAAGCCGGTCACCGTCCTGCCGCGGACGAGCGGACCGCCGTCCGGCCCCTTCACCCGGCGCAGCACGCCCGGCGCGTGGCAGACCAGCCCGACCGGCCGCCCCGCGGCCAGCACCGTCTCGATCAGCCGGATCGAGGTCTCGTCCTCCGACAGATCCCACAGGGGGCCGTGCCCGCCGGGATAGAAGACGGCGTCATACTCCTCCTGCCGGACCTCCGGCAGCTTGCGGGTGGCGGCCAGGGCTGCCGTCGCTTCGGCATCCGCCTCGAAGCGGCGGGTGGCCTCGGTCTGGGCGCCGGCCACGCGGCTGGACGGATCGAGCGGCGGCTGCCCGCCCTTCGGCGAGGCCAGCGTCAGCTCAGCCCCGGCGTCCTTGAACACGTAATAGGGGGCGGCCAGTTCCTCCAGCCAGAAGCCGGTCTGCTTGCCGGTGTCGCCGAGCCTGTCATGCGAGGTCAGGACGATCAGGATCTTCATGTCTGCGAACCCTTCTCCCGTTGTGCGGTCAGTCGGCGATGCGGACGACGACCTTGCCGAAGTTCCTGCCCTCCAACAGCCCGATGAAGGCGGCGGGCGCGTTCTCCAGACCCTCGGCGATATCCTCGCGGATCTTCACCTTCCCCTCGCCGACCCAGCCGCTCATCTGGCGCAGGAACTCCATGAACTCCGGACCGTAATGGTCGGAGATGATGAAGCCCTGCATCCGGATGCGCTTGGTCAGGATGTTGCGGCTCAGCAGCGGCAGCTTGTCCGGCCCGGCCGGCAGGGCCGTGTCGTTGTAATGGGCGATCAGGCCGCAGACCGGCACGCGGGCGTGCACGTTCAGCAGCGGCAGCACCGCATCGAACACCGCACCGCCGACATTCTCGAAATAGACGTCGATCCCCTGGGGAACCGCCGCCTTCAGCGTCGCGGCGAAATCAGGATCGCGCCGGTCGATGCAGGCGTCGAAGCCAAGCTCATCCACCACGTAGCGGCACTTGTCCTCGCCGCCGGCGATGCCGACCACCCGGCAGCCCTTGATCCTGGCGATCTGCCCGACCACCGATCCGACGGCGCCGCTGGCCGAGGCGACCACCACCGTCTCGCCCGCCTTCGGCTCTCCGATCGCCAGCAGCCCGTGCCACGCGGTGAAGCCCGGCATGCCGAGCACGCTGAGCGCGTAGGAGGGATGCGGCAGGGCGGGATCGAGCTTCACCAGCCCGGTCCCGTCCGACAGCTCGTAGTCCTGCCAGTTGCCGTAGGCGGCGACCACGTCGCCCGGCCTGAAGTCCGGATGGTTGGAAATCTCCACCCGGCTGACCGTGCCGCCGCCCATCACCTCGCCCAGCCCGACCGGCGCGACGTAGGACGGCCCCTCGCTCATCCGGCCCCGCATATAGGGGTCGAGCGAGAGGAAGAGGTTGCGCAGCAGAAGCTGCCCCTGGGCCGGGGACGGCACCTCGGCCTGTTCCAGCCGGAAATTCTCCGGCACCGGCGCGCCGTTGGGGCGGGACGCGAGGACGATGCGGCGGTTCACCCTGGTGGTCATGGCGTCTCTCCTTGATCCGTTGTTCGGTTTGGGGGAATGGGGAACCGGCCCGATTACAGGGCCGCTTCGAGGATGCGGCGGCTGACCTGCGGCGTGATCTCCTCCTGCTCTCCCAGCGCCACCATGCCGTGCGCCTCGAGCTGGGAGACGATGCCGTCGATCGCCGCGGCGTCCAGGCCGTAGTCGGACAGGCGGGTCTTGATGCCCATCCCGTTGAAGAACGTCTCGGTCCGGGCGATGGCGGCCTCGATGCGCTCGTCCTCCGTGCCCTGCGTGATGTGCCAGACGCGCTCGGCATACTGCAGCAGCTTGGCCCGCTTGGCCTCCCGCCGCTCGCGCAGCAGGGACGGCAGGACGATGGCCAGCGTGCGGGCATGGTCGATGCCGTGCCGCGCGGTCAGCTCATGGCCGATCATATGGGTTGCCCAGTCCTGCGGCACGCCGGCCCCGATCAGGCCGTTCAGCGCCAGCGTCGCGGTCCACATCAGGTTGGCGCGGACCTCGTAGTTCCCGGCTTCCGCCAGGGCCTTCGGGCCGATCTCGACCAGCGTCTGCAGCAGCCCCTCGGCGAAGCGGTCCTGCACCGGCGCGGAAACCGGATAGGTCAGATACTGTTCGATGATATGGACGAAGGCATCGACGACGCCGTTCGCCACCTGCCGCGGCGGCAGCGTGTAGGTCTTGGTCGGGTCGAGGATCGAGAAGCGCGGGAAGACATGCGGGCTCATGAAGGCCAGCTTGGCGTGGGTCGCCTTGCGCGTGATGACGGCGCCGCTGTTCATCTCCGACCCGGTGGCCGGCAGGGTCAGCACGCTCCCGAACGGCAGGGCGTCCGTCACGCCGGCGCCGTGGCCCTCCAGGATCGCCCAGGGATCCCCGTCGAAGCGGACGGCCGCGGCGACGAACTTGGTGCCGTCGATGACCGAGCCGCCGCCGACCGCCAGCAGGAAATCAAGCTTTTCGCTGCGGATCAGCTCGACAGCCCTCATCAGCGTCTCATAGGTCGGGTTCGGCTCGATGCCGCCGAACTCGCGCAGCTCACGCCCGCCGAGTGCCGACTTCACCTCGTCGAGCGTGCCGGTCCGCCGGGCGCTCTCGCCGCCGAACAGCACCAGCACCCGCGCATCGGCCGGCACCAGCCGGTCGAGCTGCGCCACCGTCCCCTTGCCGAAGACGATGCGGGTGGGATTGTAGAATTCGAAATCCAGCATGTCGTACCTTCTATTGGTCTCTATTAGACCGGTCGTCTAGAAAGCGGCTGTAAAAAAGGCGGAGCCTCATCCGATCGGGCTCCGCCGCCTCCCGCTAGCCGGCGCGGTCGAGATTGAGCAGGCGTCGCGTGGCCGCCAGCGCCGTCTCCAGCGGCTGGATGTCACGGGTGATCTTCCCCAGCAGGCTGGCGCCCAGCCATAGCTGGTAGAGGGTCTGGGCAAGCGTCATGGCATCGCCCTCGATGGAGAGCGAACCGTCGGCCACCCCCTCCTCGATCGCCCGGGCGACGCGCCGGACCAACTGGGCGGTGCCGCGTTCAAGGACCGCGCGCATCGCCTCCGACAGGTCGGAGACCTCGGCGCCGAGCTTCACGGCGAGGCATTTCCCCTGCGGGTCGCAACTCGCCTGGGTGCTCAGCCAATGCTCCCAATAGCCCATCAGCCGTTCGGCGCCGGTCAGGCCGGGCTTGGACAGCAGGGTGTCGAGCGCCGCGAGGTAGTTCCGGAAGTAGGTCTCCAGCAGGGCCTCGCCGAAGGCGTCCTTGGAACTGAAGTAATGGTAGAAGGAGCCCTTCGGGACCCCGGCGGCCGCCAGGATCTCGTTCAGCCCGACCGCGGAGAATCCCTTGCCCCCGATGATGCGCTGGCCGGTCTCCAGAATGTGCCTGCGGGCGTCGATGGTATGGGCTGCGGTCGTCATGGATGCTCATATAGTCTCGATTAGACCGGTCGTCTAGTGGAGAAATCCGCTGGAGGAGCCGCCGCCGCCGCCATGCGCCATTATTCCCAGGTCAGCCCGGTGAAATGTGCAGGATCATACCATGGCGTGTCGGCGCTAGAATCGGGGATTGCTGACGCGCGGGGAGGCGACGATGAAACCCGTGATGGCCATGATGGTCGCAGCGCCCCTGCTGCTGGCGAGCGGCCCCGGCACGACCACCGACCTGCACCACTTCTGGGAGCAGACCTGCGGCGACTGCCACCGGCACGCCGGCGAGTTCGCGCGCAAGGCCCTGACGGTGAAGGACGGAAAGCTCCAGGGCAGCCACCACAAGGACAACCTCCTGGTGTTCCTGGAGCATCACTACCTGCCGCAGGACCTCGTGCAGCCGATGTACGACATGCTGCTCGCCCAGGCGGAAACCGCGCCCGAGTTCAAGCAACGCTGCGGGCGCTGCCACGAGACCGCCGCCGATCTGGCCCGCGAATCGCTGGAGCTGCGCGACGGCGTCCTGACGGGACGGGACAGTGGCCGTCCCGTGGCCGCCTTCCTTCCCCGCCATGCCAAGCTGCGCCTCACCGCCGAGGAGACCGATTTCTTCGTCCGGCTGCTGACCCGGGTCGAGCGCGAGGTCCACTCCGGCGGCTGAGCTCCGCGCCCGCCCCGGTCCAGGACGGATCCCCGATCAGTGAAAGGCGACGCCGGGCCGGGCACCCAGCCGCTTCAGCACGATCGCCAGCGGACAGAAGCCGGTGAAGGCCGCCTGCAGCATGTTGGCGCCGACGAAGGCGGTGAGCCACAACCACAGCGGGCCGTAGAGCTGCGACAGGGCAAGGCTGGCCAGGATCACGGTCCCGGCGAAGGCCATCACGATGCGGTCGATGCTCATTCCTCAGGTCTCCGGTTGCAAAGGATGATTGTCCGCCGGCCGGCCGCAGTAGAGGCCGGCCAGCACCTCGATCACCGCCGCCACCTCGGCGCTGGCGAGGCGGTAGAAGATCGTCTGTCCCTGGCGGCGGGTCGCCACCAGCCCTTCCGCCCGCAGCTTCGCCAGATGCTGCGACAGTGCCGACTGCCCCAGCCCGACCGGCCCGGCCAGTTCGCCGACGCACTGCTCCCCCTGGCCGAGCTGGCAGAGGATCAGCAGGCGCCGCTCGTTGGCCATCGCCTTCAGCAGCGCCGCCGCGGTGCGCAGGTGGTGGGGGTCTATTTCATTCATTGACGCTAATTTAGTCTTTGCTAAATTACAGGTCAACGACTGATCGCGCCAGAGGTTCATCCGCCATGCCCCGTCCAACCGCGCTCCGCATGCTGGCGGCGCTCTTCCTGACCGTCGCTCCGCTGGGCGCCGCCGTCGCCCAGCAGGCTGACGGACGCATCACGGTCCGCCCGCGCCCGGTGGAGGATCTGAAGGCGGTCTTCGCCACCGTCGAAAGCGTGCACGAGACGCTGGCGCGCACCCGCATCGGCGGCACCATCGCCGACCTGACGGTGAAGGAGGGCGACAAGGTCGCCACCGGCCAGCGGCTCGCCACCGTCCGCGACCCGAAGCTTCCGCTGCAGCTCGCCTCCCTCGACGCGCGCATCCAGGCGCTCCAGGCCCAGCAGACCCAGGCGGACCTCGAACTCGCCCGCGCCCGCCAGCTCCGCGCGACCGGGACCGGCACGCAGCAGCGGCTGGACGACGCGCAATCCGCGGTGGACGTGGCCCGTGCCCAGATCGCCGCGATGCGGGCCGAGCGCGCCGTGGTCGAGCAGCAGTTGCGCGAGGGCGACGTCCTCGCCCCGGCCAACGGCCGCATCCTGCAGGTGAAGGTGGTGGACGGCGCCGTCGTCCTGGCCGGCGAGCAGGTGGCGAGCATCGCGACCGAGACCTACGTCCTGCGCCTGCACCTGCCGGAGCGCCATGCCCGCTTCCTGCGCGAAGGCGATCGGATCCTCGTCGGCGACCGCGGTCTCGCCCCCGCCGCGCGGGCGGAGGACGGCGCCGGCCGGACGGCAGACCTCAGGCCCGGCACGGTCCGCCTCGTCTATCCGGAGCTGTCGGGCGGCCAGGTGGTGGCCGACGCCACCGTCGGCGGCCTCGGCGACTTCTTCGTCGGCGAGCGGGTGCGCGTCTATGTGGCGACCGGCAGCCGCGACGCGATCGTCGTGCCGCCGGAGTATGTCGTGCGCCGCTTCGGCACCGACTTCGTGCGGCTGGCCGACGGGGCGGAGGTACCGGTGCAGGTCGGCGGCCCCATTCCCAGGCTGGGGGACCAGCCCGGCGGGCTGGAGGTGCTGTCCGGACTGAAGCCGGGCGACGTCGTCGTCCGGCCGGAGGGAGTGTGATGCGGCTCGGCATCTCGGGCGTCCTGACGCGGACCTTCATCCGCTCGCCCCTCACGCCGCTCCTGCTCCTGGCCTCCCTGGTGGTCGGCATCGTGGCGCTCGCCTCCCTGCCGCGCGAGGAGGAGCCGCAGATCAGCGTGCCGATGGTCGACATCCTCGTGCGCGCCGACGGGCTGAAGGCCGACGACGCCGTCGAGCTGGTGACCAAGCCCCTGGAGGAGATCGTCAAGGGCATCGACGGGGTCGAGCACACCTACAGCCAGACCATGGACGACCAGGCGGTGGTGACCGCCCGCTTCCTGGTCGGCACCTCGTCGGACGACGCCATCCTGCGCGTGCACGAGAAGGTGCGGGCCAACCTGAACCGCATTCCCATCGGCATTCCGGAGCCGCTGATCGTCGGGCGCGGCATCAACGACGTGGCAATCCTGACGCTGACCCTCTCCCCCAAGCCGGAGGCCGCCGGGCGCTGGACCGATACCGCGCTCTACGGCGTCGCCGACGAGCTGCTCGCCCAGCTCGTCCAGGTCGAGGATGTCGGCAAGAGCTTCATCGTCGGCGGCCGGCCCGACCAGATCCGCGTCGAGCCGAACCCGGAACGGCTGGCCCTGTTCGGCGTGACGCTGAACCAGCTTGTCGACAAGGTGAAGAACGCCAACCGCTCCTTCATCGTCGGGACGATGCGCAGCCAGGGCGGCAGCCTGCCGGTGGTCGCCGGACAGACGCTGCAGGGCATCTCCGACATCGGGCTTCTGCTTCTCACCACCCGCGACGGCCGCCCGGTCTACGTGAAGGACGTGGCCGACATCGTGGTGGGGTCCCGCCCGGACGAGAGCATGGCCTGGCACATGCTGCCGGACGGCAAGGGCGGGCTGGTCCGCAGTCCCGCCGTCACCATCGCCCTCGCCAAGCGCGCCGGAGCCAACGCCGTCACCATCGCCGACCGGGTGCTGGACCGTGTCCACGCCATCCAGGCGGGACCTCTGCCCAAGGACCTGACGCTGACCGTCACCCGCAACTACGGCGAGACGGCGGACGAGAAGGTCAACGAGCTGCTGTTCCATCTGGCGCTCGCCACCGTCACCATCGTCGCGCTGATCGTGCTGGCGATCGGCTGGCGCGAGGGCATCGTGACGCTGATCGTCATTCCGACGACGATCCTGCTGACGATGTTCGCCTCCTGGTTGATGGGCTACACCATCAACCGCGTCAGCCTGTTCGCCCTGATCTTCTCCATCGGCATCCTGGTGGACGACGCCATCGTGGTGGTGGAGAACATCGACCGCCACTGGTCGATGCGCGACGGGCGCAGCAAGGTCCAGGCGGCGATCGAGGCGGTGGCGGAGGTCGGCAACCCGACGATCATCGCCACTCTCACGGTCATCGCGGCGCTGCTGCCGATGATGTTCGTCTCCGGCCTGATGGGCCCCTACATGAGCCCGATCCCGGCCAACGCCTCGGCCGCCATGCTGTTCAGCTTCTTCGTCGCCATGGTGCTGACCCCCTGGCTGATGGTGAAGCTGCGCCCCGGCGACGAGCCGCCCGGCCAAGGCCATGGCCACGGCCACGACGCCGGCGGCGGACTGCTCGGCCGGCTCTACCTGTCGGTCGCCCGGCCGGTGATCCGCAGCCGGCGTACCGCCTGGTTCTTCCTGCTCTCGGTCGGGGTGGCGACCCTCGCCTCCACCGCGCTGTTCTACACCAAGGACGTCGCGGTCAAGCTGCTGCCCTTCGACAACAAGTCGGAGCTGCAGGTGATCGTCGACCTGCCGCGCGGCGCCTCGGCGGAGGATACCGGGCGGGTCCTGCTGGAGGCGTCGCGCCGGATCGCCGGCCTGCCGGAGCTGGCGAGCATCCAGGCCTATGCCGGCACCGCCTCGCCTTTCAACTTCAACGGGCTGGTCCGGCACTACTACCTGCGCGACCAGCCGGAACAGGGCGACCTGCAGGTCAACCTCGCCCCCAAGGCCGAGCGGCGCCGCAGCAGCCACGAGATCGCGCTGGACATCCGTGCCCGCCTGCGGGACGTCGCCGCCCCCGACGGCACCTCCATCAAGGTGGTCGAGGTGCCGCCCGGCCCGCCGGTGCTCTCCACCCTGCTGATCGAGGTCTACGGCCCCGATGCCGAGACGCGGCGCAAGGCGGCGCTGATGGTGGAGGACGCCTTCCACAAGGTCGACTTCATCGTCGACGTGGACGACAGCTTCCGCCGGCCGGGCGAACGGCTGCGCTTCGCCCTCGACCGGGAGAGCCTGGAGTTCCACGGCGTGGAGGAACAGGCGGTCTACGACACGCTGCAGGCGTTGATCGGCGGTGTCCCGGTCGGCTACTCGCACCGCGGCGCCGGCCGGACCCCGATCGAGATCGCCGTCCGGCTGCCGAAGTCCGGCCTGTTCCTGTCGGAGCGCATCCTCGCCACCCCGGTGCCCGGCGCCCGCGGCACCGTGGAACTGGGCGACCTCGTCACCATGACGCGGGAGCAGGCCTCCTACCCGCTGTTCCGCCGCAACGGCCGCTTCGCCGAGATGGTGATGGCCGACCTTGCCGGCCGGTTCGAGGCACCGGTCTACGGAATGCTGGCGGTGCAGGAGCGGCTGGCGGCCATCGACTGGCAGGCCGCGGGCTTCGGGCAGGCCCCGGAAGTCCTGATGCACGGCCAGCCAGACGACCAGAGCCGCACCAGCCTCCTCTGGGAGGGTGAATGGGAGATCACCTACGTCACCTTCCGCGACATGGGCGCCGCCTTCGCGGTGGCGATCCTCGGCATCTACCTGCTGGTGGTCGGGCAGTTCGGCAGCTTCAAGCTGCCGCTGGTGATCCTGGTCCCGGTCCCGCTGACGCTGATCGGCATCGTGCTCGGCCACTGGCTGTTCGCCGCCGCCTTCACCGCCACCTCGATGATCGGCTTCATCGCGCTTGCCGGCATCATCGTGCGCAATTCCATCCTGCTCGTGGACTTCATCCGGCATCTGCGCGAGCGGGGGTACGGACTGCGCGACGCGGTGCTGGAGGCGGGCGCCATCCGCTTCAAGCCGATCCTGCTGACCGCCGTCGCCGCGATGATCGGCGCCGCCTTCATCCTGACCGACCCGATCTTCCAGGGGCTGGCGATCTCGCTGCTGTTCGGGCTGCTCAGCTCCACCCTGCTGACCGTCCTGGTCATTCCCGCCATCTATATCGTACTGCGCAGCGATACGCGGCCGGTCAAACCATGAGGATCGCCTTGAAATCCCTGCTCCGCCTGTTGGGCCTTAACCGAGGAAACAGCATGTCCGACCAGATCCAGATCGTCGAACCCGCCACCGTCATCGGCTGGCTGAAGGAAGGCTCCGCCACCATCGTCGACGTCCGCGAGCCGCACGAGCACAAGGCCGGCCATATCCCCGGCGCCACGCTGGTTCCGCTGTCGCAGTTCGACCCCGCGCGTGTCCCGGTGGAGCCCGGCAAGCACCTCGTCTTCCACTGCCAGGGCGGCATGCGCTGCGGCCCGGCGTCCGCCCGGATGGCCGACAGCGGCTTCACCGGGACCATCTATCGGTTGAAGGGCGGCATGGCCGGCTGGATGGCCGCCGCCGGTCCGGTTGAGCGATAAATAATCAGCAAGTCATACCGTTGACGAGGGCGCCGGTCCTCCCCAATCGCGACCAAGTATCGCAGGGCCGAAGAGGCCGGCTTCCTTGCACAGTCCTTGTCCTGATGACTTTTATACTCCTTCCAATCTGGTGACGAGGCCGGCCCGGCTACTTGACCATCGTCAAGGACGGTCGTAGGCGGAGACGCTTTATCGCTGGTGAAAAGCGCGAGGCGCTGCCGCATGGCCGCGCCAACAGGAGGAGGGAGTCTCAGATGCATGACCGCGCCGTCATGGCGGAGGACCGCGTCCGTGAGTTCGAGGTGCATCTCACCCGCGTCGGTCTCGGCCTTGCGCACCGCATGGGCAACGGGGTCGGCGGCGTGCTGCTCGACCGCTTCCTGCGCCTGCTTGCCGCGCGCCACCCGCGGGCCTTCGCCACGCTGCGCGGCATGCGCGACGCCCGGCTGCTGATCGACCCGGTCGATGCGCCGGCCGCCGTGATGCTGCATGTCGGCCCCGCCCTGTGCCTGCGCGTCTGCGACCGCGGCGCCGAGGCCGACGCCGCCGTGCGCGGCCCCTGCTCCCGGTTGCTGGACCTGATGGAGGGGCAGATCGACGGCGACGCCCTGTTCTTCCGCCGCGAACTGACGATCGAGGGCGACACCGCCCTGATCCTGGAACTGCGCAACACGCTCGACGGCGAGGAGATCGACCTGCTGTCCGACATCGCCACGGCCGCCGCCCCGCTGCGCGTCGCCCTGCCGGTGGTCCGCCGCAACGGCTGGCGCCTGCTGGAACTGATGGACACCGCCCGGCGCCTCGCCCCGCCGCCCGTCCGCTGGGGGCTTGCGGCGCTCGAACGGCGGGTCGTCGGCCCGCAGCGGGAGGCCTGAGCGCATGCGGTCCTTCGAACTGATCTGCCCGGCCGGCAACCCCGCCGCGCTGCGCGCCGCCGTCGATGCCGGGGCCGATGCCGTCTATCTCGGCTTCCGGGACGAGACCAACGCCCGCAACTTCCCCGGCCTGAACTTCTCCCGCGAGGATCTGGCGGAGGGCATCGCCTATGCCCATGCCCGGCGGGTCGAGGTCTATGTGGCGATCAACACCTATCCGCAGGCGGGCAACCTCGCGCCCTGGCACAGGGCGGTCGACGACGCGGCCCGGCTGAAGGCCGACGCGGTGATCCTCGCCGACCTCGGCCTGCTCGACTACGCCTCGCGCACCCACCCGGGCCTGCGGCTCCATCTGTCGGTCCAGGCCTCCGCCGCCAATGCCGAGGCCATCCGGCTCTACCGCGACGCCTTCGGCGTGCGCCGCGTCGTGCTGCCCCGCGTGCTGACCCTGCCGGAGATCGCGCAGCTCAACAGCGAGGTCGAGGTGGAGACCGAGGTCTTCGTGTTCGGCGGCCTCTGCCCGATGGCGGAGGGGCGCTGCTCGCTCTCCTCCTATGCGACGGGGCTGTCGCCGAACCGGCAGGGGGTGTGCTCGCCCGCCAGCCATGTGCGGTACGAGCCGCGCGGCAAGGCGCTGGCCTCGCGGCTCGGCGACTTCACCATCAACGTCTTCGGCGAGGGGGAGCAGGCCGGCTACCCGACGCTGTGCAAGGGGCGCTTCGTCTCCGGCGACAGCACCGCCTATCTGTTCGAGGAGCCCACCAGCCTCAACGCCATGGACCTGCTGCCCGAGCTGAAGGCTGCCAAGGTCCACGCCCTGAAGATCGAGGGGCGCCAGCGCGGCAAGGCCTACATCGCCCATGTCGTCGCCTCCTACCGCAAGGCGCTGGACGCCTTCGACAAGGGGATGGCCGTGCCGAAGATCGACCTGGAGGCGGTGGTCGAGGGCGGCGCCCAGACGACCGGCGCCTACAAGCGCGCCTGGCGCTGAGGAGGAGGAGATCATGACGTCCAACCAGCCTGCCCGCCTCAGCCTCGGCCCGGTTCTGTTCAACTGGCCGGTGGATCGCTGGCGCGACTTCTATTTCCGCATCGCCGACGAAGCCGCGGTCGACGTCGTGGTGGTGGGGGAGATCGTCTGCAACAAGCGGGCGCCCTTCATCGCCCCGGCGCTGGACGAGGTGATCGGCCGCCTGTCCGCCGCCGGCAAGGAGGTCTGGCTCGCCAGCCCGATCCTCGTCGCCAGCAACCGCGAACGCACCGCCATGCATGATCTGGTGGACTGCACCGACTTCGCCATCGAGGCCAACGACATGGGGGCCCTGATGCTGCTGGAGGGACGGCGCCATGCGGTCGGCCCCTTCATCAACACCTACAACGAGGCGACGCTCGGCTGGCTCGCCCGCCGCGGCGCGGTGACGGTATCGCTGCCCGCCGAACTGCCGGCGGAGTCGGTCGAGGTGCTGGCGAAGGCGGGGGGCGAGACGGGGCTGGCGGTCGAGGTCCAGGTGTTCGGGCGGGCGCCGCTCGCCATTTCCGCCCGCTGCTACCACGCCCGGGCTCATGGGCTGCACAAGGACGGCTGCCAGTTCGTCTGCGGCAACGATCCGAACGGGATGCCGGTAAGGACCATGGACGGCCAGCCCTTCCTGGCCGTCAACGGAACCCAGACCATGTCCCACAGTTATCTTTGCCTTGCGGCGGAACTCGACCGGCTGCAGGCGATGGGGGTGCGGCAGTTCCGGCTGTCGCCGCATGATCTGGACATGATCCGGATCATTCGGACCTTCCGCGATGTTCTGGAAGGCAAACGTGATGGCCGCGGGACGGTGAAGGACCTGGAGGCAATCATCGAAGGACCGGTGTCGAACGGGTTCTTCCACAACGCCGCCGGTGCCGTCTATGTCGACGCGGCCGACTGACAACAAGCTGATCACGGAGAGGGAACACGGATGAAGCGTTATGTTGCGGTTCTGGCCCTGGGATTGTTCGCCATGGCTCCCGGCGGCGCCAAGGCGCAGGACGCCGCTGCCGGCGAGAAGGTCTTCAACCAGTGCAAGGCCTGCCATACCATCGAGTCCGGCGGCCCCAACCGCGTCGGCCCCAACCTGCACGGGGTCGCGAGCCGCAAGGCCGGCTCGGTCGAAGGCTTCAAATACTCCGACGCGATGGCCAATTCCGGCATCACCTGGAGCGAGGAGACGCTGGACAAGTATCTGGCCGACCCGAAAAGCACCATTCCGGGCAACAAGATGGCCTTCGCCGGCGTGAAGAACGAGCAGGCCCGCAAGGACCTGATCGCCTTCCTGAAGAAGAACAGCTAGGCATCGGCCGCGAACGCATCCGGCAGGACACTGCCGGGTGCGTCCGTCTTTCTCAGGTTTCCGGCTCAGGTTTCCGGCGGGCTTGGCGTCTCGCCCGTCGCGGCACCGATAACAGAACCCCGACAACCAGCAGGTGCGCCAGGGTCCAGGCCGCCGCCGCTCCCGCCATCGCGTCCAGCGGATCGAGCCAGCCGGCGGCCAGCCGCAACAGAGCCGCCACCAGCAGCAGGACGACCGCGGCCACCCCCGCCGGCGGCAGCCGCGTCGGCTCCGCCTCCCGCTGCAGGGTCGTGCGGATCATCATCACGGCGATGATGATCCCCATCGCGGCGATCGCCAGCAAATGCCACCCCGCGGCATCGCCCCACCCCGGCAGCATCGTGACCCCCGCCAGGATCCAGCCGAACCCCAGCAGCAGATAGCCGAGGTGCAGGCTCCACAGGTCGGGCAGTTGCAGCACCGCCATGGTCCGCCAGCGCGCCAGCCTCGCCAGCGCGCTGGCACCCGCCAGAAGCGCCCCGGCGGCCCCGGACAGGGGCAGCATGCCGGTGACGGCGCTCAGCAGGGCGACGGCCGCACCGATCCCGCCGACCAGCTCGATCCGCGGCTGGACGCGCTGGACCAGCAGCCCGCCCTGGGCCCGCAGGGCGCCGGCCGTCGCCGCCGGGATGACCCGGCCCCCCATGGCGAGCATCAGGCTCGCCACCAGCAGGAGTCCGACCGGCATCGGGCGCGGCGCCAGCAGACCCAGCTCCGCCGCCCAGAACAGCCCTTCCGCCAGGATGAAGGCGCCGATCAGCGGACCGAACACGGCGTTGTGGCCGCTCTTGCTCGCGCGGAGAAAGGGCAGCCCGGCAATCACGAACAGCAGGATCGGGTAGGCGAGCGAGACCGGAAGCGCGATGACCGCGGGAGCGCCGGCAAGCATGACCGCCCGTCCCGCGAGCCAGGCGAGAAACGTCGCCGCCAGGGTGACCGGCGTCAGCCGGGTCATCAGGAAGCCGCCGACGACCGCCAGCGCATAGCCGGCGATCATCTCATGGGCGTGGATCGCCGGGCTCCAGCCCATCGGCAGGATCCCGGCATAGCCGGCGACCCACAGCGGCACGGCCAGCGCGGCGTAGAGCGAGGCCGCGGCGAAGAACAGCCGGTGGCCGCTGATGGCGCGGGACGGCCGGTGCATCGCCGCCGGCGCCGGAGTCCGCCCGGTCAGGATTTCGGCCGGAAGGCGCGGCAGACGGCCGGGTCGGTCTCGATCCGTCCGGCGCCGATCAGGTCGAGGCAGTAGGGAATCGCCGGGAACACCGCCATCAGGCAGTCGTGGATGGCCGAGGGCTTGCCCGGCAGATTGACGATCAGGCTGCTGCCGCGGATGCCCGCGGTCTGGCGCGACAGGATCGCCGTCGGCACCACGGTCAGGCTGACCGAACGCATCAGTTCGCCGAAGCCCGGCATCATCTTCCGGCAGACCTGTTCGGTCGCCTCCGGCGTCACGTCGCGGGGCGCCGGGCCGGTGCCGCCGGTGGTGACGACCAGCCCGCAGCCGGCCTCGTCGCACAGCTCCGTCAGGGTGGCGGCGATCACGTCCAGCTCATCGGGGATCACGCGCGGCACCGGCTCCCAGGGGGAGGCGATGATGCGCGTCAGCTCCTCCAGGATCGCCGGGCCGCCCTTGTCCTCATAGATGCCGCGGCTGGCGCGGTCCGACACGGTGACGATGCCGATCCTGACGGGGGAAAGCGTGGTCATGGCGCAAAAAACCTCAATCTCGCGGAGAGGACATCAGGGAGAGGTGACGCACCGCAGTCTCCTGCAATCGCAGCGCCTCGCCCAGCACTGTTTCGTCGCCCGCACCCGCCGCGACATCGGCGAAGGTCTCGGCCAGCCGGTCCGACAGGGCGAAGGCGGCCTGCATCGCCTGCTCGACGCCGAAGGCACCCGCGGATCCGGCCGCGTTGCCCGCGGAAGGCGAGCGGCAAAGCGCCCTCTCCTCCTCCGCGATGCGCGACAGCAGGTCGGCCCGCTGCGAGTCGCCCAGCGCGGCGAGCCGGGCGGCGAGCGCGGCATGCTCTGCCGCCGCCGCCGACAGCAGGCCGGCCGCCAGCCGGTCGAACTCCGCCGCCGACTGCGGCCGGACGACCTGCGGCAGTTCCCCCCGCTCGCGCCGGTAGGCCTTGCGCCGCTCCCGCCGCAGCAGGGCGGCGTGGCGCAGTTCCTCGGCCGCCAGCGACTCGGCATGGCGCCGCACCGCCTCGTCGGCCGTTCCCGCACTGATGTAGCTGTAGAAGGCGAAGGCGCGCTGCTCGTTCAGCACGGCGAGCGACAGCGCCTGGTAGGGCGTCAGCCGGGTCCGCTCCGTCAGCTCCTCCCAGGACTGCGCGATGTCCGGCGGCAGGCGCCAGACGAAGGCCGGCGCATCCGGGGCGGCGAGGCCGAGCTCCTGCGCCCAGCCGTCGACCGCGTCGACATGGTCCTCCTCCTCCGCCATCAGGGCGCGGAAGGTCGCCGCGGCCTCCCCCTCGCCCCGCCGGTCCATCAGGTCGGCGAGCAGCCGGTAGCGCCTGACCGCCTCGACCTCCAGCGCCAGGGCGATTCCCAGAAGCTCGTCCAGGCGGTCGACCGATCCTTGCGGTTCCTGATGCAGCAGCGGCATGGGGCCGATCTCCAGGCTGGATTGACGCGCGCACCGCGCGCATTGGCACCAAAGAATGATGAAAAATACTTTCGTCTGAATTGATCACGGTCAAGACATCCGCCGCGGATTTGCGGTTCCCTTGGCTCAGAGAGGGGCGGAGCGCCGGATATAGCCGAAAGCTATACCCGATAGAGCCGTTCGCGCGAAAAAACAAAACCAGACGGCAGCAGAAATGGCTGAATACTCCTGGGCAACACTGCGCGCGATTTGCGCCATGATTGTGATGACGATTGCAGTTGCGATCGGCACGCAACCGGCGAACGCAAAGCAGGAACAGTATCTCGGCCAGTATATTGGAAAGGTGCAGCCGTCCGATCTGGTGCCGGGTGCCGACCGCTTTGGATCGCCCAAGCCGGAGGTGCCGGTCGTTCCCGTCTACAAGGGCGACACGCTGGCCGGCCATGCCTATCTGACCTCCGACTTCGTCAACACGACCGGCTATTCGGGCCGCCCCATCCATGTGCTGGTCGGTCTGAAGCCGGACGGCACCGTCGCCGGCGCCAGGATGGTCGACCATCACGAGCCGATCGTGCTGATCGGCATCCCGCCGGCGCGGATCAACGCCTTCATCGACGGCTATGTCGGCAAGAACGTCCTGACGCTGGCCTCGCAGAGCGCTGCCACCCCGCCGGTGGACATCGTCTCGGGCGCCACGGTAACCGTGATGGTGATCGGCGACTCGATCATCCGCTCCGGCAAGAAGGTGATGCAGGCGCTCGGCTCGGCCACCGCCGAGGCCGCGCCGAAGGAGGTGAGGAGCCTCGACCTCTCCAAGTCCGGGATCGAGGACTGGCAGACCCTGGTCGGCGACGGTTCGGTGCGGCGCCTGCTGCTGACGGTCGGCGAGGTGAACGCCGCCTTCGAGCGCACCGGCAAGGCCGAGGCCATCGCGCGTCCGGAACCCGGCAGCCCCGACGAGCCCTTCATCGAGCTCTACGCCGCCCTCGCCACCATCCCCACCATCGGCCGCTCGCTGCTCGGCGACGCCGAGTACCAGGCGCTGACCCAGCGACTGAAACCCGGCCAGCACGCGATCGTCGTCGCCGCCCAGGGCCGCTATTCCTTCAAGGGGTCGGGCTACGTGCGCGGCGGCATCTTCGACCGGTTCGAGCTGGTGCAGAGCGAGGGCTCGGTCCGCTTCCGCGACAAGACCCACAAGCGCCTCGGTTCGCTGGCCGCGGCCGGCACCCCGGATTTCCCGGAGATCGGCCTGTTCGTCCTGCCCGAAGGATCGGAGTTCGATCCGGCGGAGCCGTGGCGCCTGCAGCTTCTGGTCCAACGCGCCACCGCCGCCCTCGACAAGGCCTTCGTCACCTTCGACCTCGGCTACCAGCCGCCCGAGAAGTACCTGAAGATCGAGCGCGTGGCCGCCCCGGCCGCCCCGGCCGCCGCCGCCATGGCCGCACCGCAGGCCGTCTCCGATCCGGTGGAGCCCGAGGCGACCGGCGAGACGCCGCTGTGGCAGCGCATCTGGCAGAACCGCCTCGTCGACATCGCCATCCTGATCGCCGCGATCACGCTGCTGACCGCAATCTTCTTCT
The DNA here is from genome assembly GCF_003130795.1 of Azospirillum thermophilum. Classification (NCBI taxonomy): domain Bacteria; kingdom Pseudomonadati; phylum Pseudomonadota; class Alphaproteobacteria; order Rhodospirillales; family Azospirillaceae; genus Azospirillum; species Azospirillum thermophilum. The sequence goes on from NZ_CP029356.1 coordinate 40,235, forward strand.
TCCAGGACCAGCTCGTGAAACGCCCGGTCCTCTACGACCGGCTGCGTACCGGCTTCCTGGTCTTCACGCTGATTTGGCTCGGCTGGTACGCCACGGCGCAGATCTCGGTCGTCAACATCCTGACCTTCGCCAACGCGCTACGCACCGACTTCCGCTGGGACTACTTCCTGATGGACCCGCTGGTGTTCATCCTGTGGTTCTCGGTGGCGGCCTCGCTGCTGTTCTGGGGGCGCGGCGCCTTCTGCGGCTGGCTCTGCCCCTTCGGCGCCCTGCAGGAACTGGCCTCCAAGGCGGCGAAGCGGCTGGGCGTGCGCCAGATCACCGTCCCCTTCGCCCTGCACCAGCGCCTGTGGCCGATCAAGTACATGATCTTCCTGCTGCTGTTCGGCCTGTCGCTCTATTCGCTGGCGACGGCGGAGAAGGCGGCGGAGGTCGAGCCCTTCAAGACCGCGATCATCCTGCACTTCATCCGCGACTGGTGGTTCGTCCTGTTCGCGGTGGCGCTGCTCGCCGCCGGGCTGTTCATCGAGCGCTTCTTCTGCCGCTACCTCTGCCCGCTCGGGGCGGCGCTCGCCATCCCCGGCCGCATGCGGATGTTCGACTGGCTGCTGCGCTACAAGGAATGCGGCAACCCCTGCCGGCGCTGCGCCAACGAGTGCCCGGTACAGGCGATCCACCCGGACGGGTCGATCAACCCCAACGAATGCATCCAGTGCCTCCACTGCCAGGTGCTCTACCACCACGACCGCAAATGCCCGGTGGTGATCCAGAAGCGCCTGAAGCGGGAGCGCCGCAACGCTACGCCGCAGGACGGCGAGCCGGCATCCGTGCCGAAGCCCCGCTCCGCCGTCCTGTCCACCGATCCTGCCACCGGGCACCTGTCCGCCCGGCCGGAAGGAGCCTGACCCCCAGCGGGTCCATCCACAAGAGCCCTTCGGAAGGGACCTTCCCACCAGGGACATCATTAGGAGCAGAGAATGTCGAAAGAGATGGCGAAGCAGACGGGCGTGAACCGTCGCGACCTGCTGGGCGGGACGGCGAAGGCGGCGGCTCTCGCCGGTCTTGCCGGTGCCGTTGGCGGCGCTGCGGCGACCGGCATCGGCGGCAACCTGCTGGGCGCGTCGTCCGCCAGCGCGGCGACCGCGGCCCCGGGCAAGCAGGCCTACGAGGTCAAGCCCGGCGACCTCGACGAATACTACGTCTTCCATTCCGGCGGCCATTCGGGCGAGCTGCGCATCCTCGGCCTTCCCAGCATGCGCGAGCTGCACCGCATCCCGGTGTTCAACCGCTGCAGCGCCTCGGGCTGGGGCCTCACCAACGAGAGCCGCAAGATCCTGACCGAAGGCCTGTCGGAGGAGACCCGGAAGTATCTGGCGAACCACGGCGGCAACTGGCTGAACGGCGACCTGCACCACCCGCACATGTCCTTCACGGACGGCACCTATGACGGGCGCTACATCTTCGTGAACGACAAGGCGAACACCCGCGTCGCCCGCATCCGGGCCGACATCATGAAGGTCGACAAGGTCATCGAGATCCCGAACGTCTCGGCGATCCACGGCCTGCGCCTGCAGAAGTACCCGCGCACCGGCTACGTCTTCGCCAACGCCGAGCAACTGATCCCGTCGCCCAACGACGGCAGGAACATCGACCCGAAGAAGTACCGCACCCACTTCTCGGCCATCGACGGCGACACCATGAAGGTGGCATGGCAGGTGCTGGTGGACGGCAACCTCGACAACACCGAGGCCGACTACCAGGGCAAGTACGCCTACTCCACCTGCTACAACTCCGAGGCCGGCGTCACCACGGCGGAGATGACGGCGAACGAGCAGGACTGGATCGTCGTCTTCAACATCAAGCGCATCGAAGAGGCGGTGAAGGCCGGCAAGGCCCAGATCGTCAACGGCGTGCCGGTGGTCGACGGCCGTCACGGCTCGCCCTTCACCCGCTACGTGCCGATCCCCAACAGCCCGCACGGCATCAACGCCGCGCCGGACGGGATCCACGTCACCGTCAACGGCAAGCTGTCGCCGACGGTGTCGGTGATGGACGTGCGCCTGCTGGACGACCTGTTCGACGACAGGATCAAGCCGCGCGACGTCATCGTCGCGGAGCCGCAGGTCGGCCTCGGCCCGCTGCACACCGCCTATGACGGCCGCGGCAACGCCTACACCACCCTGTTCCTCGACAGCCAGGTTGTGAAGTGGAACATCGACAAGGCCCGCCGCGCCTTCAAGGGCGAGAAGGTCGACCCGATCGTCCAGAAGCTCGACGTCCACTACCAGCCGGGCCATCTGCACTCCTCGATGGGCCAGACCAAGGAGGCAGACGGCAAGTGGCTGATCGTGCTGAACAAGTTCTCCAAGGACCGCTTCCTCAACGTCGGACCGAGCAAGCCGGAGAACGACCAGCTCATCGACATCTCGGGCGACGAGATGAAGCTGGTGCATGACGGCCCGACCTATGCCGAACCGCACGACACGCTGATCGTCCACCGCTCCAAGGTGAATCCGAAGAGCATCTTCACCCGCGACGACCCGATGTGGGAGGACGCCCGCCAGCAGGCCAAGAAGGACGGCGTGGTGCTGGAGGACGACGCCAAGGTCATCCGTGACGGCAACAAGGTCCGCGTCTACATGTGGCAGCGCGCCCCCGCCTTCGGGCTGGAGGAGTTCACGGTCAAGCAGGGCGACGAGGTCACCGTCTACATCACCAACATGGACGATGTGGACGACCTGACGCACGGCTTCACGCTCAGCAACCACGGCATCGCCATGGAGATCGGGCCGCAGCAGACCTCCTCGGTGACCTTCGTCGCCGAGCGGCCGGGCGTGCACTGGTACTACTGCCAGTGGTTCTGCCATGCCCTGCACATGGAGATGGGCGGCCGCATGATCGTCGAGCCGCGCAACACCTGACGTGCTCCGGCCCTCCCGTCCCGTAAGGGCGGGAGGGCCCCCTCCGCCAACAGCCCCGGTGCCCCGCCCATGACCGCCCGCTTCCCGCTCTCCCTCCTTCTCGGCACTGCCCTGGCGGCGCTCGCGTCCGCCCAGGCGACGGCGGCCACGGTCACCGTCGCCCCGGGAGAGCTGGAGGGGGCGCTCGCCGCCGCGGCGGCGGGCGATACGCTGGTGCTCGCCCCCGGCACCCACGCCGGCGGTCTCGCCATCGACAAGCCCGTCACGCTGGCCGGGCAGCCGGGGGCGGTGATCGACGGCGGCGGCCGCGGAAGCGTTCTCACCATCAACGCCCCCGACGTGACCGTCCGGGGGATGGAGGTGCGCAACTCCGGCCTGTCGCTGTTCGAGCAGAACACCGGCATCTTCCTCAACAAGGAGGCCCACCGCTCGGTCATCGAGGACAACCGGCTGCGGGACAACCTGATCGGCATCTATGTCTGGGGCGCCAACGACGTGATGGTCCGGCGCAACGACGTCGTCGGCCGCACCGACCTGCGCGTCTCCGAACGCGGCAACGGCATCCAGATCTGGAACGCGCCGGGCACCAGGATCCTGGACAACCGCGTCACCGACGGGCGCGACGGCATCTTCACCACGACCTCGAAGAGGAACGTCTTCGCCCGCAACCGGTTCGAGCGGGTGCGCTTCGCCGTCCACTACATGTACACGAACGACTCGGAGATCGCCGACAACGTCTCGATCGGCAACAATGTCGGTTTCGCGATCATGTACTCGAACAACCTGGTCATCCGGAACAACCGTTCCCGGGGCGACCAGGAGCACGGGCTCCTGCTGAACTACGCCAACAGCTCGCTCATCGAAGGCAACCTGATCGACGGCCGGTTCGCCGCCGGCCAGACGCTGCAGACCGAGGTGGCGGCCGACAAGGACATGCCGGTCGCCGGCGACGGTCCGGCCGAGGGCAAGCGGTTCGGCACCTGGAAATGCGTCTTCATCTACAACGCCAACAAGAACCGCCTGACCGGCAACCGGTTCGAGGGCTGCGAGATCGGCGTCCACTTCACCGCGGGATCGGAGCGCAACGCGATGACCGGCAACGCCTTCATCGGCAACCGCACCCAGGTGAAGTATGTCGGCACCCGCCATCTCGACTGGTCGGAGAAGGGGCGCGGCAACTACTGGTCGGACAATGCCGCCTTCGACCTGAACGGCGACGGCATCGCGGACGAGGCCTACCGGCCGAACGACGTGGTCGACCGCGTCATGTGGGCCTACCCGTCGGCCAAGCTGCTGATGAACAGCCCCGGCATCCAGGTGATCCGCTGGGCGCAGAAGCAGTTCCCCGCCCTTCATCCCGGCGGCGTGATCGACAGCGCGCCGCTGATGGCGCCCCCAGCCGTCCAGGCGGCGTCCGCGGTCCCGACCACGCAGTTCCCGACCATTCAGGCGGCCGAGAGGAAATGACCATGACCGCTCCCGTGAACGACGATGCGGCCACGATCCGCGTCGAGGGCGTCTCCAAGCGCTATGGCGACCAGTATGCGGTGCGCGAGGTCGACCTGACCATGGCGCCGGGTGAGTGCGTCGCCATGGTCGGGCACAACGGCGCCGGCAAGAGCTCGCTGATCAAGCTGATGCTCGGCCTGACGACGCCGACCGAGGGCGGCATCCGCGTGCTGGGCGGCGATCCGTCGAGCGCCGCCGCCTCCCACATCCGCCGCCAGGTCGGCTTCCTGCCGGAGAATGTCGCCTTCCATCCGAACATGACCGGGCGCGAGACGCTGGACTTCTACGCGAAGCTGAAGGGCGCGCCGCGCCACGGGAACGATGCGCTGTTCGAGCGCGTCGGGCTGGAGCCGGCCGCCGTGAAGCGGCGCGTCGGCACCTACTCCAAGGGCATGCGGCAGCGCCTCGCGCTCGCCCAGGCGCTGCTCGGCGGGCCGAAGGTGCTGTTCCTCGACGAGCCGACGACCGGCCTCGACCCCGCGTTGCGGCAGAGCTTCTACGAGATCGTCGGCCATCTGCGCGACGCCGGCACCACCGTGCTGCTGTGCAGCCATGCCCTGACGGAACTGGAAGGGCAGGCCGACCGCGTCGTCGTGATGAACCGCGGGCGCAAGGTCGCCGACGGCTCCCTCGCCACCCTGCGCAGCCTCGCGCAGCTTCCGGTGCGCATCCGCCTCACCCTGCCGTCGGGCGACATCGACACGCTGGCGGCCCGCATCGGCGAAGGGGCCTCCGTCACCCGGCTGGCCGGCGGCGTGGTGGAACTGGCCTGCGCCAACGACGACAAGGTGGACCTCGTCCGCCGCATCTCCTGCGACGGGCCGCCGGCCAGCCGCCTGGACATCGCCGACATCGAGATCGTCCAGCCCAGCCTGGACGAGATGTACGCCCACTTCCTGCGCCGGGAGGCAGCGGAATGACCACGCTCCTGATCATCGCCTCCAAGGAGGTGCGGGACGGCCTGCGCAACCGCTGGGTCGTCGCCACCACGCTGCTGATGGCGGCGCTGGCCCTGACGCTCAGCTTCCTGGGCGCCGCCCCGACCGGCACGGTCGGCGTCGGGCCGGTGGAAATCACCATCGTCAGCCTGTCCAGCCTGACCATCTTCCTGCTGCCGCTGATCGCCCTCCTGCTGTCCTTCGACGCGGTGGTCGGCGAGGTCGACCGCGGCACCATGACCCTGCTGCTCTCCTACCCGGTCGCGCGCTGGCAGGTGCTGATCGGCAAGTTCCTCGGCCATGCCGCGATCATCGCCTTCGCGACCGTGCTGGGCTATGGCGCCGCCGGGGCGGCCCTGTCGATGGGCGAAGTGGAGATCGGGCCGGAGAGCTGGCGCGCCTTCGCCGCCATGATCGGGTCGAGCGTGCTGCTGGGTGCCGCCTTCACCGCGCTCGGCTATCTGGCCTCCACCATGGTCCGCGACCGTGGCACGGCGGCGGGCATCGCGGTGGCGGTCTGGCTGGCCTTCGTCCTGCTCTACGACATGGGGCTGCTGGGGCTGCTGGTCGCCGACGGCGGCAAGACGGTGAACGCCGACCTGCTGAACTGGCTCCTGCTCGCCAACCCGGCCGACACCTACCGGCTGTTCAACCTGACCGGCTTCAAGACGGTGACGCTTTCCGCCGGCACCGCCAGCCTTGCCGCGCATGTCCAATTCTCCGCCCCGGTGCTGCTCGGCGTGCTGGCCGCCTGGGTCGCCGCTCCGCTGGCGCTCGCCACCGTCCTGTTCTCGAGGAAGCAGATCTGATGCGCACCACCATGAAAGCCGCCCTGCTGGCGACCGTCCTGCTGCTGCCGCTGACCGCCTGCAAGCAGGAGCGCGCCGACAGCGCCCCGCCCGCTCCGCTGGCCATCACCGCGGACGCGGTCGGCCGCTATTGCGGCATGAACCTGCACGACCACCCCGGCCCCAAGGGGCAGATCATCGTGAAGGGCGAGGCGCGGCCGATCTGGCTGTCCTCCGTCCGCGACACCTTCGCCTTCACCATGCTGCCGGAGGAGCCGAAGGAGGTCCGCGCCATCTATGTGACCGACCTGACCCGCGCCGCCGATCCGCAGGCGCCGGACCTCTCCCTCTGGGTCGAGGCGCGCAAGGCCTGGTATGTCGTCGGCAGCGGCCAGCGCGGCGGCATGGGGGCGTCGGAGCCCCTGCCCTTCGCCGACGAGGCGGCCGCCCGCGCCTTCGCCAACTCCCACGGCGGCACCGTCAAGCGCTTCTCCGACGTGACCCCGGACGAGATCCTGACGCCGCAGACCGCATCGGAGGAGACCATGCCTCCGCCCGCCGCGGAGCCGGTCCCCGCTGCCGCCGCCCAGAAGCACGGCTCCCATGGCGCCCATCAGGGGAGCACCATGTGATGAGCGGCGCGACGGCAGCCTTCCCCACCGCCCCCCTGTCCCGCCGCCGGTTCCTCGGCATCGCGGCGGCGGCGGCGGGCGTCGCACTGATGCCGGGCCTGCTGCGGGCGGCGCCGCTGCCGGCCGGCATTCCGGTCCGGGTCTGGCGCGGCACGGCGCTGGGCGCCGACGCCATGCTGCAGATCGCCCACCCGGATCCGGCGGAGGCCGACCGCCTGATCGCCCTGTCGCTGGCCGAGGTGGCGCGGCTGGAGAAGGTCTTCAGCCTCTACCGTCCGGATTCCGCCCTGGTCCGCCTGAACCGCGACGGGATGCTCGACCGGCCGCCGGCCGACCTCGTCCGCCTGCTGTCGGAAGCCGTGGCGTTCGGGCGGCGCAGCGGCGGCGCCTTCGACGTGACGGTGCAGCCGCTCTGGCAACTCTATGCCGGGCATTTCGGCCGACCCGGCGCCGACCCGGCCGGCCCTCCGGAAGCGGCCGTCCAGGCCACCCGCCGGCTGGTCGACTACCGTGCGGTGGAGGTCGATGCCGGCCGCATCGCCTTCGCCCGGCGCGGCATGGCGGTGACGCTCAACGGCATCGCCCAGGGCTACATCACCGATCGGGTGACGGAGCGTCTGATCGCGGAGGGGCTGGGCCAGGTCCTGGTCGATCTCGGCGAGATCCGGGCGGTCGGCCGGCATCCGGCCGGTCGGCCCTGGACCGTCGGCTTGAAGGATCCGTCCGACGAGACCCGTCTGACCGCGACGCTCGAAATCGCCGACCGGGCGGTGGCCACCTCCGCCGGATCCGGGACCTCCTTCGATCCGGCCGGACGATTCGCGCATCTGCTCGATCCGGCGAGCGGGCACAGCGCGGCGGACTGGCTGTCGGTCTCCGTGCTGGCGGCCGACGCCACCACCGCGGACGCCCTCTCCACCGCCCTGTCCATCGTCCCGGCCGACCGCGCCGCGGCGATCCTGAACGGCCTGCCGGGCGTCGGCGCCCGTCTGACCCGGCGCGACGGCACCGTCCTGTCGCTGCCCGCCTGACCCCTTTCACACCACGGAGCCCATCATGGGAAGCTTCAGCATCGCCCACTGGATCGTCGTTCTTCTGCTCGTCCTGCTCATGTTCGGAGCGGGCAAGCTGCCCAACGTCATGGGCGACCTCGCCAAGGGCGTGAAGGCCTTCAAGGCCGGCATGAAGGACGACGGATCGCAGGGAACGGAACCCAAGCTGCCGGTCTGACGCAGCCCGGCCGCGGCGGGTGCTAGATCGACCGGTCCCTGGACCACCCCTCGGCAGGAGGGGCCTGATCCAGGGCCGGCATCGGCTGCGCTTCCCCCAGGATGCGGAGCATGAAGGAAACCCAGGGTGCCGACTGGGGGGCGCCGTCGTCCGAACCGGTCGCGGGCGGGCGGCGGTAGCTCCGAAGGTCGGCCATCTGCATCCTCCCCGGCGTTCCTTGCGGCCGTCCCTTCGAGCGGCCATCTCTGCTTCGATGCGGAGGATGTTAGACAACACGCGCAAGAAAAGCAGGTCGTCAATCTGCCGCACGACCATAGGTAATAGTTGAGCGCGACTTGCTCTCAGACCAATGGACGAGGATACCACCCGCCTAGCGTGCAAGACTCTCCAGATAGGCGATGACGTCGTCCGCCTCCCGCCGCGTCAGGTTGGGGTCGGGCATCGGCGGATGGGGCGATTGCAGCCATTCCCGCGCCCAGCCCGGCCCCTTCTTCGGGTCGCGTGCGATGGTCGCCAGCGTCGGCACCGCGTCGGTCCCGGCACGGCTGCCGGCCACATGGCAGGAGGAGCACCAGCGCTCGGCGACCCTCCGCCCTTCCGCCGCGTCGCCGGCCAGCGCCGCCCCGCTCCAGGCCGCCAGCAGCAGCAGCCCGGCCAATCCCGGATAGCTCGTCATCGCGTTGCCTCCTTGAAGGTCAGCAGATAGGCGACGATGTCGTCCGTCTGCTCCGGACTGAGCCGGATGTTCGGCATGATCGGGTGGGAGGTCTGCAGATAGCTGCGCAGCGCCATCTCGGTGATCGCCGGGTTGCGCATCCGGTCCATCAGGTTGGGCGCCGGCCATTTGCCCTCGTCCTCCTGGTCGGGTGCCACGATGTGGCATTCGCTGCAGGCTTCCTTGGCAAGCCGCCTGCCGAAGGCGGGCGTGCCCGGCCCGTCCGGAGCCGCAGCCGCGCCGAGGAGCGGCACCGCCGACAGGCTCGCCGCCAGCACCAGTCCCGTCATGTTCCTCCGACGACGCATGTCTTCCTCCCTGAACAGCGCCGGGCCGGGCTATTCCCGCCGCAGCGCCTCGATGGGGTCGAGCCGGGCGGCGCGGCGCGCCGGGAAATAGCCGAAGACCACGCCCACCGCGGCGGAAAAGCCGAAGGCCAGCAGGACCACCGAGCCGTCGACGATGAACGGCACCTTCAGCCCGGTGGTCGCCAGCAGCGCCAGCCCGAGCCCCAGCAGGATTCCCAACAGCCCGCCGAACAGGGATAGCACCACCGCCTCCACCAGGAACTGCAGCAGGACCTGTTCCTCCAGCGCGCCGATGGCCAGCCGGATGCCGATCTCCCGCGTCCGCTCGGTGACCGAGACCAGCATGATGTTCATGATGCCGATGCCGCCGACCAGCAGCGACACCGCCGCCACCGCTCCCAGCAGCCCGGTCAGGACCGCGGTTGCCGCCGTGGTGGTCTGCACCACCTGCTTCATGTCGCGGACCGAGAAGTCGTCCTCCTTGCCCGGCGTGATGTTGCGCCGCTCGCGCAGCAGCCGCTCGATGTCCGCCTGGACCTTGGCGGTATCCACCCCGTCCTTGGCCGAGACGAAGACCCGCGCGACGTCGGTGTTGCCGGCGATCCGCCGCTGAAAGGCGCGGATCGGCATCAGGACGGTGTCGTCCATGTCGGTGCCGAAGCTCGACTGGCCCTTCGGCTCCAGCAGTGCGATCACCTCGCAGGAGACATTGTGGACGCGGATGCTCTGGCCGATCGGGTCGGCATGGCCGAACAGCTTCTCCCGCACCGTCTGGCCGATGACGCAGGCGGCGCGCCCCGCCCTCACCTCCCCCTCGAAGAAGGGGCGGCCGCGGACCAGCGCCCAGTCCTGGGTGATGAAATAGTCGTTGTCGGTCCCGGTCACGACGGTGTTGCGGCTTTCCGTGCCGTAGACGACCGTCACCGACTTCTGCCCGATCGGCGCCACCGCGCGGACGCCGTAGAGCTGGCTGCGCATGGCGTCGATGTCGCGGCTGTTGAAGGGCCGGGCGTCCGAACTGGCCCGGCCCGGCCCGAACTGGCCGGGCGAGACGAACAGCAGGTTGCTGCCCAGCTTCGCGAGGTCGGCGGTGACCTTGGCCGTGGTGCCGTTGCCGATGGTGACCATGGCGATCACCGCCCCGACGCCGATGACGATGCCGAGCACCGTCAGGAAGGAACGGAGCGTGTTGCGCCGGATGGCCTGCAGCGCCAGCTTGATCGCTTCCAGCAGCATCAGGCCGCCCTCCCCCCCAGCCTCTCCGGGTCGGGACTGCCGGGATCGGTGGTGTCGCTCTCGATGCGGCCGTCGACGAAGCGGACGATGCGGCCGGCATAGGCCGCCATGTCCGGCTCGTGGGTGACCATGATGACCGTGATGCCCTGGTCGCGGTTCAGCCGCACCAGCAGCTCCATGATCTCGCGGCTCATCCGGGTGTCGAGGTTGCCGGTCGGCTCGTCGGCCAGCAGGACGGCGGGGTCGGTCACGATGGCGCGGGCGATGGCGACGCGCTGCTGCTGGCCGCCCGACAGTTCCCCCGGCGTGTGATCCTCCCGCCCCGCCAGGCCGACGCGGCCGAGCGCCGCCATCGCCAGCCGCCGCCGCTCGGCCGGCGCCACGCCGCGATAGACCAGCGGCAGCTCCACATTCTCGACGGCACTGGTGCGCGCCAGCAGGTTGAAGCCCTGGAAGACGAAGCCCAGATAGCGCCGCCGGAACAGCGCGCGCTGCCGGCGGTCGAGCCGCACGAGATCGACGCCCTGGAAGCGGTAGCAGCCGGAACTCGGCGTGTCGAGGCAGCCCAGGATGTTCATCGCCGTCGATTTGCCGGAGCCGGACGGTCCCATGATGGCGACGAATTCCCCCGCGCGGATCCGCAGGTCCACCGCGTTCAGCGCGCTGACGGTCGCGTCCCCCCGGCCGAAGCGCCGGCCGATGCCCCGGAATTCGATGAGCGGCGGCGCGTCGTCCGCGGGCATGGCCGCCTCCTCACCGCTTCGCCACGGAATCGACGATCACCGGACGGCCTTCGGAAATCTCCCCCTTCACGATCTCGGTCCGCTTGCCGTCGCTGGCGCCGACGGTCACCGGCACCTGCACGGGCTGCGCGTCGCCGCCGACCAGCCAGACGGAGCGCGCCGGTCCCGCCGCCTCGTTCTGGCTGGCCGGACGGAACTGCGGCATGCCGGGCATCAGCCGCTTCAGCAGCCCGCCGCTCGGCGCAGCCTGCTCCACCGCCGGGGTGAAGCGCAGCGCGGCGTTCGGCACCAGCAGCGCGTTGGTGACGGTCTGCACGTTGATCTCGGCGGTCGCGGTCATGCCGGGCCGCAGCAGCAGCTCGGCATTGTCGACCGTCAGCACGGCCTTGTAGGTGACCACCCCTGCACCGTCTCGGACGCGAAGCGCAGTTCGCGGATGGTCGCCGGAAAGCGGCGGTCGGGATAGGCATCGACGGTGAAGCCGGCCTGCTGGCCCTCGCGCACCTTGCCGACGTCGGCCTCGTCGACGTCGACCCGCACCTCCATCCGCCGCAGATCCTCGGCGATGGAGAAGAGGACGGGCGCCTGCAGCGAGGCGGCGACCGTCTGGCCGGGATCGACGGTGCGCTTCAGCACGGTTCCGTTGATCGGCGAGACGATGCGCGTCTTGGTCAGGTTGCTCTCGTTCAGGGTCAGTTCCGCAGCCGCCGTCGCGACGTCGGCCCTGGCGCTGGCGACCGCCGCGACGGCACGGTCGTAGGCGGCCCTGGCGGTGTCGAGGTCGTGGCGCGATCCGTGCTGGGCCGCGGCAAGCGCCTGCTTGCGCTCCAGCTCGCGCGCGGTCTCCCGCACCGTGATCTCCGCCTGCGTGACCTTCGCCCGCGCCGAGTCGAGCTTGGCGCGCGAGCTGTCGACGCTGGCCTTGAACTTGTCGGTATCGAGCTCGGCAAGCACCTGTCCGGCGGTCACCGCGCTGTTGTAGTCGACGAAGACGCGACGCACCGTGCCGGACAACTCGCTCGACACGTCCACCTGGCTGGTCGGCTGGACGCTGCCGGTCGCGGTGACGATCACGCGCAGGGTGCCGCGGCTGGCCGGTTCCGTCACATAGCCGACGGGGTTCGGCGCCGGGGCGACCAGCCCGTAGCCCACGGCAAGCAGCAGCAGCGCCAGCACGGCCAGCGCCCAGGACCGGCCACGGCCGGGCATGGCGCCGAGCGGTGACCGGCGCGACGGCTTCAGCCCGAGGAGCGCATCCACGTCTCCGACCGGTTCCTGTGGAAGGTGAGCCGTCATCGCCCCCTCGTCCGCCCATCCCGTAAGCGCCGGCAAGCATGCTTGCGGGCGCCGGCCGGGAAGCCTGCCACATCCGGGCGAACCCGCCATGACATGCATCAACCGGCGGAAGTCCGCTGCCGGAGGCAGCCGTCCGGAGGGGGCTCCGGCGGAGCCGTCAGACGGTGCGCAGGGCCACGCGCAGCGCCTCGGACAGCGCCATCAGGTCGTAGGGCTTCTGCAGGTGGACCGTGTTGCCGCCGGGCCTCCGGCCGCTGCGCCCGCCTTCCATGTCGTGGCCCGAGGCGAAGATCACCGGCAGGCCGGGAATCCGCTGGCGCAACCGGTCGGCAAGCTCGCCGCCGGAGAGGCCGGGCAGCGTCAGGTCGGTCATCAGCAGATCGACCGCCTCCGTCTCGGCGAGCGACAGCGCCTCTTCCGCATCGCCGGCCTCGATCACCTCATGGCCGAGGTCGGCCAGCATCTCCGCCGTCGCCAGCCGGATCAGCACCTCGTCCTCCACCAGGAGGATCCTCAGCGCCCCGGCTCCGGCCACCCCGGGCAGGGCCGGCGTCCGCGCCTGCGCGGCGTGGCGGGCGGCGTTCTGCTGGGCCTGGTTGCGCAGCACATGCCGCACCTTGCGGGCCAGCGCCTCGCGCGTGTAGGGCTTGCTCAGCAGTTCCACCCCGGCGTCGAGCCGCCCGCCATGGACGATGGCGTTCTGCGTGTAGCCGGAGGTGAACAGGACGGCGAGGTCGGGCAGCCGTTCCCGCGCCTTGCGGGCGAGATCCGGGCTGCGCAGCGGCCCCGGCATCACGACGTCGGTAAACAGCAGATCGACCGGCACGCCGCTTTCCAGCACGACGAGCGCGCTCTGGGCATCGCGGGCCTGCAGCACGCGGTAGCCGAGGTCGGACAGCATCTCCACCACCGTCGCCCGCACCTCCTCGTCGTCCTCGACGACCAGGATGGTCTCGCTGCCGCCGCCGGCCGGGCCGCTGTCGAGCTCGACCGCGAGGTCCTCCTCCTGATGGGTGCGCGGCAGGTAGAGACGGATGGTCGTGCCCTGGCCGGGCTCGCTGTAGATCTTGACGTGACCGCCCGACTGCTTGACGAAACCGTACACCATGCTGAGGCCGAGGCCGGTACCCTGTCCCTCCGGCTTCGTCGTGAAGAAGGGCTCGAACACCCGGTCCAGCACCGCCGGCGCCATGCCGCAGCCGGTGTCGGTCACCGCCAGCATCACATACTGCCCCGGCCGCAGATCGCCGTGCCGCAGGGCATACTCGTCGTCCAGCACGGCGTTGCCGGTCTCGATGGTCAGCCTGCCGCGGCCGTTCATGGCGTCGCGGGCGTTGATCGCCAGGTTCAGCAGGGCGTTCTCCACCTGCGTCGGGTCGACCAGCGTGTTCCACAGCCCGGCGGCGCTGATCGTCTCGATCTCGATCTCCTCGCCGATCGCCCGGCGGATCATGTCGTCGAGATTGCGGATCAGCCGGCCGAGATCGACCGCCCGCGGCTCCAGCGGCTGGCGCCGCGCGAAGGCCAGCAGCGAGGAGGCCAGCTTCGACCCCCGCGACACCGCGGTCAGCGCGTTGCGCACGCGGTGTTCCGCCCGCTCCTGCCCGGCGATGTCGCGCAGCAGAAGCTGGAGGTTGCCGCCGATCACCTGCAGCAGGTTGTTGAAGTCGTGCGCCACCCCGCCGGTGAGCTGACCGACCGCCTCCATCTTCTGGGCCTGGCGCAGGGCGGCGTCCGCCTCCTTCTGGGCGGTGACGTCGCGTCCCACGGCATGGATCAGGTCGGCATCCGGCACGGCGATCCAGGACAGCCAGCGATAGCTGCCGTCCTTGTGCCGGTAGCGGTTCTCGAAGTTCCGCGTGGTCCGGCCGGCGGCGAGCCTCGCGCTCTCCGCCTGGGTCGCCGGCAGGTCGTCGGGGTGGATCAGGTCGAGGAAGGAACGGCCGAGCAGGTCGCGCTCCGCCCAGCCGAGAAGCACCATCCAGGCCGGGTTCGCCGCGGTGACGGTTCCATCGAACCGCGCGACCAGCATCACGTCGGTGGACAGGCGCCACATGCGGTCACGGTCGGCGGTGCGTTCCGCCACCCGGCACTCCAGCGTGGCGTTCAGCTCCCGCAGTTCCTCCTCGATGCGCTTGCGGTCGGTGATGTCGTAGGAGACGCCGAGCACCCGCCGCCCTCCGTCCCGACCGCTGCGCACCGCCTGCCCGCGCCGGGCCATCCAGCGGGTCTCGCCGGTGTCCGGCCGGCGGATGCGGTACTCGACATAGTCCAGCCCGTCCTCCGGCACGGCGCCGGGCGTCAGCGTGGTCAGCCGCGGGCGGTCCTCCGGGTGGATCATCGCCGCCAGCTCGCGCAGGGGCACCAGCGGGCGCGGCGGCACGCCCCACAGGCGGCAGAAGGTCTCCGAGACGGCCAGCATGCCGTCGCCGCGCAGCTCGAAGGTGCCGATGGCGCCGGCCTCCTGCGCCACGCGCAGCCGCTCCTCGCTCGCCTTGAGCGCCTCCGCCGAACGCCTGGCCTCCGTCACGTCGCTGCCTTCGACGAAGATGCCGGTCACCCGGCCGTCGCGGTCGCGGATCGGCTGGTAGACGAAGTTGAGGAACCGTTCCTCCTCCGGCCCCTCCGGCCCCCGCCTGATCCGCAACGGCTGCTCGTGGCCCACGAAGGGCTCGCCCGTCCGGTGGACCCGCTCGAGAAGCTCGAAGAAGCCCTGGCCCTCCAGGTCGGGAAAGGCCTCCCGCACCGGCCGGCCCATCAGCTCGCGGTGGCCGACCAGGGTCTGATACGCCGAGTTGGCCAGCTCGAAGACGTGATCCGGCCCGCGCACCACCGCCATGAAACCGGGCGCCTGGCGGAACAGCTCGCGCAGATGCTCGCCCTCGGCGGCAAGCCGGGCGTTGGCCGCGCGCAGCTCCGCCTCGGTCGCCCGCAGGCGGCGTTCGGCGATCACCTTCTCGGTCGTCTCGGTGCAGGCGCAGAACATGCCGCGCACCTGCCCGGCCTCGTCGCGCAGCGGGCTGTAGGAGAAGGTGAAGTAGGTCTCCTCCGGATAGCCGTTGCGCTCCATGACGAGCGGCAGATCCTCGTGGTAGGTCGCCTCTCCGGCCAGCGCGCGGTCGACCAGCGGGCTGATGTCGGTCCAGATCTCCGACCACACCTCGGCGAAGGGACGGCCGAGCGCCGTGGGATGCCGCGCGCCGAAGATCGGGCGGTAGCCGTCGTTGTAGAGGAAGGCCAGCTCCGCCCCCCAGGCGACGAACATGGGAAAGCTGGAGGTCAGCATCAGCCCGACCACCGTGCGCAGGGCGGGCGGCCAGCCCTCGGGCGGGCCGAGAGGGGAGCGGCCCCAGTCGTGCCCCCGCATCAGGGCACCCATCTCGCCGCCGCCGGCGAGGAAGGAGACGTCGGCCATCGTCATCGCGGCCCTTCCAGGCGTCGTTTCCGGCCACCCGTCGGCCCGGACGGCGCCAGGGCGCCGCACCCGCGGTCAGGGAAGGTCCTGGCATGATTGCGGGTGAGTCTCATGCGCCGACTATAGGTTCCGGTCCGGTAGCAAAACAACCCGTTCCGCCCCAGCCTTTCGGTCTAGCCCGATGATGGAGGACGCCTTTTCCGGCCGACCGCAGGCGGGCTTGCGTCCTTGGCAACAGGCGGGCGCATCCGTTATTGCGTCTGTCGCCCCTTCCCTCCACGTCCGGAGACCGACGACACCATGCCCCTGGCACGACATCGCAGCTTCGCCGTCATCGGGCTCGGCACCTTCGGCAGCACCGTGGCGCTGGAACTGGAACGGCTCGGCAAGGACGTGCTGGGACTGGACCGCAGCGAGGAGCGGGTCCGCGCCGTCGCCGACCGGCTCGCCCACACCGTCATCGCCGACGCCCGTGACGAGCGGGCGCTGGCCGACGCCGGGCTCGCCGACTACGACGTGGTGGTGGTCGCCATCGGCGAGGATCTCGAATCGAGCATCCTCTGCACCATGGCCGCCAAGTCGATGGGCGTGAAGTGCGTCTGGGTCAAGGCGCTGAGCGCCACCCACGCGCGGATCCTGAGCAAGCTCGGCGCCGACCGCATCATCGAGCCGGAGCGCGAGATGGGCCTGCATGTCGCCCAGTCGCTCAATACGCCCTATGTGCTGGACTACATCCGCGTCGGCGGCGACCTCTTCGTCGTCAAGGTCCAGGTCCCCGGGGAGCTGGAGGGCCGCAGCCTCGACAGCCTGGGCATCGGCGGCGAGTTCGACGTCCGCTTCCTCGGCCTGATGCGCGGCAGGACCTGCCTGGAGGATGGCGGGGGCGAGGATGGCCGGGGCGGCCTGCACCTCCAGGCCGGCGACCGCATCCTGCTGATGGGCCGGCAGGACGAGTTGCGGCGGCTCGGGAAGTCGCTGTGAGGGCGCGCGACCGGGGCGGCCTTCGCCGCCGGGTGGAGCCGGCCGTCCGCCTTTCCCCGCCGACGGTGCTCGCCCTGCTCTACGGCGGGGTGGCGGCGATCGGCGTCCTGCTGCTGAAGCTGCCGGGAATGACGACGGCCCCGCTCTCCTGGGCGGACGCCCTGTTCACCGCCGTCTCCTCCGTCACCGTCACCGGGCTGGCGGTGGTGGACGTCGGCTCGCACTTCACGCGGGCCGGCCAGCTGGTGATCCTGCTGCTGATCCAGCTCGGCGGGCTGGGGCTGATGACCTTCGCCACGCTGGTCATCATGCTGCTCGGCCGCTCCTTCCCGCTGCGCCACCGCATCATCCTGCGGGAGGACCTGAACCAGACCTCGCTCGGCGACCTCGGCCGGCTCGTCCGGGTGATCCTGGTGGTCGTGCTGGGGATCGAAGGGGCGGGGGCCATCCTGCTCGCCCTGCGCTGGGTGCCCGACTACGGCTGGTCGGAGGGGCTGTTCCTCGCCCTCTTCCATGCCGTCTCCGCCTTCAACAACGCCGGGGTCGCGCTGTGGCCGGACAGCATGGTCCGCTGGGCCGGAGATCCCCTGGTCAACCTCGTCATTCCGCTGCTGATCATCGTCGGCGGGCTGGGCTTCACGGTGCTGTTCGATCTGTGGTCGCAGCGGCGCTGGCGGCGGCTGGCGCTCCACACCAAGCTGATGCTGGCCGGCACCGCGATCCTGATCCCCGGCGCCTTCCTCGGGTTCCTGCTGCTGGAGTGGACCAACCCCGGGACGCTGGGCGGGCTCCATGGGGTCGGCGAGCGGATCATGGCCGCGTGGTTCCAGGCGGTGACCACCCGCACCGCCGGCTTCAACACGGTGGACATCGGGGCGCTGCGCGACAGCACCTCGCTGATGGTCATCAGCCTGATGCTGATCGGCGGGGGAAGCACCTCCACCGCGGGCGGCATCAAGGTGACCACCTTCCTGCTGCTCCTGCTCGCCACCCTGGCCTTCCTCCGGCGGCAGCCGGTGCCGCAGGCCTTCGGGCGCAGCATCGCCATGCAGGAGGTCGTGAAGGTGCTGGCGATCACCGCCATCAGCCTGCTGGTGGTGCTGACCGGCATCTTCCTGCTGACGCTGACCCATGAGGAGCCGTTCCTCGACCTCGCCTTCGAGATCGCGTCGGCCTTCAGCACGACGGGCCTGTCGCGCGGCACCACGGCGAGGCTGGACGGTTTCGGTTATCTGGTGGTGGGGCTCGTGATGTTCATCGGCCGCATCGGGCCGCTCGGCCTCGCCTTCCTGCTCGCCGCTCCGACGCCGGCGCGCATCCGGCACCCGGAAGGCCGTCTCTTCACCGGCTGACCGGCGCAAAGCGGAAAGACCATACGTAGACTGAGGCATTCCGCCGCGCGACAGGACGTGCAGTGGTATGACCAAAACAGCTCTTTATAACCTTTCCAATGTTTCGATCCGGAATCGCGGCGATTCCATCAGAAATAGTGGGAGAGGAATATGTCCAAGACTATCGCCCTGTCGCTGGCGGCCGTCCTGCTGGCTTCGGTCAGTGGAGCGGGAATCGCACAATCGCTGAAGGACGAACCGATCCAGCCTATCGAGCCCGCCAAGGTAACCAATCCCGGACTTGTGGAGCTGGGTAAGAAGCTCTATTTCGACCCTCGCCTGTCCAAGTCCGGTTTCATTTCCTGTAATTCCTGCCACAACCTGTCGATGGGCGGAACGGACAATCTGAAGACCTCCATCGGCGATCACTGGCAGAAGGGGCCGATCAATGCCCCGACCGTCCTGAACTCCAGCATGAACCTCGCCCAGTTCTGGGACGGCCGTGCGGCGGACCTCAAGGCGCAGGCCGGCGGCCCCATCGCCAATCCGGGCGAGATGGCCTTCACCCACGAGCTGGCGGTCTCGGTCCTGCAGTCCATCCCGGGCTATGTCGCGGAGTTCAAGGCGGTCTTCGGCTCCGACACGGTGGACATCGACCAGGTGACCAAGGCCATCGCCGCCTTCGAGGAGACGCTGGTCACCCCGAACTCGCGCTTCGACAAGTGGCTGAAGGGCGACAAGACCGCCCTGACCGCGGCCGAGGCCGAGGGCTACGCCCTGTTCAAGGACAGCGGCTGCGTCGCCTGCCACAACGGCCCGGCGGTCGGCGGCAACTCCTTCCAGAAGATGGGCGTCGTCGAGCCCTACACGGCCTCCAGCCCGGCCGAGGGGCGCGTCGCCGTCACCAAGGACGAGGCCGACCGCTTCAACTTCAAGGTCCCGACCCTGCGCAACGTCGAGCTGACCTACCCCTACTTCCATGACGGCGAAGCCGCCACGCTGAAGCAGGCGGTGAACACCATGGGCCGCATCCAGCTCGGCAAGTCCTTCTCCGACGACGAGAATGCGAAGATCGTCGCCTTCCTGAAGACGCTGACCGGCGAGCAGCCCAGCTTCCCGATACCGATCCTGCCGCCGTCCTCCGACACCACGCCGCGCCCCACGCCGTTCGGCATGTAAGCGGCGCCCGCAGGCCCGGCACCACGCCGGCACCGGGTCCGCCCCGATGCCGGCGTGCGTCCTCCATGGCGGGATCAGCCGCCGCTGACCGCCTCCAGCTTGGCCGGCAGGATCGGCGAGGCCTCCAGCGTGCGGTTGAGATGGTCGGCGAGGCGCAGCGCCAGCTCGACCAGCGTCTGGGTCGGGTTGGCGTGGCCGCTGGACGGGAACAGGCTGGAACCCGCGACATAGAGGTTCTCCGTCCCGAAGACGCGGCAGTTGCGGTCGACCACCCCGTCCTTCGGCGTCTCCGCCATGCGGGTGCCCCCCATGTGGTGATAGCCGGCCAGCTCGTCATGGTCGGGGAAGGGCAGCGTGTCGTCCAGCACCCAGGGATCCAGCCTCACCCGGCCGAAATTCTGTTCCGCCACATAGCGGGCGACGGGAAGCGCCATCTCGCGCGGGGTGCGGCGGTCCAGCTCGGTCTTCTTCCAGTGCAGGACGACCCGCGGAATGCCGAAGCTGTCGGTCTCCTCGGCCAGCGCGACGCGGTTCGAGGCCACCGGCTCCTGCTCCCAGGCGGCGCGGATCTTGCCGATGCAGCGGATTTCCCGGCCGAAGCTGGCGAGGAGCGGCTGCAGCACGTCGGGCGAGTTGCAGACGAGGTCGGCGAGATATTGGCGGGACCGGCTGCGGTTCACCGGCTCCAGCCGGATGCCGCAGTTCAGGATGCGCTTTTCCTCCATGAAGGCGGTGGTCGGCCCGATGAACCAGCGGCGGTTCACCTGGCTCTCCATGTCCAGATCGTCCAGGTCGAACAGCCCGTCGCCGAGATAGTCGGGGAACAGGACGAACTCGCCCAGCGTGAAGGTCGGGTGCTCCATCCAGTAGCGGCCGACCGCGTCGCCCTGGTTGCCCAGCCGGTTGTCGTGGCGCCGGTTCTCGTTCAGCAGGAGGCGGGCATTCTCGATGCAGCCGCAGGCCAGGATGTAGGTCTTCGCCTTGATCGTCCGCTGCAGATCGCCGTAGTTGCGGAAGCTGGCGCCGGTCACCACCCGGTCCTGCACCTCGAACCCGACGAAGTTCGCCATCATGCAGACATCGATGGTGCGCGACTTCTCCAGTTCCTCCTCGTACTTCAACCCGAACTTCACGGGCGGACCGCTCTCGGTGAAGGAGAGCAGTTCCAGGGTCGAGGAGCCGGGCAGCAGCTTGTCGGGCGTCTGCTCCTTGATCTCGAGGATCCTGCGGGTCTCCTCCTGGTAGGGCAGCAGGTCTTCCATCCGGATCGGCCAACCGGTCTGCGGTGCCGCCGCCTTCGGGTGGAAATCGCGGGCGTCCAGCCGGCGGCACCAGCCTCCCCAATGGTTGCTGGTTCCTCCCAGAAAGCGCAGCCGCGCGAGGTCCAGTTCGAAGTAGGGGTCGCCCTTCACCTCGCCGCGATAGCAGTCCTGCGATTCGGGGGAATAGCCGCGCTCTCCCCCTTCCGCCACGAAGACGCTGCGGCCGCGCTGGGCCAGGGAACGGGCGATCGAGATGCCGGCGGGGCCGGCGCCGATCACGCACACGTCATACTGGGGCTTCGGGGTGAACCCGTCGGTCAGGTCGACGATCATCGGGAGGCCCTCACGCGGTCGGCAGGTGGATCAGGTCGTCGGACCGCAGCACCCAGCCCGAGGGGTGGATGACGGTCTCCACCGCCCCGCCCCGCACCGGCGCGCCCCTGAATCCCAGGCCGAATCCCAGGCCGAATCCCGGGCCGGCCACCGATGCCGCCCCCGCCGTTCCCGCGACCGGCGCAGCCAGCGCCAGCAACGAGGCGCCGAGAACAAGTTGCCGCCGCGTCGGCCCTTCGGACCGGCGCCCGACGTCTCGGCGTCCGCTCAGGAACAGGGGGTACGGGACATCAGGTGCCTCCCAGGAATTCTATAATCAAAGGTTGCGGATCGCCCTCATCCGGGCCAGCCGGCGCCGTCTGGTTGCGATGCACCACGTCCGACTTTGGGAATGGGCGGGATATGATCAATTGCAAATAAGTCTCGTTATGCTCTTGCCCCTCCGGCACCGGATGGCGGTAACCCTTTTCCGGCCGATCGAAGGGGCTGCGGCAGACCGATCCGCCCGCGCCATGGCAGGGACCCGGCAAGGGCGGAGGCGGCGAGGTAACCTGTATGACAAAGCGGTAACGCGGCTTTGCTTCAACAAGCGCTGGCAAGAGAGCATAATCCCTCCCGCCGAGCTTCGGGGTGCCGCGGCCTATGACGCCTCGCTTGCCGGCTCCAGGCTGGGATTCGGTGCTCCGGGGTTTTCTGAATGAAGTTGGCGGGTCTGCTGCGTCTGATTCTGGCCGTCGCCTGTCTGTCGTCGGGGGCCCTCGCCGCCCGGGCGGAGCCGTTCCGCTTCACCATCCTCTACGCCCACAGCACCACCGACCTGGAGGAGGCGCGGCCGCGCGGCGGGCTGCCCCGGCTCGCCGCCCTGGTGCGCCAGGAACGGGCGGAGCGCGGCACGGTGCTGGTGCTGCACGGCGGCCAGACCCTCGCCCCCTCGGTGCTGGCCTTCTACGACCAGGGCGCGCACATCATCGACCTGCTGAACGGCATCGGGCCGGACGTCATGGCGGCCCTGAACCGGGAATTCCACCACGGCGACGACAAGCTGATGACCCGCGCCTTCGAGGCCGGCTTCCCCATGATCACCACCAACGCCATCGACCGCGCCACCGGCAAGCCGCCGGACGGCCTGGAAAGCGCGGTGGTGCTTCGCGCCGGCCCCTTCCGCGTCGGCGTGCTGGCGGGAACGCCGCTGCAGACGAAGGAGACCACCCGCACCCCGCAGACGGAGTTCCGCGACCCGGCCGTCGCCATCGCCGAGCGGGCGCGGGCGATGAAGGCGGAGGGCGTGGACCTGACGGTGGCGCTGACCAGCAGCTCCGGCAACACGCACACCGCGGTAATCGCCGCCCGGCCGACCGACATCGTCCTCTACCAGGACCGCGGGCGCGACATCGGCGTCGACTATGACGGAAAGTTCCTCAGCGCCACGGTGGCGCCGCAGGCCAACTACGTCCTGGCGCTCGACATCACCATCGACCGCGTCGGGGAGCGCGACAGCCAGCGCCTCGTCTGGTCGCGTCGGTCCGGGTGATCGACACCGCGACCATTTCCCCCGATCCGGATCTCGATGCCAGGACCCGCGCCTATTCCGCGCGGCTCGACGGGCTGCTGAGCATGGAGGTCGGCCGGCTCGAGGAGAACATCGACACCCGGCGGGAGACCGTCCGCGGCGGGGAGAGCGCCTTCGCCAATACCGTGGTCGACACGCTGCGCCTGGCGCTCGACGCCGACGTGGCGCTGTTCAACGGCGGCGGGATCCGGGGGACAGGAGCTATGCCGCCGGAACCGTCCTGACCCGCCACGACATCTATTCCGAACTGCCCTACCATGATGTCGGCGTCGTGCTCGATGTAACCGGACAACAGCTATGGAAGCGGTTGAGAGCGGCGTCAGCGGGATCGAACAGTTGCAGGGCCGCTTCCCCCACCTGTCGAACGCGCGCGTCGTCGTGGACGCCACCCGTCCGCCGGGGCGGCGGGTGGTGGATCTGGCGATCGGCGGCAAGCCGGTGGACGCGCGTCGCACTACCGGCTGGCGACCAGCAGCTATCTGGCGGCGGGCGGCGACGGCTACAGCATGCTGGTCTCCGCTCCCGCCTGCTGGAGGAGCGGGACAGCGATTTCGTCTCGACCCTGCTGATCGCGACCATCACCCGCACGGGTGTCTTCGCGCCGCGGCTCGACGGCCGCATGACGGTGAAGCGGTGAGTGCCGGCACCGGAGGCACCGCCCCATGACCGCAGACGGGCAGGGCCGCGCTGCGGCAGGCAAGGCGCCACCCGACTCCGCCGCGGCCCTGGCCGCCCGGCAGCGCCGGCGCCGCTTCGGCATCGCCATGCGCATCACCGCCGGCCTGTCGGTGATGATGCTGCTGGTGGTGACGATCGCCGGCGTCTCGCTCTCCTCCTTCCGGACCTTCCGGGCCGAGGTCACCTCGCTGTCGCGCACCACCCTGCCGGAGCTGATCACCGGCGCCGAGCTGCACAGCTCGCTGCAGAAGCTGGTGGCGCAGCTTCCGCTTCTGGCCAGCGCCACCTCGACGCCGCAGCGCCGGTCGATCTACAACGAGGTCGTCTCCGACCTGGAGACGCTGCATCTGCTGGTCGCCCGCATGCGCGGGCAGCTCAACGAGGATGCCGCGCTGGAACGGGGGGCAGCTTCTCGACCAGATGCGCTCCACCCTGCTGATCTGGCCGCCCACGGTTTCGGACCTCAATGCCGAGGTCGCCCGCCAGATCGAGAGCGGCGAACCGCCCAGTCGGAGGCCGCGCGGGGCCTGAGCCGCCTGTCGGACGGGCTGGAACGGCTGTCCGATCCCGATGCCGGTCCCTGGTGCGGCGCGCATCGGCGCCCTGATGGCGCGGGCCGCCGGCTCCACCAGCTCGAGCATCTCAGCCGGCTGAAGGCGGAACAGCGGGCGGCCGAACGGACGCTGGGCGAGCTGGGCAGATCGCCGTCGCGGCCACCGGCCGTCGGGTCCCATTATGGCGGCCATGCACCAGGAGCTGATCGACCTGCTGGTATCGCCCGGCGGCCTGTTCCACAGCGCGGTGGAGCGGGTGCAGGCGCGCAACCGGCGCAGGCGCTGACCGGGCAGGCCCGCGTCCTGGCGGAGACGGTGGACCGCTCGACCCGCACGCTGTTCGAGGCGCTGCGCGACCAGTCGGCCGACCGCACGGACGCCATCGTCGGCCTGATCACGGAGCGGGGGCGGGTCGTGCTGGCACTGGTCGGCGCCTCGGCCCTGCTCGCGGTCGGCGTCTATTTCGTCTTCCGGCGCTTCCTGTCCTCCCGCCTCGTCGGCCTCAACGACGCGGTGATGCAGCGGGTCGCCGGCACGCAGGCCGCCATCCCGGTCGGCGGCCATGACGAGATCACCGACATCGCCTCGTCGATCCGCTACTTCATCGACGAGATCGACCGCCGCCAGCGCGACCTCGCCGAGAACGAGCGGCGCTTCCGCAGCCTCGTGGAAGGCTCGATCCAGGGCATCATCATCCACCGGAACTTCCGGCCGCTCTACGCCAACGACAGCTTCGCCGCCATGCTGAACATGACGGTGCCGGAAGTGCTCGCCCTGCCCTCCCTCGGCGCCCTGGTGACCGAGGATGAACTGCCGCAGCTCGTCTCCAACGCCGAGTACCTGATCAGCACCGGGCAGCCGACCGCCCGGCGGCGCATCCGCGCACGGCGCCTCGACGGCAGCCTGCTCTGGGTGGAGCTGACCGGGCGGCGGGTGGAGTGGATGGACGGCCCGGCGGTGCAGGCGGTCGTCGTCGACGTCACCCGCGAGGTGGAGGCGGAAGAGGCCCTGCGCCAGTCGCGCGATGCCGCCGAGCAGGCGCTGCGCGAGCTGAAGGCGACCCAGGCGAGCCTGATCCAGGCGGAGAAGATGGCATCGCTCGGCCAGCTCGTCGCCGGGGTGGCGCACGAGGTCAACACGCCGATCGGCATCACCATCACCGGCGCCTCCCAGCTTCAGGCCCTGATGGAGGAGCTGGAGCGCCAGCATGCCGCCGGCGCGCTGCGGCGGTCGGACTTCCAGCGCTTCCTGACCGACGGGCAGGAAATGGCGAACCTGATCCTCGCCAACTGCACCCGCGCCGCCAATCTCGTGCAGAGCTTCAAGCTGGTCGCCGTCGACCAGTCGAGCGACGAGCGACGCAGCTTCCTGCTGCGCGAGTATGTCGAGGAACTGCTGCGCAGCCTGCACCCGACCTACAAGAACCGCCAGGGCCTGCAGATCGTCATCGACTGCCCGGAGGAGATCGAGCTGGACGGCTATCCCGGGGCCCTGTCGCAGATCCTGACCAACCTCATCATGAACGCGCTGATCCACGCGCTGGAACCGGAGGAGCCGGGCACCATCACCATCGCCGCCCGGCTGACCGACCGCAAGACCGTGGAGCTGATCGTCGCCGACACCGGCCGCGGCATCGCGCCGGAGGTCCTGCCGAAGATCTTCGATCCCTTCTTCACCACCCGTCGCGGCAGCGGCGGCAGCGGGCTCGGCCTCCACATCGTCTACAACCTCGTCACCAGCCGGCTGCACGGCACCATCTCCGTGGACAGCGGCCTCGGCCGGGGAACCCGCTTCACCCTGCGCTTCCCCCGCATCGCCGATCCGGCCGTCGCCGCCGCCTGACCTCAGGCGATGTAGTTCAGCAGCGACAGCTTCTGCGTCTGGCCGGCGACGGTGTAGGAGGCCTGCAGCGTGTTCATGGCGGAGCTGAGGCGGGCCGCCACCTCCGTCTCGTCGATGCCCTCGATCTTGGCGACGCGGTCGGTCAGGGTGGCGATGGCCGTCTTGTGGGTGGTCTTCTGGTCCTCCAGCGTCGCGAGGTCGGACGCGACCTTGGCGTGGATGTTGCGCACCTGGCCCTGCGCCTCGGCCATCAGGCTGCGCGACTGGCCGACCAGCTCCTCGTACTTGCCGGGGTTGGAGGCCGCGGCGCGGGCAAGGCGGAAGGCCTTGATCAGCGTCTGGAACGCCTGGTCGTCGGCGGTCACGCCATAGGTGATGTTGAGACTGTCGTCTGCCGTGACCATCGCCTTGCGGTAGGCCTCGGGGTTCTTGCCCTTGGTCAGGAACTCCGAATCGTAGAAGGGCAGGTCGGGCGGCGTGGTGTCGGGGATGTCCATCACCTTGTCCGGCACCGGCGGCAGCGTGGCGACCGAAACGGTGTTCTGGACCGACCCGTTGACCGCCTTGGCCGTGGTCGAGAAAAGCTGCGTGCGGTTCGGATGGTTCGGGTCCAGCATGCCGTTGCTGGTCGGCAGGATCGTCGCGCCGCTGCCCTGCGCGGTGAGCGGAGCATTCGGGTACAGCGTGTTGAACTGCTGGCGGAGCTGGGTCGCCACCTGCGTGGTGTCCGTCACGCCGGCGTTGTAGTCCTTCTCGGTGACCGTATAGCTGACCTTGTACTCCGTGTAGGGCGGCAGGTCGCGCGGCTCGTTGGGGTACTGGGTATAGTATTTCTGGTTGAACGGGTCGTCAGGATCGCCGACATGGACCGAGAACTCGAAGGTGTCGCCGATGTCCACCTTGTCGCCGGTCAGCGTGAAGGAATCGACCTGCTGCGCCGTGGCGGTCGCCGCCTGCACGGTCGTCGGCGTGGTCGCCGAATTGTCGATGCTGGCGCTGTTGAAGACCCGCGCCGACACGTCGAACTTCTGGCTGGCGTCCTTGCCCGTCACGGTGATGATGCCGTCCTTGGACTGCAGGGTCACCGGCAGGGGCGGATCGGCCTTGGCGATCTGCTGCGTCAGCGCGTCGGCGACCGACGACAGAGTCTTCGGATCGGTCGGCCCCACCTGATAGCCGAACTTGCGGCCGTTGATCGTCACCTCGAAATAGTCTTCGTCGCTGACGATCGGGCCGTTCAGCGTGACCTTGGTCACCTGGGGGCCGGCCGACAGGTCGGTCACCGGCTCGGTCGAGAAGCGCGAGCCGGAGAACAGGAAGCGTTCGCCGAACCGCTCGTTCAGATACTGTCGGATGTCGCGCAGCGCGCCCTCCGCCCGCTCCTTCATCTGGTCGGCCTTGGGGAAGGTGACGGTGAAGTTGCTGCTGGAGGCGGCCTGCAGGTTCTTGAAATCCAGGTTCAGCACCGCGCCCTCGCCGGGGCCGCCGGCAATCTTGAAGTTGTAGCCGCCGCCGTCGTTGGGCGGCACGGTCTTCAGGTTGATGCTGCGGGTGGAGGTCCCGCCCAGCCCGTCGCTGACCGTCACGTCGTAGGTGCCGTTGGCGCCGTCCTTCGACGGCACGGCCGTCACGGTGAAGCGCGCACCGACCATCAGCTTGGACTTGCTGAGGTTCAGCGACACGTCCATCGCATCGGCGTTGGCGTTGTAGGTCGAGGTGACGCTGGGCGGGCCGGGCTCGAACGGCATCAGGTTGCTGGACTGCCAGTCCGTCGCCAGCTTTTCCAGGCTCGTCAGCACCTTGTCCGTCGCCTGCAGGCGCGGGCTCGCGGTGTCGATGTTCTGGACGTAATTGTTGCGCCGGGCCATCTCCGCCCGCAGGTCGAGGAGCTTCTGCACCTCCGGCCCGTAGGCGTTCAGGTCCACCGACTTCTTGCCCGTGGTGAGCTGCTGCGACAGCGAGTCCACGGTCCCCTGGCCGTTGGTCAGGTTGCGCACCAGGCTCAGATAGCGTGAGTAGGTGCTGACTTGCGTGATCGTGCTCATCGGACGACAGCCTCCAGCGCGTCAAACATCGCCGAAGCCACTTGCATGACTCGTGCCGAAGCGGCGTAGGATGTTTGAAGCTGCTGGAGATTCGCGATTTCCTCGTCGATGTTCACGCCGGTCTTGGAGTGGTAGCGCTCTTCCAGGATCTGCCGGGATTCCTTGTTCTGGGCGCTCATGTCGTTGACCGTCTTGGCGGCCGCCATCCAGCCGCCGGTGATGGCGCTGGCCATCCCGCTGTAGGAGGTGTCCTCCAGCTTCAGCCCGTCGGCGGTCAGGTTGCGGCCGACGGTGTTCATCGCCGCGACCACCGGGCTGATCGCCGACTGCTTGATTTTCGTCCGGTTTTCCAAGAGGTTGGCGCTGACGCCGATGGTGAAGCGGTCGGTCCCCTCGAAGAACAGGGTCGGCTCCTCGCCCTCCTTCACCGGCTTGGCGCCGTTGTAGGCGTCGCGGAAGCTGGTGGGCTGGCCGGGCTTCGTCTCGCCCACGAACTCCTTGGCGAAGGCGTCGAGCTGCGAGCGCAGCTTGCGGATGATCTCGCCGGTCGGCTCGGCGCTGGCCTTCGTCGGCGGGCTGGCGGTCGACCCGTCCTTCAGCATCGAGAACAGGGCGCCGATCTTGCCCTGCTGCATGCTGTCGCTGACCGGGGTGATATGATTGCCGGTCTCCAGGTTGATATTGCCGCCGTCGAAGGAAAGTTTTGCCGGTTCGGCGTCGACCAGCGCCAGGCCGGTCGGCGAGAACAGGGCCATCCGGCCGTCCGGGCGCTCGACCGCGCGCACGCTCATGTAGCTGTTGAGCTCGCGGATCAGCCCGTCCCGCTTGTCGGCCACCTCGTTCGCCGCGGAGCCGTAGCCCTTCAGCGAGACGATGTTGTCGTTGATGGCGCTGATGTCCTTCAGGAGCTGGTTCACCCGGTCCACGGACGTCCGGAGATCGTTCGTCATGGACTGCTGCATCTCCTCCACCCCCTTCGACACGCGCTGGATCTCGCGGGCGAAGTTGTCGGCGGCCTGGACGAGCTGGTACTGGGCGGTCTCGTTCTCCGGTGAGGTCTCCAGCGTCTTCCAGGCTGCCTGGAAGGTCTCGGCATAGCTGTTGAGCTGCGGCTTCCCGTTGGTCGTCCGCATCAGGTCGCCGAGCTGCTGCATGTAGCCGGCCTGGGTGGACGAGAATCCGTCGCGGGCGGTCAGTTCGTCCACCTGGGCACGCAGGGCCTTGTCCACCTCGCGCCGGTACTCGGTCGTCACGACCTGGCCGCTGCCGTCCACGATCTGCGTGGTGGTGTGGCGGGTCCGGGTGGGATCGTCCGCGCGGGCGATGTTGTCCGAGACCAGCTTCACATTGGCCTGGACGGTGCGCAATCCCGCGGTCGCGCTGCTCAGGGCTGAGAAGAGGGACATGGCCGTGGACCTTCTGTCGGGCGGAGGAGGTCGGGCGCCGGCTTTGCCGTCCGCCCGATCGGGGCGCGCGGCTCAGGCGGCGCGCCCCGGGTCGGTCACTGCTGCAGGATCAGCGCTTCAGGCCGAGGACTTCCTGCAGCATCTCGTCCGAAGTCGTGACGATCTTCGTGTTGGCGGAGTAGGTGCGCTGGGTGACGATCAGCTTGGTGAACTCGTCCGCGATGTCGACGTTGGACGATTCCACGCTGTTGGCGACCACCGCGCCGGCACCGTTGGTGTCCGGGTCGTTGAAGTTCGGCCGGCCGCCGTCCTCCGTCTCGATGAACACGCCGCCGGCTTCGCGCTGCAGCGCGTTCGGGTTGTTGAAGGTCACCACCGGGATGCGGCCGATGACGCGGCTGCGGCCGTTGTCGTAGTTGACGATCACGTCGCCGTTGTCGCCGTAGACCACCTCCTTGAACTGGCCGCGCGAGGCACCGTCCTGGACGAGCTGCGTGACGTTGATCTCGCTGCCGGCATACTGGGTCAGGCCGCCCGACTTGCCGAACTTGCCGAGGTTCAGCGTGATCTGCTGCGGGCCGAAGCCGTAGTCCACCGTGAAGGTCACGGTCGCGTCGGCCCCCGTGGTCTGGTTCGAGTTGGTCACCGCGGAGCCCGTGCCAACCTTGGCGGTGCTGATGCTGGTGATCGTGCCGACATTGTCCTTGTTGGTGCCGAAGCCGAGCTGCACATAGGCCGGGGTCTGGCCGGAGGAGGTGAAGGGATCGACGGAGAACTGGTCGGCGGCGACACCGCTCTGGGTCTTCGAGGTCAGGGTCAGCACGCTGCCCACCGCGCCGGCGGTCACCGACAGCGAGGTGTTGGCGTTGACCAGATCGGCCAGCTTGGCGGTGATGTCCTCCATCGAGGTCTCGTCGCCCTTGGTCGTGTAGCTGATCGTCGTCTGGTCGATGGTCACGCTGTAGACGGCCCCCACGTCGCCCGGCGAGCCGGTCAGGGTGATGGCCCGCTGCTGGTTGACGCCGGCGACGTTCGTGGTGATCGTCCCGCCGCTCAGCGTGCCGGAGCTGCCCGTGGCGTTGTCGACCGACGGGATGGCCGTGAACTTGCCGGTGTTCGGCGTGTTGTGGACGATGGTCAGCCGCCCGTTGGTCGCCGAAGCGGTGACGTTCAGGCCGGCCGCGTTGATCTTGTTCGCCAGTTCCT
Organism: Azospirillum thermophilum; assembly: GCF_003130795.1. Lineage (NCBI taxonomy): Bacteria > Pseudomonadati > Pseudomonadota > Alphaproteobacteria > Rhodospirillales > Azospirillaceae > Azospirillum > Azospirillum thermophilum. The sequence continues at coordinate 70,353 of NZ_CP029356.1, forward strand.
GCGCGACGCCGGTGATGTCCTCGAACGAGCCGTAGTTGGTGCTGTCGACCGCGACGGAAACCGGCTTGCCGTCGATCGTGATCGTGTAGCGGTCGCCGATGTCGATCTGGGTCTGCGGGAAGGAGAAGACCTGCTGCTGCCCGCGGTTCTCCGTCGGGGGGCTGATGGTCGGGCCGTTGATCTTGTTCGAGGTGGCGGTGCCGGAGGTGTACTGCTGGTCCATCTTGAACGGCGTGCCGGGGTTGCGCGCCGTCAGCGTCACCTGGGAGTTGGTGACCGTGGCGATCACCGGCGCCGACGGGCGGGCCGAGTTGATCTTGGTCGCGACCGCGTTCGCCAGCCCGTCATAGGTGCCGATGGTGCCGATGTTGTCGGCCGTCACCTCCACCGAATAGGGGACACTGTCGATGGTCACCGTGTACTTGTCGCCGACGCGCACGTTGTCGGTCGCGGTGATGGCCAGCTTCGACGCGCTGCTGTTCAGGTTGACGCCGTTCGTCGTGCCGGTGAGCCGCAGGGCGCCGGTGGAATTGACGTCGGCGTTGACCGCCAGACCGGCCTGGTTGATCTGGGTGACCAGATCTTTCACCACGCCGGCCATGTCCTTGAGCGTGTTGATGTTCGAATAGCCGATCTTGGTCGTGAAGGTCTGCCCCAGCACGGTCACCGAATATTCGTCCGGAACCTTCAGCGCGCCCGCCGGAAGGTTGTACAGCGTCACCTCCGGGGTGCCGGCCGTCGCCGGGGTCGTGGCCGCCGTCAGGGCGGTGAAGGTCGCCGGGCTCGACCCGGTCACGTTGTTGGTAGCGGTGTCGGCGTTGGTGATGCCGGCCGAGGTGGTGAAGGTCGAGGTCGCGGCCGAGCCGGTGATGACCAGCTGGTTCGTGTTGGGCGCAGCACCCGGGGCCGCGGTGATGCCGAGGCCGGCGGCCGAAATCTGCGTCGCCAGATTCGCGACGACCGCGGCGATGTTCGGCAGGGCGGCGGCGTTGGCGGAGGTGATGCGCGTCTTGAACTCGGTGCCCGCCACCGTCACGCGGAACTCGTCGCCCACGTCGACCGCGGTGGTCGAGAAGGTGTAGGTGCTTTGCTGGATGCCGGGGCCGCCGCCGTTGGCGTTGGTCAGCGGGCTGCTGACCGTGCTCTGCTGCGGCGCACCGCTGGTGGAGAAGCTGCCGCTGATCTGCACCGGCTTGTCGTTGGCCGTGGTGACGACGATCTTGGTGGCGTCGTTCGGGTCGATCGAGGCCTTGTAAGGCTGGCCGGCGATCGCGTTGATCTGCCCCATCAGGTTGTTCGCGACGGCCGCGAAATCCGGATAGCTGCCGATGTTCGCCGCCGTCACCGTCAGGCTCAGGGGGGCGCCGCCGTTGATGGTGACGCTGTAGGTGTCGCCGATCCGGATGTTGGGCTGCGAGCTCCCGTCCGGATAGAAGTTGGAGCGGCCGCCGATCGCGACGGTGGAGGGCTTCACGAAGCTCGTGCCGTTCACCAGAACCTGGCTGACCTGGGCGACCGGCGTCACGCCGGAAATGTTGGTGCCGAGCGCCATTTTGGCGGTGCCGCCGGTGAAGGTGCCGGCCACCGGCTGCGTGCTGCTGCCCGGCGCCACGATGCCGAGGCGCCAGTTGTTGGCGCCGTCCTGCCGCCAGTTGAACTGCACCGTGCGGGAGTTGCCCTGGGTGTCGTAGATCTGGATGCTGGAGTCCGGCACCTTGATCCCCGGCTTCGGCGTGGCCGGCAGGTTGGCGCCCAGCGTGATGCTGCTGGTCGACTGCGGCTTGTCCGTCACGGCGCTCACCTGGATCGGCTGGACCACGTCCTTCTTGAGCTGCCCGGTCGTCTCGTCCACCTGCCAGCCGTTCAGCGCGAAGCCGGCGCTGTTCACCAGATAGCGGTTCTTGTCCAGTTCGAAGTCGCCGACGCGGGTGTAGTAGACGTTGTCCGCGTTCAGCGTGCCGGTCTGGGTCTGCACCGTCTCGCCCGACTGCCCCGGACCGGTCAGGCCGCGGCTCAGCTTGGAGACGCTGAAGAAGCCCTGCCCCTGGATGGCGGCGTTCGTCGGGCTCTGCACCTGCGAAAGGGCGCCCTGGATGTTGTTCATGAACACCGGCTTGGCGACGACGCCGCCCGGCGCGTGGAGCCGTTCGTTCGACTGCAGCACCAGGGTCTCGAAGGCCGAGTCGACCCGCTTGTAGCCCAGCGTCGAGGCGTTGGCGATGTTGTCGGAGATGTGGCCGAGGGCCTTCGACTGGGCGTTCAGGCCGAGGACGGCGGTGGTCAACGATCCGAAGATGCTCATGGCCGGGGGCTCCAGGGAGAAAGGTGATGGCGCGTTGCCCCCTTTCTAGCAAGCCGGATGCCAACTGCCCCACCGCCAGCAAGCCACTGATTCCCAACGGTTTTGCTCGTACGGGGCGGCATCGCCCCGGTTTTTGCCGGGTGCTGGGAAATTTTCGCCTAGCACCCGATGGCGGGAGAGGGGAAGAAAGCTCCCGTCCGGCAACCGTCCGGTCGCGTCAGCCGCGGGACCGGCCGGCCCGGCGCTGCACGGCGGCGCGCAGCACCGCCGCCACGGTGGCCGTCGCGGTCGCCCAGTCACCCGGGCGGGGCTGGCGGAACAGCCGCAGCGTCGGGTACCAGGGGCTGTCGGCACGGTCGAGCAGCCAGCGCCAGTCCGGCGCATGGGGCAGCAGCAGCCAGGCCGGAACGCCGAGCGCTCCGGCCAGATGGACCATGGCGGTGTCCACCGTCACCAGCAGGTCCAGATGGGCGAGGATGGCGGCGGTATCGGCGAAGTCCCGCACCCCGTCCGTCAGGTCGGCGACATCCTGCCCCGGCAGCGCCGGCAGGGCGCCGCGGGCATCGCCGGTCTGCAGGCTGAAGAAGCGCACCCCCTCCACCGCCAGCAGCGGACGCAGCAGGGCCGGCGGGATGGAGCGGTTGCGGTCGTTGCGGTGGCGTGGATTGCCGGCCCAGACCAGCCCGACGCGCAGGCCGCCGTCCTCATCCGTCACGCCGGCCAGCCGCGCCTGCCAGCGCTGCCGGTCCCCCTCGTCCACCACAAGATAGGGCACGCCGTTGGGAATGGTCTCCAGCCGGGTTCCGAAGGCGCGCGGCAGGCTCATCAGCGGACAGTGCAGGTCGTGCGGCGGCGGCTCCGGTCCGCGCTCCAGCACCTGGACCGGGGGCCCCAGGCTCTGGAACAGGCGGAACAGGGCGCGGTCCGTCTCCACCATCACCCGCCCGCCGGCCTGCGCCACCAGCGGGGCGTAACGGACGAACTGGATGGCGTCGCCATAGCCCTGCTCGACATGCAGCAGGATGCGGCGGCCCTCCAGCGGCTCCCCGGCCCAGGGCGGGGTGGCAAAGCGGCGCCAGCGATGTTCGAACCCCTCCCATCCCGCGGCCAGATCGCCCTGCACCAGCCGGCCGACCGCCCGGGCGAGATGGGCATCGGCATGGCCGGGATGGCGGGCGAGCACGGCGTCGAAGCAGGCCTCGGCCTCGGCGAAACGGCGCTGGTCGCGCAGCACGGTGCCGAGATTGACCAGGGTCTGCGGGTGGCCGGGCCGGGCGGCGGCGGCACGGTGCAGCCAGCGCCGGGCTTCGGGATAGCGGGCCAGACCATGCAGCGTCGCCCCCAGAGCGTCGAGCGCATCGCCGAGCCCGGGGTCGAGCGCCAGGGCGCGCCGCAGCGTCGCCTCCGCCTCCTCCGGCCGGCCGGCACTGTGCTGCGCGCCGCCGAGATGGGCGCGGGCCTGGGCGGACTCCGGCCGGACGCGCAGGGCGCGGGCGATGCCGCGGACGGCTGCCGGGGAGTTTCCCGCCTGTGCCTGGAGGACGCCCAGCAGATGCAGCGCGCCGGGCTGCGCCGGCTCGACGCTCAGCACCAGACGGTAAAGCCGGGCGGCTTCGTCGGTGTGTCCCGCCATGTGATGGTTGACGGCGGCGTCGAGAGCGTCCAGGAGTGTCGCCATGCGTCCTGTGTACACCGGCCCCGCCCCGGGACGCGAGCCCCCATTTCCCGTCCCCGCCACCCTTTCCGACGACCGAGGCCCCATGGACGACCGGCTGCCGACTCATCTCTGGGTGATGGCGCATATCCGCGCCGCCGACGCGCAGGGCGTATCGATGATGGTGGTCCGCAAGGGCGACCCCGGCCGCGGGACCGTCATCCTGAAGCTGAACCGGCTCGACGGCCGCTTCTCGGTTCTCGTCCAGATCCGCGAGGGGGAAAGGCTCGCCTGGTCGCGCGGCACCGGCGCCGACCCGGTGACAGAGGCGGAGGCCGACGCCTACATCGCCCGCCAGACCCGCTACGACCCCGACGTCTGGGTGATCGAGGTGGAGGACCGCCAGGGCCGCCCCTGGTTCGAGGGGCCGATCCGCTGACCGTCCCGCAATGGAAAGGGGGCGGCGCCGCAGCGACCGCCCCCGGTGTTCCCGTGCCGGAACCGACCCGTCAGCGGCGGCCGGCCGACTGGACGAAGTTGTCGTAGGGCAGCTCCGCGACGCGGAACCAGAGTTGCGCCTCGTCCAGGAAGGGCTTCCAGCTGTCGTAGACGGTCTTGAAGCTGGCGTTGTTCTTCGAGAGCTCGTCATACAGCTCGAAGGCGATCTTGTGGGCCGCCTCCATCAGGTCGCGCGGATAGGGGCGGAGCTGCGTCCCCTTGGCGACCAGCCGCTTCAGCGCCCTGGCGTTCTCCGCGTCATAGCGGGCGGTCATGGCGCTGTTGGCCTCGGCGCAGGCGGTGGCGAGGATCGACTGGTAGGCCTTCGGCAGGGCCTCCCACTCCTTCAGGTTGACGTAGAGCGAGACCTGCGGCCCGCCTTCCCACCAGCCCGGATAGTAGTAGTACTTGGCGACCTGATAGAAGCCGAGCTTCTCGTCATCATAGGGGCCGACGAACTCGACCGCGTCGATCGTGCCCTTCTCCAGCGCCGGATAGACGTCGCTGCCGGCGATCTGCGTCGGCGCCGCGCCCAGCTTCGCCATGATCTGGCCGGTGATGCCGGCGATGCGGATCTTCAGGCCGCTGAAGTCGGACAGCGACTTGATCTCCTTGCGGAACCAGCCGCCCATCTGGGCGCCCGTGTTTCCGGCGGCAAAGGAGATCACGTTGTAGGTCTTCATGAAGTTGCGCAGCAGGTCCTGGCCGCCGCCATACTGGTACCAGGCGTTCATCTGGCGGGCGTTCGGGCCGAAGGGCAGCGCCGTGTCGAAGGCGAAGGTCGGATCCTTGCCGACATAGTAGTAGCCGCAGGTGTGGCCGCACTGCACGGTGCCGTTCTGCACGGCGTCGAGCACCTGCAGGCCGGGAACGATCTCGCCCGCCGCATGGATACGGATCTGGAACTTGCCGTCGGTCGCCTCGCTGACGCGGCGGGCGATCAGCTCCGAGGTGCCGAGCAGGATGTCCGTGCTCTTCGGAAAGCTGGAGGCGAGCCGCCACTGAATCTCCGGCTGCGACTGCGCGATGGCCGGGGCGGCGAGCCCGGTCGCGGCGACGCCGGCACCGGCGGAGGCGAGAAAGGTCCTGCGTTTCACACCCTGTCTCCTGAACCTGTGTTTATGACCGCCCTGCCCCTTCTGGGTCAGTCTCCATGCAATCCGGCATCCGGATTGCTGACCTGGGCCTCGGACGGCATCGTGATCCGCAGAAAAGCAGCCTTGTTGCGCGGAAGCATCGTACAAATCCGCATGACTGATCTTCGCCGACGGTCTTACGGCAACAAGGTTACCCCAACAGTTCGGGCGCGCCGGCTCAGGACGCCCCGCCCCGCAGGCCGAGGAAGCCGGAAAGCGGCGGCAGCACCAGGATCCGGCCATCCGCGGTGATGTCCGGCACCGCGCAACCGGGGGCGCGCGGCAGGTCGAGGGGAACCGGACGGCCCTTCCGCTTCAGCGCATACTCCGCCGGGCGGTCGGCCATGTTGAAAACGGCCAGCAGGCGTTCACCATCCGTCATGCGCTCGAATGCCAGCACGTCGCCCTTTTCCTCCACCGCCGCAAGGCGTCCCGCGGTCAGGGCGGCATGGTTGCGGCGCAGGCGGAAGGCGGCGCGCCAGACCTCCAGCGGGCTGTCCGGCCGGCGTTCCTGCCGGTCGATGGCAAGCGGGCGATGCTCCTCCGGGACCGGCAGCCAGCTTTCCGCCGCAGCGCTGAATCCGGCGCCGCGGGCGTCGGCCGTCCAGGGCAGCGGGTGCGGCTTCCGTCGCGGCCGGCGAACTCCGGCCAATAGGTGATGCCGAAGGGGTCGCGGAGCTGATCGCGCCGCAGCACCGCGTTGGGCAGGGCGAGTTCCTCGCCCTGGTAGAGGCAGAGCGTGCCGGGCAGCGTCGCGAAGAGCCCGGCGAGCAGGGCGTTGAAGGCCTCCGGGTCGGCCCCCGGCGGCAGCCAGCGGCTCGCCGCCCGCTCCACGTCATGGTTGGTGAAGCTCCAGCAGATGGCGTCCGGCTGCGGCGTCCCGGTCAGCGCCTGGGCGAAGGCCGCGGCGGAGAAGGGCTGCTTGGCGAGCGACAGCGTGTAGGCGGCGTGCAGGCCCTGCGGCGTGCAGTAGCCGGCGATGCGGCGGCCGGCGCCGGGCTGGCTCGACAGCTCGCCCAGCAGCACGCGGCCGGGATAGCGGTCGACCGTCGCGCGCAACGCGGCCAGCACGTCCTTCACCGCCGGATGCATCATGTCGTAGAGGTGCCGCTGCATGGCGAACGGCTTGGCCGGCGGCTCCGGATCGCGGCGGAGCGCCGCCGGGTTGGAGCGCAGCAGCGGATCGTGGGCGAAGAAGTCCACCGCGTCGATGCGGAAGCCGTCGACTCCGCGCTCCAGCCAGAAGGCCGCGGTGTCGCACAGCGCCTGCAGGGTCGCCGGATTGTGCAGGTTCAGCGCCGGCTGGCCCGGCAGGAAGTGGTGCAGGTAATACTGCCGGCGCCGCGGCTCCCAGCTCCAGGCGCCGCCGCCGAAGACCGACAGCCAGTTGTTGGGCGGCGTGCCGTCCGGCCGGGGATCGGCCCAGACATACCAGTCGGCATGGTCGCCGCTGCGCGACCGCCGGCTGTCCTCGAACCAGGGATGGGTGTCGGCGGTATGGCCGCAGACCAGGTCGACCAGCAGCTTCAGCCCCAGCCCGTGGGCCTTGGCGACGATGCGGTCGAAGGTCTCCAGCCTGCCCATCCGCGGGTCGACCGCGCGATGGTCGGCCACGTCGTAGCCGAAATCCTTCAGCGGCGAGGGGTAGAAGGGGCAGAGCCACACCCCGTCCACCCCGAGGGAGGCGACATGGTCCAGCCCCTCCAGCACGCCGTCCAGGTCGCCCCAGCCATCGCCGTTCCGGTCGAGAAAGCTGAGCGGGTAGATCTGGTAAAGGGCGGAACCCGCAAGCCAGGACGGGGAACTGGACACCGGCGAACCCTCCGCGGAGATGATCCGCGGACAGGCTCGCCCCGACCGGCTAACGAAGCGTTACCGGCACCATAAAGGTCACGGGGAGCGGCCGCCGCCTCAGCGCCTCGGCGGCAGGTGCCGGTTGGACAGGACGTTCAGCCAGGGCGCCATCATCGGGGCCATCAGCGGCCCCCAGGCCTGCTGCACCATCCCCGCCCACATCTGCATGGGGGCCAGCCACAGGCCGGCCAGTCCCGGCGCCGCCGGGCCGAGCAGGCCGCGCACCGCCTCGAAGGACGGGGTGGCCTTGAACTGGACGGCGATGATCTCGGCATTCTCCTCCTCTCGGTGGAGGATCTGGATGTCGAGGTTGGGCAGGGCCGCGGTCAGCTTGGTTTCTTCCATCGTCCGGCTTCCTTGTCGCTCCGCCCGGTCCGGGCATGGGCCGACGATAGTTGTTTTGCAGGTGCGAAGGAACCTCCACGATGGGAATGGGGATGGGGATGGGGCCGCGCCGGCCACCCGCCGGGAAGCGGCGGCAACCATTGCCCGTGCCGGCGGTTATGCCTGTCATGGACACGCTGACGCCCGACCGCGACCATGCCGGCACCGATCCCGGCACCGCCGGCCAGCCCGACCCGCGGGAGACCGCAGCCTGCGCCGGCCTTGCCTACGTCTCGGACGAGGAGCCGGGCATCCGCCGCCGGCGGTCCGGCAGGGGCTTCTCCTATCGCTGGCCGGACGGCGCGCCGGTGACGGAGGAGGAGACGCTGGCCCGCATCCGCAAGCTGGCGATTCCGCCCGCCTACCGCGACGTCTGGATCTGCACCGACCCGGACGGGCATCTCCAGGCGACCGGCCGCGACGACCGCGGGCGCAAGCAGTACCGCTACCACCCCCGCTGGACCGAGGCGCGCGAGGGCACGAAGTTCGGCCGGATGCTGGAGTTCTGCCGCGCCCTGCCCGACCTGCGCCGCCGGGTGGACGAGGATCTGGCCCGCCGCGGCCTGCCGCGCGAGAAGGTCCTGGCCGCCGTGGTCCGGCTGCTGGAGACCACCCTGATCCGCGTCGGCAACGAGACCTATGCGCGCGAGAACAAGAGCTACGGCCTGACCACCCTGCGCGACAAGCACGCCGCCATTGACGGGTCGGAGATCCGCTTCGCCTTCAAGGGCAAGTCCGGCAAGGAATGGCAGGTCTCGCTGAAGGACCGCCGCCTCGCCCGCGTCGTGCGGGCCTGCCGCGACGTGCCGGGCAGCGAGCTGTTCCAGTACATCGACGGCGACGGCCGGCGGCACGGCGTCGGCTCGGGCGACGTCAACGACTATCTGCGCGAGATCACCGGCCGCGACTTCACCGCCAAGGACTTCCGGACCTGGGCCGGCACCGTGCTGGCCGCCATGGCGCTGACGGAGTTCGAGAGCTTCGACAGCGCCGCCAAGGCCAAGCGCAACGTCACCCGCGCCATCGAACAGGTGGCGTCCCGCCTCGGCAACACCGCCAGCGTCTGCCGCAAGAGCTACGTCCACCCCGAGGTGCTCGACGCCTATCTGGAGGGCAACCTGCTGGACTCCCTCAAGACGGAGGTCGAGGCCGAGCTGCGGGAGGAGCTGTCCGGCCTGGGCTCGGAGGAGGCCGCCGTGCTGGCCTTCCTGCGCGACCGCCTGGAACGGGAAAGCGCCGCGCGGGCGCGGGAAAGCGCACGTTCCGCCGCGCGGCGGCGCCCTCCCGCAAGCACGGGCTGAAGCCGCCGCGCCGGGGCATCAGCCGGCTTCGCCGCCCCCCTGCGCCGGGGCCGCTTCCTCCGGCATCACCGCCGGCACCAGCCGCCGCATCGCCAGGCACAGCAGGTCGCCGGTCAGCGCCTGCTGCCCGCCGGCATGGGCCTCGACCGCGCGCAGCAGCATCTCCACCCGGTCGCGGGCCGACAGGCCGCGGCCCTGGTGCAGCACGGCGGCCATCCGCTCCTCGCCGAACGGCTCCTGCCCGGCGTTGGTGACCTGCAGGAACCCGTCGGTGCACAGCACCAGCGAATCGTCCTGGTTCAGCACCGTCGCCCCCTCGGTATAGGGAACGCCGCGGCGGACGCCGAGCGCCGGCCCGCCGGCCTCGTGCAGCCAGTCCACCCCTCCGTCGGCCCGGACGCGGCAGGCGACGCGCTGGCCGGCGGAGGCGTGCCACAGCATGCCGGTCTGGCGGTCGTACAGCCCGACGAAGGCCGAGACGACGCCGTCGAAGGGGCTCTGCCCGCACAGCCGGTCGTTGGCGCCGGCCAGGATGCCGGCCGGCGTCATGCCGGGACGCGCCAGCTCGCGGATCGCCCCGCGGACCAGCAGCATCAGGAAGGCGGCCGGCACGCCGCCACCGGACACCCCGGCGGTGACCAGCAGGGCATAGCGGTCGTCGAACTCGACGAGGTCGTAGAAATCGCCGCTGACCGTCTGGGCCGGCACCAGCGCACCGAAGAACTGGCTGTCCCGGCCCGCCGGCATCTGGCGCGGCAGCAGGTTCGCCTGCACGTCGCGGGCGGCGCGCTGCTCCTCCTCGATCAGCATCTCCGCGGCGGCCAGCTTCTCGGTCTTGGTCTCCAGCTCGGCCGAGCGCATCAGAAGCTGGGCGTCCAGCGTCTCCTCGCGGGCGTTGGCCTGCATCGCCATGGAGCGGAAGACGCGCGACAGCCGCCCGAACTCGTCGTCGCGCTCCATCGCCTCGTTGAGGGTGAAGGGGTTGAAGCGTCCGGCCTCGACGGCGGCGACGGCCTCGCCCAGCCGCTCGATCGGCGCCATCTGGCGGCGCGCGAAGCGGACCGCCACGACCAGCCCCAGCGCCAGCACGGCCACCCGATCAGGAAGCCCATCTTCATGTCGCGGCGGAACATCGCCGCCGGCTCCGCCGCCGACATCCGCACGACCGCCACGCCACCGCCCTGGGCGGCGGCCGGGCCGGCGCCGGCCTTCACGGGCGCGAAGGCCAGCAGCGTCTCGCCCTCGACCAGGGTCCGCACCTCGGTTCCCGCCGCCGTCTCCTTGGCGGCCTGCAGTCCGGCCTCCGACAGCGGGCCGCCGCCGGTCTCGCCCATGACGGCGCCGCGCGCCAGGGTGCGGCCGTCGCGGTCGAGCAGCCAGGCCGCCTCCACCGCCCGCGACCCCAGCAGCGCGTCGATCAGCCCGTCCACCCCGGCCTTGCGCGCGATGTCGGCCAGCCGGCGGACGTCGGCGCCCACCTGGACGATCCGCGGCTTGTCCACGCCGGCGACGCCGGCGAACTTCATCAGCTTGCCCCCCTCGACCGCGGCGTCGGACACCAGCGTGGCCGGCGACCGGGTCAGCAGGCCGGTGTAGGCGGCGTGGCGCGGCTGGCCCCTGGCCTCCTGGCCGAAGACCGGATCGGGGCCGGGCAGGTTGTGCAGATAGGCGCGGCCGCGGTTGTCGGTGATCCACATCTCGTCCGGCCCGCCGGCCTCGGCGATCTGCTTCAGCCGGTCGGAGATCGCCTTGGGCGGCTGCTTGGCGGCCTCCGCCAGCGCCACGAGATGGGCGGTCAGCGTCGCCTCCGACAGCAGGCGGTCGCCAAGAAGGGTTTCCACGTCGCGCGGGATCTCGCGGGCCTGGACGGCGGCGCGGGCCAGCAGGGCGGCGGCCATGCGCGCGTCCGCTTCCACCCGGGCGCGCAGCGCGCTGTGGGCGGTCCAGGCCAGGGCCGTCGTCACCGCGGCGACCGCGAGGACCACCAGCCCGATGATCAGGAGGATCAAACGCCGTTGAAACGTCATGGGGAACCGCCCGCCTCCGTACCGATCACGATGGACCGCTTCTAACGGGGCAAGCCGCGCAAGTCCAGGCGCGCAGGGACGCATCCCACGGCTATCGCATTTGAGCGAGGATTGAACGGGCGTAGTCGTCGGACCATCCGGCGCGCTTGCGTCTGGCGCGGATGGAGTCGTCGTTTTTCGCGGCGCGCACGACGTTGAGGGCGAGCTTTCGCAGGATGGCGAGGTTTTCGGGGCCATGGTCCTTGCGGTTGCGGGCGCGGTCCTCGTCAAAGCTGGTGTCGAGCACCCAATGGACGGCGGCCTCGATGCTCCAATGGGCGCGCACGGCGCGGGCCAGGGCTTTGGCATCCAGTCGAGCGGAGGAGAGATAGAGGGTGCGGGTGGTCGTCGTGCGCTGGTCGGCCGCGGTGACGGTGCGCTCGATCAGGCCCAGGGTCTTCAGGCCCGGCAGGGCGGCCTCGTCGGGAAAGCGGCGGTCGGAGGCCAGCCACGCCACCTCCGGGCTGGTCCAGTGCCGGCGAACCTCGATGCGGCCGTGATCGGCGTCGGTGGTGACGTGGGCGTCGCCCAACGCCGCCGCCGGGTCGGCGAAGTAGCGCTCCACCTCGGCCCGCAGCGCCGGGCGGTTGTCCTTGAGCGGGAACAGCCAGTCGCCACCCCGCTCCAGAATGGTCTGCGCGGTCTGCGCCTGACAATGAAGGGCGTCGCCGGTGACCAGCACGCCGTTGAGGTCGAACAGTTCCAGCAACGCCCGCGCCGCGGTGATCTCGTTCTCGCCCGCCGCCACCGCCCGCTGCCCCACCACCATCCGGGCGCCGGAGGCAAACGCGGTGACGACATGCAGGGCCGAGCGGCCGGCGGCCCGATCGAAGGAGCCGCGCAGCGTCTTGCCGTCGATCGCCAGCACTCCGGCGCCATCCTCGCCCAACTGGCCGAGAAATTGCTCAAAGCAGCGCGCGAGCGCCGCCGGGTCCAGCAAGCGGAAGATGCGTGAGAAGGTGTCGTGGCTGGGCAACCCGCCCGCCAGTTCCAGAAACTCCGCGAACAGCGCCCGCCGGTCGCGGGCGAACAGGGCGAAGTCCACGCAGCTTTCCGCCCCGCAGATCGATGCCGTCAGCGCGATGGTCAGCACCTCCAGCAGGTCGTGACGCCGGGCATTGCCCGTTCGCGGATCGGGTAGCCCTTGAAAGGAAATGCGAAACACACCGGCCATCGACACAGTTCCTCTGCCTTGGGCCGATAGTCAGAATCCATTTCCACCCACGACGCTACTCCTCTTTTTCAAATGCGATTCCCGTGGGACGCATCCCCGCAAGGTCGCAGCCCACGGCGGCCCGGCCCGGCAAGGAACTGACCGTAGGCCCGACATTATCGGATTCGTAACCCTGGTGAGGTTATATGGAGTTCCGACAATCCGTGCCGGGGCGCAACCCATGCCGATGAACGTCCTCGAAGTCGCCATCTACGCCATGGTCCTGACCGCGTCGCAGCCACGCCCCTTCGAATGCGTGGCGGTGAAGCCGGAAGGCGTCAACTGCACCAACGGGTTGAGCGCCAGGGCCGACGGTCCGCACCTGCTGTTCAACACCGGGATCCAGGTGCGCAAGGACAACCAGGGCCGGGTGACGCTGACCAACGGCCTGCAGACCTACTTCGACGCCTCGGCCTGGGTCGAATTCCGCGACGGCACCGGCAAGCCGGTGACCAGCGTCCGCAAGACGGGCCCCCTGCGCTTCAAGTTCTCCAACGGCCTGATCTGCGAGGCGATGGGCAATCCGGAGGACATGGCCCGCTGCTTCCGGCCCTGACGCCGCCCGGCGCCCCCTCTCAGGGCCGCGCCCCGCGGCGGTCCAGCTCGTCCTCGATGGCGCGGCGCTCGCGCTGGATGGTCCGCTGGTCGTCCGCCAGCCTGTCGTACCGGTCGCGCAGCTCGCGGTCGGAATAGCGGCTGTAGGCGTTGCGCTCCGCCGAGGAGCCGGAGCCATCGTTGCGGCGGTCGCGCGACTCGCTGCCGCTGCGCCGGTTCTCCTGCTCCCGGGACTCGTCAGGATAGCTGTTGGGGTTGACCGCGCGGTTGAGCTGGTCGATCGCCTGCCCCCAGCCGCTGCGCTCCTGCTGCTGCTGGGCGGCGGCCGGCAAGGACAGGGTGGCGGCTGCGCTAAGCGCGACCGCGGCCAGGGCGAATCGGCGCATGGGACGCTCCCTTTCCGGTTGATCCATACCCGGAACAACCGGAAAGCCGGCCGGACGTCACACCGGAATCGGCCCTGCCCGGGCCGCCTCCCTGCCCTACCCCAGCCGCGCGCGGTCGTGCGGCGCGCCGAGATCCAGCGCCGGCCCCTTCGGCACGATGCCCGTCGGGTTGATGGTGGCATGGCTGCCGTAATAGTGCCGCTTGATGTGCTCGAAATTCACCGTCCCGGCGATGCCCGGCACCTGGTAGAGGTCGCGCAGATAGCCCGACAGGTTCGGATAGTCGGCGATCCGCCGCAGGTTGCACTTGAAGTGGCCGACATAGACCGCATCGAAGCGCACCAGCGTGGTGAACAGGCGCCAGTCGGCCTCGGTCAGCCGGTTGCCGACCAGATAGCGCCGGGCCGACAGCCGGTCGTCCAGCTCGTCGAGTGCGGCGAACAGCGCGTCGAAGGCCTGCTCGTACTTCTCCTGCGTCGTGGCGAATCCCGCCTTGTAGACGCCGTTGTTGACCCGGTCGTAGACGAAGGCGTTGACCCGGTCGATCTCCTCCACCAGCTCCGCCGGGCAATAGTCGGTGTCGTCGGTCGCGATGCCGGCGAACTCGCCGTTCAGCATGCGGATGATCTCGGCCGATTCGTTGTTCACGATGGTACCGGTCCGCTTGTCCCACAGCACCGGCACGGTGACGCGGCCGCTGTAGCCGGGCCGGGCCTTCAGATAGACCTCGTAGAGCCGGCGGGATCCCGTGACCGGATCGGGCTCCGGAAACACCCAGCCCTCCCCCAGCATCAGCGGATCGACCACGGTGACGCCGATCGCCCCTTCCAGCCCCTTCAGCGCCCGGAAGATCAGCGTGCGATGCGCCCAGGGGCAGGCCAGCGAGACGAACAGGTGGTAGCGCCCGGCCTCCGGCCGGTAGGCGGTGGAGCCGTCGGCCCGGATGCGGTCGCGGAACTGCGCCTCGGTGCGGACGAAGGCGCCGCCGGTGCTCTTGGTGTCGTACCACTGGTCGTGCCAGCGGCCGTCGATCAGCAACCCCATGACCTTTCCTCCTCCTGCCCAGTTCCGCCGTCCGGCTTTTCAACGCAGCAAGAAATAGGTCCGATCCGCCTCCACGGTAATGCAGCGTGCTGGCACTTGATTGTCGCCGGGTATAGAACAATGCCATGGACCGTCTCGACGACATGCTCGCCTTCATCAAGGTGGTGGACACCAAGAGCTTCACCGCCGCGGCGGAGAGGCTGAACCTGTCCAAATCCGTGGTCTCCCGCCGCATCGGCGAGCTGGAGAACCGCCTCGGCGCCCGGCTGCTGAACCGCACCACGCGCAAGCTCAGCCTGACCGAGGTCGGGCAGGCCTTCTACGAGCGGTGCACCCGCATCCTCGCCGACCTGGACGAGGCGGAGCAGGCGGTGGCCGATCTGCACGCCGCCCCGCGCGGCCGGCTGCGGCTGAACGCCCCGACCTCCTTCGGCGTCCGTCATCTGGCGCCCGCGATCGCGGAGTTCCTGGAGCGCTATCCGGACATCGAGGTCGACATGGACCTCAACGACCGCTTCGTCGACCTGATCGACGAGGGGTACGACGTCGCCATCCGCATCGGGCGCCTGCGCGACAGCACGCTGGTCGCCCGGCGGCTGGCGCCGGTGCGCCGGGTGGTCTGCGCCAGCCCGGCCTACCTGGAGAAGTACGGCACGCCCGCCGTGCCGGAGGATCTGGCCGACCACCGCTGCCTGATCTACACCAACACGCCGGCCGCCGAGCAGTGGCAGTTCCGCGTGAACGGGGAACTGCGGTCGGTGCGCGTCGCCGGCCCCATGCGCTCCAACAACGGCGACATGCTGCGCGAGGCGGCGATGGCCGGAATCGGCGTCCTGATGACGCCGACCTTCATCTGCGGCGAGGCGCTGTCCTCAGGCGCGCTGAAGCTGGTGCTGGCGGAGTTCATGTACTCCGACATCGCGGTCAACGCCGTCTATCCGCAGAACCGCCACCTGTCGCCCAAGGTGCGGGTCTTCGTCGATTTCCTCGCCCGGCGCTTCGGGCCGCAGCCCTACTGGGACTGCGCGCTGGTCCGCGACCTGCCGGAGATCGTGCAGGCCTGATCCCCCGGCCGCCGGTCCCGCCCGGCCTATTCGTCGGACTTGGTCGCGTCGGGTTTCGGCTGGCGCGAGCGCGAGCGCAGGTTCAGCGCCGTCAGGAAGCTGGTGCCCTGCTGCTGGCCCGCCGCGGCGGTCTCCCCCTTCCTCGGCGCGGTGGCGAGGAAGCCGCCGACGCGGGCGCGCAGTTCGACCGCGTCGTGGGCGGCATGGTCGGCATGGTCGGCCACCTGGCGGCGGACCTCCGGATCCAGCGTGTTGAAGGCGCGGGAGGCGAACTCGAAGGCCGGCTGCGATTTGGTGGCGATCACCTGGCGCAGGGCCTTGGAGACGAGCACGGTGTCCAGTCCGCCCGGACCGTCCACGCCGTCCAGAACGTCGGCCAGGATGCCGATCGCCTGGATGGTCTGGCTGTCATCCAGCGAGAGTGCCTGAGTGTCCATACGGTCCATTCCTATCGTCTCCGGCGACGGGAGGGGCCGTGGCCCCGGGCCGGCGCGGCGTTCTCGCGCCGTTCGGCCAGCATATGACGGGATGCAACCCGTGGCAATGCGCAACGGCCGGCCGGTCTGCGGCCGCGCGGCTACCGCCGGTTCACCATCGCGACGCCGGCCGCCACCACCGCCATGCCGACCAGCGCCGTGACGCCCAGCCGCTCGTCGAACATCGCCCAGGCGACGACGGCGGTCACCGGCGGCGTCAGGTGGAACAGGCTGGCGACCTTGGCCGCCGCTCCGCGCCGGATCAGCGCGAACAGCAGGAAGATGGCGCCGATCGACAGAACGCCGCTCAGCCACAGCAGCGCGAAGACGAACTCGCCGGTCCAGCGGATGTGCATCGTCTCGACCAGCGGGGCCACCACCGCCAGAACCAGCGCCGTCGCGGCATACTGGATCGCCGCGCCGCTGCGCAGATCCATCGAGCCGCCGTGCCGCTTCTGGTAGAGCGTCCCGAAGGTGATGCCGAGCAGGGCCGCGACCGCGAACCCCATGCCGCCGAGGCTGGCGGCGGTGACGCTCAGTTTCTCCCGGACCACCAGCGCGACGCCGGCCAGCCCCAGCAGCAGCCCGGCCCACTGCCGTCCGGTCACCCGCTCGCCCAGCAGCGGGCCGGACAGGGTGGCGGTCAGCAGCGGCTGCAGCCCGACGATCAGCGCCGTGACCCCGGCCGACACGCCCTTGGAGATCGCGATGAAGACGCCGCTGAGATAGACGCCGTGAACGAGAAGGCCGGCAAGCGCGATCCGCCCGATCTCCGCCGGGCGGCGCGGCCAGGGCGCACGGGCGACGAGCGCCGCCAGGGCGAGCACGGCGGCGACCAGCGTCAGCCGGACCAGCAGGAAGGTCAGCGGCTCCGCATAGGGCAGGCCGAACTTCGCCCCGATGAAGCCGGTGCTCCACAGCAGGACGAAGACCGCCGGCATCAGCGAGACCCAGCCGGTCCCCCCGCCCGCCGGTCCCCCGGCCGTCCCCTTCGCGTCCGCGCAGGCCGCGCGCTCACCCATTCCCTGCGGTCTCCCCTCAGCCGGCCGTCTGCTGCGCCTGGGCGGCAACCGGCTTGACCGGCTGGCGGCGCGCCTCGGCCACCGCCTGGATGTGGGCGCGCAGGTCGGCGTCCTTGTTCACCAGCCGCCGGAAATCCTTCTCATCCAGAACCAGCAGCTGGCAATAACCGAGCGCCCGCACGTCGGCGTTGCGGCGCTGGCGCGACAGCAGGGCCATCTCGCCGAAGAAGTCGCCGGATCCCAGCTTCACCGGCTCCGCCAGGTTGGGGACCAGCACCTCGACCGCGCCGGAGGCGATGAAGAACATCGCGTCGCCCCGCTCGCCGCGCCGCACGATGATCTCGCCGGGCAGGGCCAGCCGGGCGCGCAGCAGGGTCCCGATGCCCTCCACCCGCTCGGCCGGCAGGCCGGCGAACAGCGGCACGCGGCGCACCAACTCCTTCACGTCGATGCGCAGGTCCAGCTTGGGCAGCCGCTCGATGGCGCGGCGGCGCTTCTCCAGGTCGCGCTCCAGGTCGGTCAGCACCTCCTGGCTGATGATGGATTCGGCGTGCAGCGCCCGGTAGTCCGCCTCCTCCAGCCGCAGAGCGGCCCGGCCGACATAGCGGCTCTGCAGCACGATGGCATAGTCGGGATACTGCAGCTTCAGGGCCGACAGCGCCTGCTCGACGATGGTCAGGCGGCCGACCAGCATGCCCTCCAGCTCGAACGCCACATCCTCGCCCAGCACCTGCGACAGCTTGGTGCGGTCGAACACCAGCAGCTCGCGCAGCACGGTGCGGACGGCGACCAGCACCTCGAACCGCATGGACAGGCGGCGGGCCAGCGGCCGGTTGATGCCGAAGCGGCGCTGCAGCAGGCTGGTGAAGCGCATCCAGGGCGAGAAGGCGATGAAAGGCTCCTCGAAGGCCCGGTAGCCCTCGCGCCCCTGCGTCTTCACCGCGTCGAGCAGCCGGGCGCAGCGGCCGGCCAGCATGTCCATGACGCCGCGCGACACCACCCCTTCCGAAAAGTGGGCGTAATACAGCTCCTCCTCGCGGTTGACCAGGATGGCGAGGCCGATGGTCACCCGGTCCTCGTCGCGCAGCGGCGCCTCGTTCTGGCTCTCGCGGTCGATCGCCTGCAGCCGCTCCTCATAGCGGGTGACCAGCACGTCGGTGGCGGCGGCGTCGACCTCGTAGGTGCGCGCCACCTCGGCCACCCGCTCGCGGATGCCGGCCATGGACAGGGCGAGCGCCCGGTTGCGCATGGCGCTCTCGACCGCCGTCAGCTTGTCGAGGCCGAGCAGGCGGATCAGCCCGCGCAACGTGGTGCCGTTGACGAACAGCGTGACGAAGACGAAGCCGATCACCAGCACGGCGACGAAGCTCTGCACCCGGTCGGGAATGCGGACATTCTCGGTCACCGCCAGCGCCAGCGTCAGCGACACCGCGCCGCGCAGGCCGCCCCACAGCATCACCGCCTTGTAGGAATGGCTGACCCGCTGGGCGAGCCCGGTGGCCGACAGCAGCGGCAGCAGGCCGAACAGCACCAGCGCCCGCGCGACGCCGGCGGCCACCACCACGACCAGGACCAGCCCCACCTCGTCCCAGCCGACCGAGCCCAGCAGGCGCGGCACCAGGATGGCGGTCAGCATGAAGATCAGCGAGTTCGCCCAGAAGCCGAGCTGGCGCCAGACATGCTCCAGCGCCCCCCAGGTGGTGGGGGAGATGCGCGTGCGCCCCAGCGAGCCGATCACCAGCGCCGAGGTGACCACCGCCACCACGCCGGAGGCGCCGACGTAATGCTCCGCCAGGACGAAGGAGAGATAGGCCAGCGCCACCGTCAGCGTGATCTCCGCCATCGGCTGGTCGCGCACCGGCTCCACCATCATGCAGGCGATGCGGCCGCACAGCCAGCCGGTCAGCACGCCGCCGGAAAAGTCGCGCAGGAACTCCAGCGCCGCCTCGGCCGCGCCGCCGTCCGCCTTGCGGGTCAGCATGCCCAGCAGCAGCGAGAACAGCGCGATGGCCGCGGCGTCGTTCAGCAGGGCCTCGCCCTCGACCAGCATGGTCAGGCGGCGCGGCGCGCCCAGGTCGCGGAAGACGCCGACCACCGCCGCCGGGTCGGTGGTGGCCACGATGGACCCCAGCAGCAGGCAGGCGACCAGCCCGATGGAGGTGAAGAGGTTGAGCGCGAAGCCGACCGCGAAGGTGCAGACGAAGACCGCCACCACCGCCAGCAGGAGGATCGGGCCGATGTCGTCGAACAGGCGGCGCACGTCGACCGCCAGCGCCGTCTCGAACAGCAGCACCGGCAGGAAGACGTGCAGCAGCACTTCGGACGAGATGTCGAGCTCGGCCAGCGAGTTGAGGAAGTCGTGGAAAGGGCCGCTTCCCGGCTCCCCGGCGAAGGTCTGGATGACGCCGCCCAGCGCGACGCCGACCGCGGCGAGCAGCACCGTGTAGGGCACCTGGAAACGGGCCGCCAGGGGCGGAAGGAAACTGACCAGGGCGAGAAGGCCCGAAACCCCGAGGATATAGATGACGATGTCGTGCATGATCCCACAGGTCGGCAGCGGCTTGGGCTGCACGGTATCGCCCGGATGTGGCAGGAGCAAGGCTGCGGGAGGCCAAGTCCTGCGGCAATTTTCGGCGGTACCCGAACGAAACCGGCGGCCCTCGCGGGACGCCGGATTTTGTCACGGCCCTGCGGAAGCCCGCGTCGCGCCGGTCAGATCGAGATGCGCAGCGCTTCCCGCGGCGGCTGCGACGCGTCGGCCGCCGGGGCGACCGGCGGGCGCGGCGGCATCGCGGCCGGACGCGGCGGCGCGGCGGCGGCAGGAGCCGGAGCGGCGGCGGCTGCAGCGGAGGCCGCCGGCTGGCCGGTGCCGACCTGCGCCTGGGCGGCGGCCTGGGCCAGGCCCTGGGCGGTCAGTCCGCTCGCCACGTTGCGGTTGATGGAGACCAGCGTCTCGATCTTCTCGTAGTCCATGTCGATCAGCCGGGCCGTCGTCTCGCGATCGACCAGCAGCGACAGGGCCGCGATGTTGGTCCGCACCTCGTGCGGGTGGCCGCAATCCTCTTCGGTCATCGCGGCCTGGAAGATGGTCCAGAGGCGCTGGTTCAGTTGCAGCGCCGCCTGGAACGCCTCGGCATCCTTGTCGCGGCTGGAGTCGATCAGGCGCCGCGCGGCTTCGGCCAGGGCCCAGGCCTCCACGTCGCGCGGGTTGTCCGAGGTCGGCTTGTTGGCGTAGGTGGGCGTCGGCTTCATTCCAAACCCTCGGGGCATGCCGGATGGACCAGGGGGATTACCCCGTCCGATGTCGCCGGGATTGTCCGCCATCCGGATTCCGTTGTCAACTTGACGCACTTGTTGCCGGGAAACCCCGCAACATTTGGCGCGATTTGATCACAACGGCGATTAATCCTTCGGAAAGACTCAACCGGCGGCGACTTCCGGGACCAGGGCGCGCGCCGCGTCTTCCACCCGCTCCACCGAAATCCCGTCCATCAGGTCGCGGGCGTCGCGGTCGGCCTCCAGCCGGCGCAGCAGCTCGTCCCGCGGCACGGTCCCGGTGACGGCGCGGGCGCGCGGTCCCCAGGGACCGTAGGTCTCCGGATAGCCGGGACCGAACAGGCCGAGCGTCGGGGTCCCGACGGCAGCGGCGATGTGCATCAGCCCGCTGTCGTTCCCGACATAGAGCGCGGCCCGCGCCAGGCAGGCGGCGGCGGCCATCGGATCGGTGCGGCCGGTCAGGTCCAGCGCCCGGTTTCCCAGCGCCTCGATCACCGGGCGGGCGCGCTCGCGCTCGGGCGGGGCGGCGAAGACGGCGACCGGCGCACCCGGCAGCAGCCCGTCCGGATCGGTCAGCCGGCGGGCCAGCCGGGCGAAACGGTCGGCCGGCCATTCCTTGCCCAGCCAGTTGGCGGTCGGCCCGATCGCCAGGAAGGGGCTGCCCAGCCCGCCGAGCAGCCGGTCGGCCTCGGCCCCGGCGGCGGCGTCCAACCACAGGCGCGGCGACGGCGGCGGCGACAGGCCGAGCACGGCGCCGATCTCCTCCACCTTGTGCATCGGCCGGCCCGCCCGGGCGTGGAAGGCGCGGCGGCGCGCCGGCACCAGCCGCCCGACGGCGGAGTTGCGCAGGTCGACCACGAGGTCCCAGCGCGTCCCGACGCAGGCCGCCCACAGGGCGATCCAATGGCGGGCGAAGCTGCGCTTGGGCAGCGGGATCAGCCGCTCCAGCCCCGGCACGGCGCGGAACAGCGGCGCCGGCAGCGGCCCGCAGGCGATGGTCAGGGCGGCGCCGGGATGACGCTCCACCAGATGGGCGAGCAGCCCGGTGGACAGCACCGCGTCGCCCAGCCGGTTGGAGGTGATGAACAGGATCCGCAAGCCCCGCCCCCTCAGCCGGCCGCCGCCGCGTCGCCGGCCGACGGCGGAGCGGCGGGTCGGCGCGGCCGCAGCCCGCGCGACATCACCCACAGCGCCGGGACCACCGAGACCAGCGGCAGCATGTACATCAGCGGCACGAAGGCCGTCATCTTGCCGGACAGGCTCGTCAGCCCCAGCGCGCCCGCCTGCAGCCCCATGACCAGCAGCACCGCCATGGTGATGCGCACCGACTGGCCGCGGCGGTTGAACTCGCCCGACAGCAGGGCCGCCAGCGACACCGCGGTGAAGGCCAGCGCCAGCAGCGGCGAGGCGAAGCGGTGGTGCAGCTCGGCGATCAGGCTGCTGCGCATCTTGTCGTCCTGCACGATGTCCGGCGGCAGGTTCATCAACTCGTCGGTCGAGCGTTCGCGCGCATCCGGCCAGCGCTCCGCGGCCGCCGGGCTCAGCACCTTCAGGTCGATGGCGTACCGCTCGAAATAGAGCTGGGACAGCCGGCCGGTCTTGCGGTCCAGCTCCTGCCGGTTGCCGTCATAGACGACGAAGCGTGCGCCCTCCACGCCGGTCAGCATCACCGCGCGGTCGCCCATGATGGTCACCGGCTTTTCCGGCTGGCGCGCGTCGTGGATCAGCACCTTGTGCAGGTTGCCGTCGGAATCGCGTTCGCGCACGAAGACGCTGAACTGCTCGCCGATGTCGTTGAAGACGCCCTCGCGGATGAACAGCTGCGAATAGTCGCTGCGCACCGCATATTCCATGCGCACCAGCTCGCGGTGGGCGGCGGGCGTGATCCAGACGTTCAGCAAATAGACCACCGCCATGACCATGCCGGCCAGCACCAGCGCCGGCTGCGACAGGGCGAAGGGGCCGACGCCGGCGGCGCGCATCACCACCAGCTCGCTGTCGGTCGCCATCTTGTTGTAGGTGAACAGCACCGCCCCGACCAGCGCCAGCGGCAGCACGATGCCGAGGAAGGTCGGCACCGTCAGCAGCAGCAGCCACAGGAACATCCGCAGCGGCGCACCGGCGCTCACCACGATCTCGATCAGCCGCAGCGACTGGCTGAGCCAGATCGTCAGGGTCAGACCCGCCGTGGAATAGAGCGTGGTGATCAGCAGGTTGCGGAACAGGTACCGTTGCAGTCGGGTCATCAGCATGGGCGGGGATCCCTCGTCGGGCGGCAAGCTGACGGGCTCCGCCCGCCGGGTCAAGTGTTCTGCTGGCCGGGCTGCCGCGCAGGCCGCGAAAGCACTGGCACCGGGACCGCCGCCCCGCTACAGAGAAGGCCATGGCCACCCTTCACGACCTGCTGACCGCAGCGCTCGCCCACCATCAGGCCGGCCGGCTGGCCGAGGCGGCGGCGGGCTATGCCGCCGTGCTGGAGGCCGTGCCCGGCCACGCCGACGCCCGTCACCTGCTGGGTGTCGTCCACCTGCAGGCCGGCCATGCGGAGCAGGCGGCGGAGCATGTCCGCGCCGCCATCGCCGCCGACCGCCGCGTCGCCGACTATCACGACACCCTCGGCAGCGCCCTGAAGGCGCTCGGACGGCCGGAGGAGGCGGTGGCCGCCCACCGGCAGGCGATCCGCCTGCGGCCCGACTTCGCCCAGGCCCTCTTCAACCTCGGCAACGCGCTGGAGGCTCTCGGCCGGCTGGAGGAGGCGGCGACCGCCTTCCGCCAAGCGGCGGCGCGCCGGCCCGGCTATGCCAAGGCCCGCTTCAACCTCGCCAACACCCTCTCCTCCCTCGGCCGGCTGGAGGAGGCCGATGCCGCCTACCGCGCCGCCATCGCCGACGACCCCGGCTTCGTCGAGGCCCATGCCAACCGCGGCGCCCGCCTGCTCGCCCGCGGTCTGACCGACGCGGCGCAGCGGGCGCTCGACCGCGCGCTCGCCCTGCGGCCCGACCATGCGACGGCCCTCGCCAACCGCTCCGCCCTGCTGCTGGCGCGCGGCGACGCCGCCCCGGCCGAGCGGACCGCCCGCCGCGCCGCCGCCCTGCTGCCCGACTTCGCCGAGGCGCGGCTGCGGCGGGGCGACGCGCAGCAGCGGCTGAACCGGCTGGCGGAGGCGGGCGACAGCTATGCCCGCGCCGTCGCCCTGCGGCCCGACCTTGCCGAGGCCTGGGCCAACCTCGCGCTGGTCCGCCAGACGCAGGGCGGCCCTGACGCGGCGGAGGCGGGATACCGGCGCGCCCTGGCGCTCCGCCCCGATCTGGCGGAGGTGCGCTCCAACCTCGCCTATCTCCAGCTCTTCCGGCCGGGCGTGACGCTGGAGGGCGTGCTCCAGGCGCATCGCGGCTGGGATGCGGTCCACGGCGCGCCGCTGCGGGCGGGCTGGAAGCCGGTGAAGCGCGCAGCCGGTGCCGGCGGCCGGCCGCTGACCGTGGGCATCGTCTCCGGCGATTTCCGCCGCCACCCCGCCGGACTCTTCGCGGTCCGCGTGGCCGAGGCGCTGCCCGCCCAGGGCGTCCGGCTCGTCCTCTACGCCAACCAGACGGAGGAGGACGACGTCACCGCCCGCTTCCGCGCCGCCGCCAGGCGCTGGGTGCCGATCGCCGGCCTGTCCGACGCCATGGTTGCCGAGCGCATCCGGCAGGACGGGGTGGACGTGCTGATCGATCTGGCCGGCCACAATGCCCGCGGCCGGCTCGGCGTCTTCGCGCGGCGGCCCGCCCCCTTGCAGGCGGCCTGGTCGGGCTATATGGCGACCACCGGCCTGGCCGCCATGGACCTGCTGATCGCCGACCGCCATCATGTGCCGGAGGGGGCGGAGCCATTCTACACCGAGCGGATCCTGCGCCTGCCCGACGCCTTCATCGCCTACGACCCGCCGGACGGCGCGCCGGGGATCGTGCCGCCGCCCTGCCTGTCCGGCCAGCCGGTCACCTTCGGCTGCCTCAACATCCTGACCAAGCTGAACGAGACGGTCCTGGAGACCTGGGCGGCCATCCTCGACCGGGTTCCCGGCTCCCGCCTGCTGGTCAAGACCAAGGCGCTGTCCTGCCCCGACACCGCAGCCCTGTGGCGCGGCCGCTTCGCGGCGGCCGGCATCGCCGCGGAGCGGCTGATCCTGGCCGGGGCCACCGGCAGCCTGGAGCATATGGGCTGGTGCGCCAGGGTGGACGTGGCGCTCGACCCTTTCCCTTCGCCGGCAGCACCACCACGCTTGAGACCCTGTGGATGGGGGTTCCGGTCGTCACCCTGCCGGGCGAGACCTTCTCCAGCCGCCATTCCCTGGCCTTCCTGACCGTCGCCGGGGCCGAAGGCTGCGTCGCCCGCGACCCCGCCCACTATGTCGAGCTCGCCGCCGGCTGGGCGACGGACCGCGAGCGCCTCGCCGCCTTCCGGCGGGAGATCCGCCCGCGCATGGCGGCCGGTCCGCTGTGCGACGGCGCGAGGCTGGCAGGCTACCTGGCGGCGGCGCTGCGCGAGGAGGTGCGGCGCGCGCAGCGCTGAACGCGCGACTGCGGTGCGACAAATTATCTGATCAGTGGCTTTGCTGCGCCGCGCAATATGCCGTCGATTGTGTTTCTTCTGGATGACGATCATATTACGTCGTGTCACGGATCGTCCGTGACCCACGCGGAGGCCGCTGATGCTGGACATTGCTACGCTTCGCAAGGCGATCGAGGATGTCGAGCAGGCGGCCACGGCCGCTCCGGGGCTGGAACAGAACGGCCTGCCGGCCCTCGGCCGGCTCTACAGCGCCTATGCCCAGGCCGTTCTGAACGCCAACGGCCTGCGGATCGATCTGGACGACCTCTGCTGCCAGACCTGCCGCTTCTGCCCTGCCGTCGCCTGCCGGCGCGACCGGCTCTGGAGCTGACCCGCCTCCGGCTCCCCCCACCTCCGCCGCCGATGCGGCCGGATCGGCCGCCGGCATGCATCCGGTCCCGGCAAGGACCGGCGGTCGCGCCCCCCTGGACTATGCGTCGTCGCATGCGACGGGCACCCCGCATTATCGACCGGACCGGCCGTCAGGATGCTATCATGGGGCGCCGGCGCCTCGTCCGGCCGGCCGTCCCGGCGGGGGCGGCGCGCGCTGCGGCGGGGTCCTGGCGAACCATCACCTTACCGTCCTGAGCACGAGCGCGCCGGGCATCCTGTCCACGAGGCGCCGACCGGAGGCCCCCATGACCGCCCGCCCCCTCGTCAGCATCGTCACGCCGAGCTGGGGACGCGAGTCCGTCCTTCCCCTCGCCCATGCCCGCGTCCTGGCGCAGACCTACCCGGAGATCGAGTGGCTGGTCTTCGACGACAGCCCGCGCCCCTGCGCCTATCTGCAGGAGCGCGCCGGCCCGCGCCTGAAATACATCTACTCCCCCAGCCGTTTCGCCGTCGGCGAGAAGCGCAACATCCTGGCGGAGCAATCCTCCGGCGAGATCATCATCCATTTCGACGACGACGACTTCTACGCCCCGGCCTATGTGGACCGGATGGTCGAGGTGCTGGCCCAGGGAAACGACGCCGCAAAGCTCTCCGGCTGGTTCCTCTACAGCGCCGTCCACCGCCGCTTCGGCTACTGGGACACGGGGCGCGGCGGCTCGCACCATCGCTGGGGCCGGACGGCCGCCAGCTATGTCGAGGCGCCGGATACGCCGCCGTCCGAGGACAACCTGATCGGCTACGGCTTTTCCTACGCCTACCGGCGCAGCGTGTGGGAGGCCTCGGGATTCCCGCCGGTGAACGCCTGCGAGGATGCCCCCTTCCTGCGGGAGGCCGCCCGCCGCTTCCGCGTCGCCGCCATTCCGGACGGCGAAGGGCTGTGCCTGCACACGCTGCACGCCCGCAGCACCAGCCTGTGCCTGCCGCAGTACGAGCTGCCCGCCATCCTTCTGGAGCGGCTGTTCGGTCCGGAGGTCAGGCCTTATACCGGCGTCTAGACCTCGACGTCGAGGAACATGCCGCGGCGGTAGTTGCGCGGCAGGGTCAGCACCCCGTTGACCACCAGGGCGGCCAGTTCACGCAGGCTGGGAATGCGCTGGCGCCGCTGCCCGACCGCCCCGGCCCGGCTGCCGGAGCCCATCTTCGCCGATGCGCCGATCCGCCCGCCGCCGAGGTCGGAGCGGATCGGTTCGTTGGAGCGGTCACCAGTGGGGCGTGTCTCGACCATGGACAGGGATTTACCATAAAATCCGGCTTTCGGGCAAGGGGGGCGCACCTGCGTCAACCGCCTTGACCGAAGTTATCCACATCGTGGGGGATAAGGCCGTGGATAAGCCTGTTGAACAAGGGACGTTTCCTATCCGGAACCGGATCGCCGTTTCGCTCGACCGATTCGGTCGGGGGTCATCCCTTCGGCGGGACCGCGCCCCCTCCGCCGGGGCCTCTCTCACCCCATAAGATGGTCTGGCCCGGCCGCGTCCGGATGCGGAGGATCGGGACACACATCCTCTGCCCGAAAGACCGGCGTCATGGCCCGTTACCTCGTCACCGGCGGCTGCGGCTTCATCGGCTCCCATCTCGCGGACCGGCTGATCGCCGAGGGGCACCGCGTCACCCTCCTCGACAACCTGTCGGGCGGCCGGCTGCAGAACAAGCCCGCGGCGGCGGAGCTGGTGGTGGGCGACGTCGCCGATCCCGACGCCGTGCGGCAGGCGGCCGAGGGGGTGGACGGCATCTTCCACCTGGCGGCCGTCGCCTCGGTCCAGCGGTCGCGGGAGCTTTGGGCGGAAACCCACCGCAGCAACCTGCTGGGCACCGTCACGGTGTTCGAGGCGGCGCGCGAGGCCGGGCGGGACGGCGGGCCGGTGCCGGTGATCTACGCCTCCTCCGCCGCGGTCTATGGCGACAGCCGCGCCACTCCCCTGCGCGAGGACGCGGCGCCGCGCCCGCTCTCGGCCTATGGCGTCGACAAGCTGGGCTGCGAGCTGCACGGCCGGATCGCCTGGACCATCCAGGGCGTGCCCACCGTCGGCTTCCGCCTCTTCAACGTCTACGGGCCGCGGCAGGACCCGATGTCGCCCTATTCCGGCGTCATCTCCATCTTCGCCCGCCGCGTCGCCCGCGGCGAGGGGGTGGAGATTCACGGCGACGGGGCGCAGGTGCGCGACTTCGTCTTCGTCGACGACGTGGTGCGGATCCTGGCGCTGGCGATGGAGCGGCGGATGCTGGGCGCCCAGGTCTTCAACCTCTGCACCGGACGGCCGACCTCGCTGCTGATGCTGCTGGAGGTGCTGCAGGAACTGTGCGGCAGCCGCGTCCCCCGCCGCCATGTCGCGGCGCGGGCCGGCGACATCCGCGTGTCGATCGGCGATCCGTCGCTCCTGCGCACCGTCTTCGGCACCGCCTGCCGGGTGGGGCTGCTGCAGGGCCTGAGCGCCACGCTGACCGGCGGGATGCCGTGACCTTTGCCGTCCACCGATTGCCGGGACGCCCGCCTGCCGCCATAACTGTGCCGTCTTGAGCGGGACCGGAGGGAGAGGGAAGATGAACCAGCGTTGGGGGCGGCCGCCCGGGGCGCGGCGTGGCGGGAGGATGCCGCTCGGCTGGCTGCTCGCCGTCCTGGCCGTGCTCGGCGCCCTGGCGCTGGCGGAGCGCCTCGATCTCCTCCCCGCCGGCACGCTCGACGGGCTGCCGGGCATCAAGGAGACGTCACGGACCGCCCGCCACGCGCCGCCGCCGCGCCCGCTGCCCCACACCGGCCAGGCCATCGACTATGCCCGGCTGCAGTCCGTGCTGGACGGCATCCGGGTGGAGCCCGAGCGCAGCCGCGGCTACCAGCGCGAGGACTGGCCGCACTGGCTCGCCTCCGACAAGAGCTGCCTGAACACCCGCGAGCAGGTGCTGATCCGCGACTCCACCGTTCCGGCCAGGCTCTCGGCCAACGGGTGCGGCGTCCTCGCCGGCCGCTGGCTCGACCCCTATACCGGCGAGACCTTCACCGACCCCAAGGAGGTCGACGTCGATCATCGTGTCCCCCTGCAGGAGGCGCACAACAGCGGCGGCTTCGAGTGGAGCCGCGAGCGCCGGGCCGCCTTCGCCAACGACCTGACCGACCCGCAGACCCTGGTCGCCGTCAGCCGCGAGGCGAACCGGGCCAAGGGCTCCAAGGGACCGGAGGAGTGGCTGCCGCCCAAGCGGGACGAAATCTGCCCCTACGTCGCCTCCTGGATCGGCGTGAAGGCGCGCTGGGGCCTGACGATGGACGAGCGCGAACGGGTGACGGTCGGCAACATCCTGGCGGAATGCCGGAGCCTGGCGCGCTGAATGGCAGCAGGTGCCATGCCGGTCATCTCGACGTCGGGCCGGCAGCGGGGCCGGAACCGATCCACCGGGGCGACCTCGGTATGAAAAAAGTTTAATCCTGCGTCGCCTTCCTCCCGGCAAAAAAGAGTTATACCAATCGGCATAGGTATTACCACTTGCCGGATGATCTGGTTTCATGCCTGTCGGACCAGCCTGCGCGCAGCATGGCCGCCCCGATGGACGCCCCGATGGGCGCCCCGGTGGGCGCTGGGCGGCCTGGAAGGGCGCGCTCGGCGCCTGGGGCGTTTTCGCCATCGTCATGGCCGTGATGGCCGTCCAGCGGCCGGGCCGACCGATCACCTACGTCTATCGCAACGCGTCGATCGACTGGTGGTCCTCGGTCCCCGTCTATACCGAGGGCATCCACGGCTTCCTCTATTTCCCGTCGAGCGCCGTGCTGTTCGGCCCGCTGGCCCATCTCCCGCTGGCGCTGTGCGATCAGGTCTGGCGCCTGCTGATCCTCGCCGCCTTCACCAGCGCGGTGGTGCGCGCGGTGACGCTGATGCGGCCGGACTCGCGACTGCCCGTCGCCGCCTGGGTGCTGGCCCTGGTCATCCCGACCGCCTCGATCAACCTGCTGCGCGGCCAGTGCGAGATGATGATGCTGGCGCTGCTGATGCACGCGGCCATCGACCTCGCGGCCGGCCGTGACCGGCGGGGCGGCGCCCTCCTGGCGCTGACCGTCGCGCTGAAGCCGCTGGCCCTGGTGCCCGCCCTGCTGTTCTTCGTCATCCGGCCGGGGGTCCGGCTGCCGCTGATCGTCGGCGGACTGCTTGCCGCCGCCCTGCCCTTCCTGCATCCCGACCCCGCCTACGTCGCCGGCCAGTATGCGGCGATGCTGGGCAAGCTGACGACCGCCGCCGCCCCGGACCGCGGCCGCTGGTTCGATCTGGCGCGGCTGCTCTGCGCCATGGGTCTGTCGCCCGACTACGCCGCCATGACGGCGGTGCGGATGGCCG
The DNA here is from genome assembly GCF_003130795.1 of Azospirillum thermophilum. Lineage (NCBI taxonomy): Bacteria > Pseudomonadati > Pseudomonadota > Alphaproteobacteria > Rhodospirillales > Azospirillaceae > Azospirillum > Azospirillum thermophilum. Next base: position 99,886 of record NZ_CP029356.1, read on the forward strand.
CCGCGCTCGCCACCCTGGCGCTGGCCCTCCTGTCGGCGCGACGGCTGAACCGGCCGACCGCGGCCTTCGTCACGCTGATGCTGGCGGTCTGGTACCTCGTCCTCTTCAACCCGCGCACGGAGGAAGGCTCGTACCTGAACGTCGCGGTCCTGCTGGCGCTCGCCCTGTTCGTCGAGCACCGGCGCAACCCGCACTCCCTGCTGCCGCTGCTGCTGGCCGGCGGCCTCCTCGGGCTGGGCGCGCATTTCTACGGCGACTGGGTCTACCGGCCGACCCAGATGTGGCTGAAGCAGGCGGTGACCCTGGTCTTCTACGGCTACATCCTGCAGATCATCGCGACGCGCCGGACCCTGTTCGACCCGACGCCCGGGGCGATGCCGAAGCCGCCGCTCGCCCCCCAGCCGAGTTCCGCCTGACGGGCCGCCTCCGGTCCGTCCGGGCTCCGCTCAGGCGCTTCCCTGGACCGGCATCCCCTCCAGGCCGTCCCGGCGGGCGCGGACCGAGGAGAGCGTCAGCCCGTGCCAGAACAGGTCGAGCAGCGCGGCCGGCGCCGTCCCCTGCTCGTGGCCGGGCATGGCGACCATGCTGGCGGCATGGCCGAGCGCCGCTCCGGCGGCGTTGACGCTGCGCTCCGCCGCCGCACCGATCATGGCGAGCGTCCGCGCCAGGGCCGCGGCGTCGAACCGCAGGGCGGCCGGCACCACCGTCAGTTCCGCCGCCGTGCCGCGCAGGCGCCCCACCGCGATGTAGGCGTCGAGCAGGTCCGGCCGCTCCTCCGGCCGCAGGATGGCGGCGACGATGCGGTTGCCGGTCAGCGGGCCGGTGCCGTCGAACTCGAACATCACCGCCCGCTCGGCCTGCCGGGCGCGGGCCAGCAGCCCGACCCGCCCGGTCAGCGGCGCTGCGGACTGCCGGGCCGCCTCGTCGAACAGGTCCGGCCGGCTGCCGCCCTCGCTGAAGACCAGCAGGGGCGCCTCCGCCGCCGCCGCATGGGCCAGCAGCCGGGCCAGCCGCTCCAGCGGCTCCCCCGTCCCGGCCATCGCCGCCTCGTCCGCCCGCTGCGCGGCCTCCGCCGCGGCGTCGGCCTCCAGCAAAGCGGCCCCCCGGCGCAGCATGGCTTCGGCAAAGCTGATTTCGGTGTCCATGATGCGCCCTCCCGCTTCCGGCCTGTCGGAGTGCATGTTTAGGACGCCGCGCCCGGCCGGCTCAATGATAACCGAAGGCGCCGGTCACCTTGCCCCGGAACACCCAGTAGGAATAGGCGGTGTAGCCGAGGATCGCCGGGATCAGGAAGGCCATGCCGACCAGCAGGAAGACCTGCGTCTCCGGCGGGGCGGCAGCCTGCCAGACCGTCACCGACGGCGGGATCAGGTTCGGCCACAGGCTGATCGCCAGCCCCAGGTAGGACAGGCCGAACAGCGCCATCGACAGCACGAAGGGCATCGCCTCGCGCCCGTTCTCCAGCGACCGCCACAGGGCGAAGGCCAGCAGGGCCGTGACGATCGGCACCGGCGACAGGAAGAGGAGGTTCGGCATGGAGAACCAGCGCTGGGCGATCGCCGGCTCGATCAGCGGGGTCCACAGGCTGACCGCCGCCACGGAGATCAGCACGATGACCAGCAGCCGCTCCGCCATGCGGTAGCACCAGTCCTGCAGCCGGCCGCTGGTCCGCCAGATCAGCCAGGTGGCGCCGAGCAGCGCATAGCCGCCGACCAGCGACAGGCCGCAGAACAGGCTGAAGGGCGTCAGCCAGTGCAGCATGCCGCCGGCATAGTTCCGCCCCTCCACCGGGATGCCCTGGATGAAGCTGCCGAGCATCACCCCCTGCGCGAAGGTGGCGAGCAGCGAGCCGAGGAAGAAGGAGCGGTTCCACCAATATTGCCGGGTCCGCGCCTTGAAGCGGAACTCGAACGCCACCCCGCGGAAGATCAGGGCGATCAGCATCACCAGCAGCGGCAGGTACATGGCCGGCAGCACCACCGCATAGGCGATGGGGAAGGCGGCGAACAGCCCCGCCCCGCCGAGGATCAGCCACGTCTCGTTGAAGTCCCAGATCGGCGCCACCGAGTTCATCATGGTGTCGCGGTCCTCCTCCGTCGGGGCGAGCGGATAGAGGATCCCGATGCCGAGGTCGAAGCCGTCCATCAGCACATACATGAAGACGGCGAATCCGACGATCCCGACCCAGGCGAAGGTCAGCCAGCTTTCGATCATGTCCGTCACTCCGCCGGGCTGGAGGGGGATTCGAGCGATTCATTGGGCAGCGACAGCGGCCGCTTGGGCCGCAGCGCCTCCTGCCGGGCCTGATGGGTCTGCTCCCGCGGCTCGTCCTGCGGCCCGATCCGCAGCAGCCGCACCAGATAGAAGGTCCCGGCGCTGTAGATGATCGCGTAGACGATGACGAAGGTCAGCAGCGAGACCAGCGCCGCCACTCCGGTCAGGCTCGGCGTCACCCCGTCGGCCGTGCGCATGAGGCCGTAGACGACCCACGGCTGCCGGCCGATCTCCGTGGTGAACCAGCCGGCCAGGATGGCGACGAAGCCGATCGGCATGCAGCCGACCAGACCCCAGTGGAACCAGCCCGGCCGGTAGAGCCGGCCGCTGAAGCGCAGCACCAGATGCACCACCGCCACCGCCAGCATCAGCAGCCCGATGCCGACCATCAGGCGGAAGGTCCAGAAGATGATGACGGGCGACGGCCGGTCGTCCTTCGGGAACTGCTTCAGCCCCGGCACGGCGCCGTCGATGTCGTGGGTCAGGATCAGGCTGGACAGGCCGGGCAGCCCGATTTCCCAATGGTTCGTCTCCGCCTCCTCGTCCGGGATGGCGAAGAGGACCAGCGGCGCCCGCGGGCCGCCCTCCCAGCTCCCTTCCATGGCGGCGATCTTCGCCGGCTGATGCTCCAGCGTGTTCAGTCCGTGCAGGTCGCCGAGGAAGATCTGCAGCGGCGCCAGCACGGTGATCATGCCCAGCGCCATGCTCAGCCCGACCCGCGCATGGTCGTAATGGCGCCGCCGCAGCAGGTACCAGGCGCTGATCCCCGCCACCACGAAGGAGGTGGTGAGGAACATCGCCGTCAGCATGTGGGCGAGGCGGTAGGGAAAGGACGGGTTGAAGACGACCTGCCACCAGTCGGTGACGAAGGCGCGCCCCTCCCGCATCTCGAACCCCGCCGGCGTCTGCATCCAGCTGTTGGCCGACAGGATCCAGAAGGAGGACAGCACGGTGCCCAGCGCCACCAGGCAGGCCGCCATGACGTGGATGCCGCGCGGCACGCGGTCGCGGCCGAACAGCATGATGCCGAGGAAGGCGGCCTCCAGGAAGAAGGCGGTCACCACCTCGTACTGGATCAGCGGCCCCAGCACGTTGCCGACCGTGTCGGACCAGCGGCTCCAGTTGGTGCCGAACTGGTAGGACATCACGATGCCCGACACCACCCCCAGCCCGAAGGACAGGGCGAAGATCTTCGTCCAGAACTCCGACAGGCTGCGGTAGAGCCATTTGCCGGTCGCCAGCCACATTCCTTCCAGAAGCGCGATCCAGCAGGCGAGCCCGACCGTGAAGGATGGAAAGAGGATGTGGAAGGAAATGGTGAAGGCGAACTGGATGCGCGACAGCATCAGCGGATCGAGGTCCATCGCCACGGTCCCCTTTTTGGCGCGAGGTTTCGACGCGAAGACAGGCGCTCCCGGACGCAGTCGCTGCGCGGGAGAGTGCCTGCCAAACGCCGCGACTCCGGGGGCGGTTCCGCGACCTGTGCTTTAGCGCACGCTAATAAATCGTTCGTGTACGAAGATGTTCGCCGTCAGGGATGGGCGGGCGGGTAGATCGCCGTGATGCCGGAGATCATCGTCTCCGCCGCCAGCGCCGCCAGCACGATGCCCAGCACGCGGCTGACCGTGTGGATGACCGTCCGCCCCAGCATCCGCCGCACCACGTCGGCGCCCAGCAGCATCAGCGTCACGCTGCCGATCACCACCGCCGCGGCGCCCAGGACGCTCGCCTGCCCGATGACCGTGTCGCCCGCCCGGTCCATCAGCAGCAGGATGGAGGTGATGGCGCCGGGGCCGGCGATCAGCGGCACCGCCACCGGGAAGACGGCGAGGTCGTGCGCATCCTCGTCGGTCAGGGCGGCCCCGGCGTCGCGCTCCTTGCGCTCGGCCCGCTTGGCGAACAGCATCTCGAAGGCGATCCAGAACAGCAGCGCGCCGCCGGCGATGCGGAAGGCCGGCATGCCGACCGACAGCGAGCGCAGCACCACGTCCCCGAAATAGGCGAAGAAGACCAGCACCGCGAAGGCGATCGCGGTGCCGCGCAGCGCGATGATCCGCTTGCGCCGCGCATCGAACCCCTGCGTCAGGGCGATATAGACCGGCACGAGGCCCGGCGGATCGACCACGACGAAGAAGACGATCAGGTAGCTGATGAAGTCGCTCACGGGCAGGCGGTCCGGCGGTCGTTGGTGTGGGGTGCCGGATCATAATGCGCGTCCCGCCCGCCGTCACGCTTCCGCCGGCTCCTCCTCGGCGAGGGCATGGGCGAAACTGTCGATCCCCCGCAGCCCCGCCTCGCTCAGCCCGTAGGTGCCGCGCCCCACCCGCTCGAACCAGCCATAGACGTTGCGTTGCAGGATGGCCGCCACGTCGGCCGGCGCCCCGGCCTTCCGCAATGCCGCGATGGCCAGCGGCCCGCCGCGCAGCAGCCGGGCGATGCGCAGGGCGTCCTGGCGGTAGGCGGTGACGATGGGCACGCGGGTGGAGCCTCCGCGGTTCGGGTCGCCCGCCCGGCGGGCATGCTCGCCGAGCAGCCGGGTGGTGCGCTTCCTGTCCTTGCGCGGCGTGTAGGGGACCGGGTCGAGCAGGACCTCGACCCGCCGCGCCTCGGCCCGCGCCGGATCGACCACCAGCAGCCCGAGGCCGAGCCGCCGGCACAGCTTGCGCACGTCGCTGTCATAGGGCGAGGGGCCGCTCGCCTTGCGCCCCGGCTGCGGCACGGCGAGATAGACCGCGTCGGTCACCGCCAGCCGGTCCACCCCCTGCAGCAGCAACTCCAGCGTGAAGCGCTTCTTCAGCTCCACCACCACCAGCGGCTCGCCCGCGCGCACGGCCACGAGGTCGCAGCCGTGGATCTCGGCCTTCACCTCATAGCCCTGCCCCTCCAGGAAGGCCTTCACCGGGGCATAGAGGTCCGTTTCGGCGGCGATGGTCAAAAGTCGCCCGTCAGAACGTCGATGGCGCGGCGGATCTCGGAATGCCGCTCCGTCAGGCTGGCGACGGCCGGTCCGATGTCCCGGACGGGAATGCCGGCGATCAACGGGGACATGACGACGAGCCGTTCACCGGCGACCTCGACCACCGGGGTCAGCTCCCGCGCGACGGGACTGCCGGGATGCAGACGGGCCAGGGGAATCACGACGCGCGAGGTCGCGACCTCCACATGGTCGCCCTGGACGACCAACAGATAGGGCACGGGGTGGTCCGGACTGCCGGCCGCATCCGGATTGATGCAGACATCGAGGTGGCGCATCAGAACAGACGCTTCCCGCTGCTGAAGACCCCGTGCCGCTCCACGAACTCGTCATAGGCCCTGAAGGCCTCGCGATTCTCCTCCACCCAGCGCTGCTTGCGCGCCTCCCTGACCGACCGCTCGACCGCGGCTTCGAAGACCTGCGACAGGTTGATGCCGAGCTCCTTGGCTTCGGCGATCAGCTCCGGCCGGGCGGACACGTTGGTCGGTTTTCGCTGAACGGCACCCCGCGCCATGCACCACCCTCCGGACCCGCGATTCATGCGCACATCATATGCGCATGGCGGCCCGCCATTCCAGGGGAACCATTCCAGGGGATTTTGGTCCAGGGGATTTTGGTCCAGGGGATTTTGGTGGCGTCCGGATCCGCGGCCTTGCGTCCCGGACATCCGGGGGGACGCGTGCCCCCCGGTTCCGTCCGTCCTACGCCGCGACCTTCTGCTTGCGCAGGATCGCCAGGATCTCCGACGCGGCCTTCGGGATGTTGGTGCCCGGCCCGTAGATGGCGGCGGCACCGGCCTTGTACAGGAAGTCGTAGTCCTGCGGCGGGATGACGCCGCCGCACACCACCAGGATGTCGCCGGCGCCCTGCTTGCGCAGTTCCTCGATCAGCTGCGGCACCAGGGTCTTGTGGCCGGCGGCCTGCGACGACACGCCGATGACGTGGACGTCGTTCTCCACCGCCTGGCGGGCGGCCTCCTCCGGGGTCTGGAACAGCGGCCCGATGTCCACGTCGAAGCCGATGTCGGCGAAGCTGGTGGCGATCACCTTGGCGCCGCGGTCATGGCCGTCCTGGCCCATCTTCACGACCAGGATGCGCGGCCGGCGGCCTTCCTCGGCGGCGAAGGAGGCCACCTCCTCCTGGATGCGCTTGAAGCCCTCGTCCCCCTCGTAGGCGGCGCCATAGACGCCCGAGACGGAGCGGATGACGGCGACGTGGCGGGTGAAGGCCTTCTCCAGCGCGTCGGAAATCTCGCCGACGGTGGCGCGGGCGCGGGTCGCCTCGACCGACAGGGCCAGCAGGTTGCCGGTCTTCTCCGATGCCGCCTTGGTCAGGGCCTCCAGCGCGGCGCGGCACCTGGCCTCGTCGCGGGTGGCGCGGACCTGCTGCAGGCGGGCGATCTGCGCCTCGCGGACGGCGGTGTTGTCGATGTCCAGCACGTCCACCCGCTCCGGGTTCTCCGGACGGTACTTGTTGACGCCGACGATCACCTCCTCGCCGCGGTCGATGCGGGCCTGGCGGCGGGCGGCGGCCTCCTCGATCAGCAGCTTGGGCATGCCGCTCTCGACCGCCTTGGTCATGCCGCCCAGCTCCTCGACCTTCTTGATGAGGTCCAGCGCGGCGCTGGCGAGGCTGTGGGTCAGGTTCTCGACATAGTAGGAGCCGGCCAGCGGATCGACCACCTTGGTGATGCCGGTCTCCTCCGCGATGATGAGCTGCGTGTTGCGCGCGATGCGGGCGGAGAAGGGGGTCGGCAGGCCCAGCGCCTCGTCGAAGGCGTTGGTGTGCAGCGACTGGGTGCCGCCCAGCACGGCGGCCATCGCCTCGACCGCGGTGCGCACCACGTTGTTGTAGGGGTCCTGCTCGGTCAGGCTGACGCCCGAGGTCTGGCAGTGCGTGCGCAGGGCGAGCGAACGGGCGTCCTTCGGCTGGAACTTCTCCTGCATCAGGGTCGACCACAGCAGCCTTGCGGCGCGCAGCTTGGCGACCTCCATGAAGAAGTTCATGCCGATGGCGAAGAAGAAGGACAGGCGCGGCGCGAACTTGTCGACCGGCAGCCCCTTCGACAGGGCGGCGCGGACATATTCCAGGCCGTCGGCGATGGTGAAGGCCAGCTCCTGCACCGCCGTGGCGCCGGCCTCCTGCATGTGGTAGCCGGAGATCGAGATCGAGTTGAACTTCGGCATATGGTTCGCCGTGTACTCGATGATGTCCGCGATGATCCGCATCGAAGGCTCGGGCGGATAGATGTAGGTGTTGCGGACCATGAACTCCTTGAGGATGTCGTTCTGGATGGTCCCGCTCAGCTTGTCCTGGCTGACGCCCTGCTCCTCGGCCGCGACGATGTAGCCGGCGAGGATCGGCAGCACCGCCCCGTTCATCGTCATCGACACCGACATCTTGTCGAGCGGGATGCCGTCGAACAGGATCTTCATGTCCTCGACCGAGTCGATCGCCACGCCGGCCTTGCCGACGTCGCCGACGACGCGCGGATGATCCGAGTCGTAGCCGCGGTGGGTGGCGAGGTCGAAGGCGACCGACAGGCCCATCTGGCCGGCCTTCAGGTTCGCCTTGTAGAAGGCGTTGGACGCCTCGGCGGTGGAGAAGCCGGCATACTGGCGCACCGTCCAGGGCTTCACCGCATACATCGTGGCGCGCGGGCCGCGGGTGAAGGGCGGGAAGCCCGGCAGGGTGTCGAGCTCGATCCCCTCCAGGTCCGCGGCGGTGTAGAGCGCCTTGACGTCGAGGCCTTCCGGGGTCTTCCAGGTCAGCTTGGACAGGTCACCCTCGGCGCCGAGATCCTTGGCGGCCAGCTTGTCCCAATCGGCAAGGGTCTTCTTCGGGAACTCGGTCATCAACGCCTCCTAGGAGAGTCAGGCAAGCAGCAATCGATAATAGACTGAAAATCAACGGGATGCACGGCGGCACACCGCCACGGTGGCCGCCCGCAGCAGGACGGCGCCCAGCGCGGTCTTCAGCAGGGCCGCCGCCACGAACGGGTAGAAGCCGACGGCCAGCGCCTTCTCCAGGCCGAACAGCAGGCCGAGCCATGCGACCCCCGGCACGAACAGCACGGCATGGCCGATGCCCAGCGCCGCCAGCGCGGCGGGCATGCTGCGATCCCAGCCGCGTTCGGCCAGCCAGCCGGTCAGGCCGGCGGTCAGGACGAAGCCGGCCAGGAAGCCGGCGGTCGGACCGGTCAGCGCGGCGAGGCCGGCGCTGCCGCCGGCCAGCACCGGCAGGCCGAGCCCGGCCGCCAGCAGATAGAGGGCGACGGTCGCCATGGCGAGCCGGCAGCCGTACGCCATGCCCAGCAGCATGACCACCATGCTCTGCATGGTCATCGGCACCGGCCAGAAGGCCACCTGCACCTTGGCCGAGGCGGCCAGCAGCAGGGTGCCCAGCAGGGCCGCCGCCGCCGCCGCGGCGATCCCGCCGCGGGGGGCGACGCGCCACAGCAGCGGTGCCGCCGCTGCTTCGGCCGGGCGGAGGGTCATGAACCGGAACACGGGCGTTTCCTCCCCGGGCGGTTTCCGTCCGCCCTTATGCGAACTCCACGATCTTCTGGTCCACCGCCAGGCTGGTGCCCGGGGCGGCGTGGATCTTGGAGACGGTGCCATCCTGCGCGGCGCGGAGGATGTTCTCCATCTTCATCGCCTCGACCACGGCCAGCACCTCGCCGGCCTTGACCTCCTGCCCCTCGGTCACGGCGAGCGAGACCAGCAGGCCCGGCATCGGCGACAGCAGGAACTTGGACATGTCCGGCGGCGCCTTCACCGGCATCAGCGCGTCGTATCTGGCGGCCTTCGGCGTCAGCACCTTGACCAGCGCCTGCGAGCCGGAGTGGTGCAGGCGGTAGCCGATGCCGACCCGGTCGACCTGGACGCAGACATGCTGGCCGTTGACCGTGCCGCGGAACAGCGGCTCGCCGAGCTGCCAGTCGCTCCACACCGTGTGGTGGCGGCCGGCGATGTCGACCGTGTAGCCGACGCGCTGCGGGCTGTCCGGCGCCGGCGACAGGTGCACCGGGTGCTGCGTGCCGTCGACCACCACCACCCAGTCGTCGCGCACCTTCGCCCTGGTGCCCGGCATCTTGCCGGAGATCTGGATGTCGCGGTCGTTCAGGCAGCGGTGGATGACGGCGGCCACGGCGACCAGGACCGCCGGATCCTCCGGCGGCAGGTCGGAGGCGTGGAAGCCGTTGGGATACTCCTCGGCGATGAAGTTGGTGGTCAGCCGCCCGTCGACGAAGCGCTGGTTCGCCATCAGCGAGGCGAGGAACGGGATGTTGTGGCTGACGCCGCGGATGTAATACTGGTCCAGCGCCTCGCGCATCCGGGCGATGGCGGCGTCGCGCGTCGCCCCCCAGCTGCACAGCTTGGCGATCATCGGATCGTAGAACATCGAGATCTCGCCGCCCTCGTACACGCCGGTGTCGACGCGCACATGGGGGTCGTCGGCCGGCGGCCGGTAGTGGGTCAGGCGGCCGGTCGAGGGCAGGAAGTTGCGGAAGGGATCCTCGGCATAGACGCGGGACTCGATGGCCCAGCCATGCAGGCGGATGTCCTCCTGCCGGATGGTCAGCTTCTCGCCCGCCGCGACGCGGATCATCAGCTCCACGAGGTCGAGGCCGGTGATCAGCTCGGTGACCGGATGCTCCACCTGCAGGCGGGTGTTCATCTCCAGGAAGTAGAAGTTGCGCTCGGCGTCGACGATGAACTCGACGGTGCCGGCCGACTTGTACTGCACGGCGTTGGCCAGGGCCACCGCCTGCTCGCCCATGGCCTTGCGGGTCGCCTCGTCGAGGAAGGGCGACGGCGCCTCCTCGATGACCTTCTGGTGGCGGCGCTGGATCGAGCATTCGCGCTCGCCGAGGTAGAGGGTCGTGCCCTGCCCGTCGGCCAGCACCTGGATCTCGATGTGGCGCGGCTGCTGGATGTACTTCTCGACGAAGACGCGGTCGTCGGCGAAGCTGGAGCGCGCCTCGTTCTGGGCCGAGCGGAAGCCCTCGCGCGCCTCCTCGTCGTTCCAGGCCACGCGCATGCCCTTGCCGCCGCCGCCGGCCGAGGCCTTGATCATCACCGGATAGCCGATGTCGCGGGCGATGGAGACCGCCTCGCTGTCGTCGGCGATCACGCCGAGATAGCCCGGCACCGTGCTGACGCCGGCCGCCTTGGCCAGCTTCTTCGACTCGATCTTGTCGCCCATCGCCTGGATGGCGTGGGCGTCGGGGCCGATGAAGGCGATGCCGGCCTTGGCCAGCGCCTCCTGGAACTCCCGCTTCTCCGACAGGAAGCCGTAGCCGGGATGGACGGCCTGGGCGCCGGTCTTCCTGCAGGCCTCGACGATGCGGTCGATCTGCAGGTAGCTCTGCGCCGACGGGGCGGCGCCGATATGGACGGCCTCGTCGGCCATCTCGACATGCAGGGCGTTCTTGTCGGCGTCGGAATAGACCGCCACCGTCTTGATGCCCATGCGGCGAGCCGTGCGGATGACGCGGCAGGCGATCTCGCCGCGATTGGCGATCAGGATCTTGGAAAACATGCTGCCGGCCCTCACAGCGGGATGTTGTCGTGCTTGCGCCAGGGGTTCTGGAGCTGCTTGTTCTTCAGCATGGACAGCGCCTTCACCAGGCGCCGGCGGGTGCCGTGCGGCATGATGACGTCGTCGATGTAGCCGCGGGACGCCGCCACGAAGGGGTTGGCGAACTTCTGCCGGTACTCCTCGGTGCGCGCCTCGATCTTCGCCGCGTCGCCGATGTCGGAGCGGAAGATGATCTCCACCGCGCCCTTCGGCCCCATCACCGCGATCTCGGACGACGGCCAGGCATAGTTGATGTCGCCGCGCAGATGCTTGGAGGCCATCACGTCATAGGCGCCGCCGTAGGCCTTGCGGGTGATGACGGTCACCTTCGGCACGGTCGCCTCGGCATAGGCGAACAGCAGCTTGGCGCCGTGCTTGATGATGCCGCCATACTCCTGCGCCGTGCCGGGCATGAAGCCGGGGACGTCCACGAAGGTGACGATCGGGATCTCGAAGGCGTCGCAGAAGCGCACGAAGCGCGCGGCCTTCTTCGAGCTGTCGATGTCCAGGCAGCCGGCCAGAACCATCGGCTGGTTCGCCACGATGCCGACGGTCGAGCCGTTCACCCGGCCGAAGCCGATGATGATGTTCCGGGCGAAGTCGGGCTGCAGCTCGAAGAAGTCGCCCTCGTCCACGACCTTCAGGATCAGCTCCTTCATGTCGTAGGGCTTGTTGGGGTTCTCCGGCACCAGCGTGTCGAGCGAGAAGTCGTCGCGGTCGAGAGCGTCGGCGCAGGGACGCACCGGCGGCTTCTCCCGGTTCGACGCGGGCAGGAAATCGATGAAGCGGCGGAGCTGCAGCAGCGCCTCGACGTCGTTCTCGAACGCCATGTCGGCGACGCCGGACTTGCTGGAATGGGTGATGGCGCCGCCCAGTTCCTCGGCCGTCACCACCTCGTGCGTCACGGTCTTCACCACGTCCGGGCCGGTGACGAACATGTAGGAGCTGTCCTTCACCATGAAGATGAAGTCCGTCATGGCCGGCGAATACACGGCACCGCCGGCGCACGGCCCCATGATCAGCGAGATCTGCGGGATGACGCCCGATGCGTTGACGTTGCGCTGGAACACCTCGGCATAGCCGCCGAGCGAGGCGACGCCCTCCTGGATGCGGGCGCCGCCGCTGTCGTTCAGGCCGATCACCGGCGCCCCGACCTTCATGGCCTGGTCCATGATCTTGCAGATCTTCTCGGCGTGCGCTTCCGACAGCGAGCCGCCGAAGACGGTGAAATCCTGGCTGAACACGAAGACCAGGCGGCCGTTCACCGTGCCGTGGCCGGTGACGACGCCATCGCCCGGCACCTTCTGGTCTTCCATGCCGAAGTCGGTGCAGCGGTGCTGCACGAACATGTCGAACTCCTCGAACGACCCCTCGTCGAGGAACAGTTCGATGCGTTCGCGGGCGGTCAGCTTGCCCTTGCTGTGCTGGGAGGCGATGCGCTTTTCACCGCCGCCCAGTCGCGCCGCGGCACGCATGGACTCCAACTTGGCCAGAATTTCTTGCATCAGGCGTTCCCACTTTTATCGTGCGTCGTTAAGCCCGGACGGCCCATTCCGGCGATCGTGTGCGAAGGTGGCGACGCTGTCCATTCGCCGGAACGTCGCGGATTATTCACAAATTCGCAGGCGGTCCAACAGTCGCTTCGCAAAAACGTGCGAACTTGCGAACAGCTTTGCAAACGCGCTATACGCGTTGCCAAGGTTGCGAAGAACGCGGTTCCGGCACTTCCCCCGCGCGGGGCATGATACCGGGGACGGAAGGCGGCGGTCATGCAGAAGAAACTGTTCCTCGGCTACAAACTCCGCCGCCTGCGCGAGCAGCGCGGCATGACGCAGGCCACGCTGGCCAAGACGCTGGACCTGTCGCCCAGCTACCTGAACCAGCTCGAGAACAACCAGCGCCCGCTGACCCTGCCGGTCCTGCTGAAGATCTCCGGCGTGTTCGAGGTCGACCTCGCGAATTTCGTGGAGGACGAGGACAGCCGCCTCGTCTCCGACCTGCGCGAGGCGCTGGCCGACCCGCTGTTCACCGGCGCGCCGCTGACCACGGCGGAGCTGCGCGCCGCCGTCGGCTCCAGCCCGGAACTCGCCCGCCGCGTGCTGAGCCTGCACCAGGCCTACCAGAAGCTCCACGAGCGGGTGCAGTCGCTGGCCGACAGCCTCTCCAGCCAGGAGCAGGAGGGCGGGGACTTCGCCGGACCGCAGTTCCCCTATGAAGAGGTGCGGGACTATTTCCACTACTGCAACAACTACATCGGCCCGCTGGACGAGGCGGCGGAGCGGCTGTGGGAGACCGAGCGGATGCACGCCGGCTCCCTGCTGAACGAGCTGGCCGCCTACCTGAAGCGCCGCCACGACGTCCGCGTGAAGATCGTTGCGGACGAGGCGGGCGACACCGCCATGCGCAGCTACGACGCCAGCACCGGCACGCTGCGACTGTCCGCCCTGCTCAGCAGTTCCAGCCGCGCCTTCCACATGGCGCACCAGATCGCCCTGCTCGGCTTCAGCGATGTGATCGAGGATCTGGTGGAGCGGGCCAAATTCTCCAGCGAGGACGCGCGGTCGATCTGCCGGGTCGGGCTGGCCAACTACTTCGCCGGCGCGCTGGTCATGCCCTACCGCGCCTTCGCCGCCCAGGCCCGCGCCCTGCGCCACGACGTGGAACAGTTGCAGAGCCGCTTCTCCGCCAGCTTCGAGCAGGTCTGCCACCGGCTCTCCACCCTGCAGCGGCCGGGGGCGCGCGGCGTGCCCTTCTATTTCGTCCGGGTCGACATGGCCGGCAACATCACCAAGCGCCATTCCGCCACGCGCTTCCATTTCGCGCGCTTCGGCGGCGCCTGTCCGCTGTGGAACGTGCACGAGGCCTTCGCCCAGCCCGGCAAGATCCTGGTGCAGTTCGCCCAGATGCCGGACACCACCACCTACATCTGCATCGCCCGCACCGTCACCAAGCGCGGCGGCGCCTATCTCAAGCCGTCACGGCAGTTCGCCGTCGGGCTGGGCTGCGAGGCGAGCCATGCGCCGGAGCTGGTCTATGCTGCGGGCATCGACATCACCAACACCGAGGCGGCGGTGCCCATCGGCGTCAACTGCCGCCTGTGCGAGCGGATGGACTGCCAGCAGCGCGCCTTCCCGCCGATCGGCAGCGAGCTGAGCGTGAACGAGAACCACCGCAGCTTCGTGCCCTACCTGTTCAGTCAGCCGGCGGGGGCGTAGCCCTTCACGAACAGCTCGACCGCCGCGTTGACATAGTGGCGGATCTCCTCCTGCGTCGGGCGTTCGGTGACGCAGAGCAGCAGCTTCATGTGCATGTTCGCCTTGATCAGGGCGAGGAACTGCTCCGCCGCCAGCGCCGGGTCGGTGATGGACAGCTCGTCCCGGCGCTGGGCCTCCTGCATGATCCCGGTGAACAGCCGGATGGTGTGGGCGGGACCGGCCTCGAAGAAGGCGCGGGACAGCTCGGGGAAGCGGTGCGCCTCGCCCAAGATCACGCGGTGGCCGGCCAGCGCCTTGGGCGAGGTGACGAAGGTCACGAAGCGCTCGCCGACCAGCCGCAGCCCGTCGGCGATGGGCAGGGACCGCGCCTCCTCCCAGGTGGAGGCGGTCAGCAGCGTCGCGCATTCGCGCGCCATCATCGCGCGGAACAGCTCGTCCTTGCTGCCGAAATGGGCGTAGAGCGTCGCCTTGGACACGTTCGCCCGCTTGGCGACCGCGTCCATGCTGACGGCGCCATAGCCGTTTTCCAGGAACAGCGCCCCGGCCGCCTCCAGGATCTGGGCGGGCTTGGAGCCTGCTTCGGGCGTCGGGGCAACCAACGTGTTCATGCGCGCCTCGTCTGGAGCACCATTCCTCGCCCGTACCGCGTTCCGCATAAAACCACAACCCTTTCAGTGCAAACTAAACCGTTCAGTTCGGTCTTGACAACAGGTAGGCCCGCGGTCATTTTGACGCAAGACTAAACTGAACGGTTCAGTCTCATCCGGCGCCGACAGAAGGCCGGAGGGAACGACCGGATGAACGGGACGGGACGGGGCAACGAAGATGGCATCGAACGTGCGGAAGATCATCCTGTCGGGGGTTGCCGCGGCCGTACTGCTCGGCGGCGGCTATGCCGGCTGGGACTGGTGGACGGAAGGGCGCTTCATCGAATCGACCGACAACGCCTATGTCCAGGGCGACATCACCGTCGTCAGCCCGAAGGTCTCGGCCTATGTCCGCGAGGTGCGGGTGGCGGAGAACCAGCAGGTGCGCACCGGCGACGTGCTGGTGGTGCTGGACGACCAGGACTTCCGCGCCAAGGTCGCGGAGGCCGAGGCGGCCGTCGCCGCCCAGAAGGCGGCCCTCGGCACGCTGGACAGCAAGCTGGAGTTGCAGAAGGCCCTGATCGAGCAGGCGGCGGCCACGCTGGCGAGTGCGGAGGCCGAGCAGCGCCGCGCCCAGCAGGATTTCGAACGGACCCGGTCGCTGGCCAGCGACAGCTGGACCAGCCGCCAGAAGCTGGAGACCGCCGACGCCGACCTGCGCAAGGCGGTGGCCCAGGTCGCCAAGTCGCGCGCGGCGCTGGCCGCGGAGAAGGACCAGACCGACGTTCTGCGGGCCACCCGCGCGGAGACGGAGGCGAGGCTCCAGCAGGTGCAGGCGACGCTGCAGTCGGCCCGCAACGACCTGACCAACACGGTCATCCATGCGGCGGTCGACGGCGTCGTCGGCAACCGCGGCGTCCAGGTCGGGCAGTATGCCCGTCCCGGCGTGCAGCTCCTCTCGCTGGTGCCGCTGCCCGACGTCTATGTCGTCGCCAACTTCAAGGAGACCCAGCTCTCCCGCATGCGGCCCGGCCAGACCGTCACCCTGTCGGTCGATGCCTTCCCCGGCCGCCACCTGGAAGGCCGGGTCGAGAGCTTCGCCCCCGCCTCCGGCTCGAAGTTCAGCCTGCTGCCGCCGGAGAATGCGACCGGCAACTTCACCAAGATCGTCCAGCGCGTGCCGGTGCGCATCGCCGTTCCGTCGGACAACCCGCTGACCGGCCTGCTGCGCCCCGGCCTGTCCGTGGTGGCGGAGGTCGACACCCGCGGCGCCGACCGGCAGCCGCACGTCGCCGGCAGCGTCTTCGGGGCGCTCCCCGCCAAGCAGGCGGTCGCCGAGAAGTAAGGCGCCGGCACGGCGCTGAAGGTCAGAGACACCCTTCTTCCCGCCCCGGAAGAAGGGCGGGGATGGGGGAGGACGCCGCGAGCCAAGGCCCCCCGCCGAACCGGCCCCTCCCCCATCCCACCCCACCATCCCGGAGATAGGTCATGGCTGGTCCTGCCACCGCACCGGGCGCCCGCCCCCTCGGCGGGCGCGACATCGTCGGCTTCTTCGCGATGGTCGTCGGCATGTTCATGGCGATCCTGGACATCCAGATCGTCTCCAGCTCCCTGTCGGAGATCCAGGCCGGCCTGTCGGCCAGCGCCGACGAGATCTCCTGGGTGCAGACCTCCTACCTGATCGCCGAGGTGGTGATGATCCCGCTGTCCGGGATCCTCTCCCGCATCCTGTCGACGCGCGTCCTCTTCACCATCGCGGCGGCCGGCTTCACCCTGACCAGCGTCGCCTGCGCCTTCACCGGCAGCATCGGCACGATGATCGTCTGGCGCGCGCTGCAGGGCTTCATCGGCGGCGCCATGATCCCCACCGTCTTCGCCACCAGCTTCGCCATCTTCCCGCCGGAAAAGCGGGCCGGCGTTTCGGTGATGATCGGCCTCGTCGCGACGATGGCGCCGACCATCGGCCCGACGCTCGGCGGCTACCTGACGCAGAGCCTGTCCTGGCACTGGCTGTTCCTCGCCAACGTGCTGCCGGGCATCGCCGTGACCTCGCTGGTCTGGCTGCTGGTCGACGTGGACAAGCCCAACCCGGAACTGCGCAAGGGCTTCGACTTCATCGGCCTCGCCCTGATGGCGGCGTTCCTGGGCAGCCTGGAGTATGTGGTCGAGGAAGGGCCGCGCAACGACTGGTTCGAGGACGAGGCGGTCTTCATCCTGGCCGTGGTGGCGGCGCTGGGGGCGGTCGGCTTCTTCTGGCGGGTGCTGAGCTACCGCAATCCCATCGTGGAGCTGCGCGCCTTCGCCGACCGCAACTTCGCCATCGGCTCGCTCTACAGCTTCATCATCGGCATCGGCCTCTATGGCGCGGTCTATCTGCAGCCGCTGTTCCTGGCGCGGGTGCGCGGCTTCAACAGCCTGCAGATCGGCACCATCATGGCGGTGACCGGCGCCTTCCAGTTCCTGTCCGCCCCGATCGCCGGCGCGCTGTCGAAGAAGATCGACCTGCGGGTCATGCTCGCCATGGGGCTGCTGCTGTTCGGCACCGGCGTGTGGCTGAACAGCTTCCTGACGGCCGAGAGCGGCTTCTGGGAGCTGTTCCTGCCCCAGGCGGTGCGCGGTCTGTCGCTGATGCTGTGCTTCATCCCGGTCAACAGCATCGCGCTCGGCACCCTGCCGCCGGAAAAGCTGAAGAACGCCTCCGGGCTCTACAACCTGATGCGCAACCTCGGCGGCGCCATCGGCCTCGCCGCCATCAACACGGTGCTGATCGACCGCGCGGCCCTGCACAACAACCGGCTGGGCGACAACCTGAACCTCGCCCGGCCGGAGGTGCAGCAGATGCTCGACGGCCTCGTCGCCCGCTTCGACGGGCTGGTGGCCGACGCCAACGCCGCGGCGATGAAGACGCTTGCCGGCATGGTCCAGCGCGAGGCGATGATCCTCACCTTCAACGACTGTTTCCTGCTGATGGCGCTGGTCTTCGTCTCCGGCCTGCTCTTCATGCCGCTGCTCCGCCGGC
Source organism: Azospirillum thermophilum (assembly GCF_003130795.1). Lineage (NCBI taxonomy): Bacteria > Pseudomonadati > Pseudomonadota > Alphaproteobacteria > Rhodospirillales > Azospirillaceae > Azospirillum > Azospirillum thermophilum. The sequence goes on from NZ_CP029356.1 coordinate 117,538, forward strand.
CCGGCGCCGTGGTGAAGGCCGACCACTGACCGGGGGGACACCGACCGGACGGGCGGGACGGCGGTCCGCCCCGCCGTCCCGTTGCCGGCTGTTGTTGCTCCGGTCCGGCGGAGTCGGTACCTTCCGCTCATCGCCGGTCTCCTTGTGCCGTCCGTCGGATACGTCCCTTCACCCGGCGTGCCGGTCCGGCCCGCGGTTTTCGGCGCCGGTGCGCGGATTGTGCATCCCCCGCACAACGGCAGTGTACGGCGGGTTCCCGATAACCCGTTGGGTGGAAACACAAAAGTCGCCCCCGGCAGCATTGTGCATGAAAGCGATGCTGCACGATGCGCCCATTTCCGGCCGGCCGGCGGTGGCCGCCGTTGGCCGCCCTACCCCCTCCGTGCTATAGGAAGGGCCACTTTTCCGTGACGATCCGACCGACATGAGCAAGCGTCAGTACACCCGCGCGGAGGTCAAGGAACTGCTCGGCGCGCTGGAACGGCAGTGCCGCGAGGCCTCCAAGCTCGCCCAGCTCGCCGAGCACGAGGCGAGCAAGCACAGCTTCGGCGCCTACCGCGACTTCCGCGACAAGGTGGGGGAGTTCCAGGCCCTCGTCATCCTGATCGAGCAGCGGCTCCACAACCTCGTCGATTCGCGCTCCGACGACCTGCGCGACCAGTTCGAGAAGCTCGACACCGTCATGCTGGCCCTGCTGGTCCGGGCCAGCATGCGCTTCTTCTTCGTGCTGTCGGCCAACCCCATCCTCCCGATGGGCGCGCGGGAGATCTTCGTGGCCGAACTGCGCAGCCTCCACGACGCCGCCAAGAAGCTGAAGCAGCCGAACTATGCCGGCAAGCTGGGCCCGGAGCTGGAGCGCGACCTGGAGACCGCATCCCTGATCCTGGAGGAGATCATCGACAAGGCGCCGAGCCTGCTGAACTTCCGGGCATCCGCCGGTCCGGCGGCCGGATAGGCGGCGGGCTGCGACGCCGCGGCCACTGTGACGGCGCCGCTCCGGCTCCCATATAGGGGCTTCGACCGACCCAGCGCCGAAGGCCAGCACCCTTGCGCATTCCCATCTTCGACGACCTGAGAGACGCCGGCTCCCGCATCCTGGAACAGGCTGGCGATCTGGCGGGCGGGCTGCTTGAGAGCGACGTGAGGCTCGGGGTGACCGGGCTGCGGCGTGCCGGCAAGACGGTCTTCGTGACCACGCTCGTGGAGAACCTCCTGAAGGCCGGGCGGCTGCCCTTCCTCGACGTCGTGTCCTCCGGCCGGCTGCAGGGGGCGCGGCTGCGGCCGCAGCCCGATCCCGACGTGCCGCGCTTCGATTACGAAGGCCATCTCGCCGCCCTCACCGGCCCCGATCCCCATTGGCCCGAGCCGACGCGCGGCATCGGGCAGCTCCGCCTGTCGCTGCGCTACCGGCCGGGCTCGACGCTGAAGCGGACGGTGCAGCCGGTGACGACGCTGAACCTCGACATCGTCGACTATCCCGGCGAATGGCTGCTCGACCTGCCCCTGCTGCGCCAGAGCTTCGCCGAGTGGAGCGGCCTGACCCTGACGCTGGCCGCCCGGCCGCCGCGCGACGCGCTCTCCTCGTCCTGGCGCGGCTGGCTCGCCACCATCGACCCCGCCGCCCCGGCGGAGGAGGAGGTGGCGCGGCGCGGCGCCGCCCTCTACACCGACTACCTCCACGCCTGCCGCCGTGCCGACACGCTGCTCAGCCTGATCCAGCCGGGCCGCTTCGTCGAACCCGGCGACCTCAAGGACGCGCCGCTGCTGACCTTCTGCCCCCTGCCCGGCAGCCAGCGGGGGCGCGGCAGCCTGTGGCAGCTCATGGAGGAGCGCTACGAGGCCTACAAGACCTCCGTCGTCCGCCGCTTCTTCTCCGACCACTTCGCCCGGCTCGACCGGCAGATCGTGCTGATCGACGTGCTGGGGGCGCTGAACGCCGGACCGGCCGGCATGGCCGACATGAAGCGCGCGCTGGAGATGAGCCTGGAGCCCTTCCGCCACGGCAGCGCCGGCTGGCTCGACTGGCTGTTCGGCACCAGGATCGACCGCGTGCTGTTCGCCGCGACCAAGGCCGACCACATCGCCTCCCACCAGCACACCAGCCTGCGGGTCCTGCTCGACCGGCTGGTCGGCGACGCCCGGGGCGCCATCCGCTATGAAGGCGCCGCGGTCGAGACCATGGCCATCGCCGCGCTGAAATGCACGGAGTCGGTGGTGACCGAGCATGAGGGGCGGCAGCTCCGCTGCGTCCGCGGCGTGCCGGTCGGCCGCGACCGCCCGACCATCCTGTTCCCGGGCGAGATCCCCGACAACGCCGACGCCTTCCCCGACGGGCAGGAGCGTCCCTACAATTTCCTGCCCTTCCGGCCGCCGGCCGACCTGGCGCGGGACGGCCGCGGGCTGCCGCACATCCGGGTCGATCAGGCGCTGCAGTTCCTGCTGGGGGATTACCTGGAATGATCGAGTTTCCCGTCGATCCGCCCCCGACAAGCGCCGCCGGCCGGACTGGGTCCCGCCGCTCGAACTCGATCCGGAACAGGCCGCGCGGCCGGCGGTGGTCGAGGAGGAGGTGGAACCGCCGCCGGGCGACAGCGCCGCCGAGCGGCTGCCCGCCCTGCTGGCCGTGGCGCCGGGTCCGAAGCGGCGCATCGGACGCTGGCTGTTCGGCGCCGTCGCCGCCCTGGTGCTGGTGGCGCTGGGGTTCGATACCGCCGACCTGCTGCAGCGCTCCTTCGCCACCAGCATCGCGCTCGGCGGCCTGGTCTCCCTGCTGGTGGCGACCGCCGGGGTCGCCGCCGTCGCCCTGCTGGTCAACGAGCTGCTGGCGCTGCGCCGCCTGCGCCGGATCGAGGGGCTGCGCGAGCGGGCCGATGCGCTGACCGCCGACATCCAGTCGGAAGAACCGCGGCAGGGCGAGGCGGCGCGCTTCGCAGGCTCCCTGGTCGGCCTCTATTCCGGCCGGCCGGAGCTGGCCCCGGCGCTGAGCCGGCTGCGCGACCACATCACCGACGCCCATGACGACGGCGAGATCGTCCGGCTGATCGACCGCGGCCTGTTGAGCCCGCTCGACCGGGCGGCCTACCAGCTCGTCCTGCGGGCGGCGCGCGACACGGCGGTCGCCACCGCCCTCAGCCCGGCCGCGGTGCTCGACCTCGCCGTCGTGCTGTGGCGGAACCTGAAGCTGGTGCGCGAGGTGGCGGCCCTCTACGGCGCCCGGCCGGGCTATCTCGGCTCCCTGAAGCTGCTGCGCCGGATGCTCGCCAACATCGCCGTCGCCGGCGTGGCGGAGAGCGCCCACCATGTGGCGGTGGAGGCTCTCGGCGGCTCGCTGGTCGCCGCCGTCTCCACCCGCATGGGCCAGGGCGTCATCAACGGCCTGCTGACCGCGCGGGTCGGCATCACCGCCATGCATCTCTGCCGCCCCATCGCCTTCACGCCCGACGAGCGGCCGAGCCTCAACCGCATCCGCAAGGAGCTGCTGTCCCTGCCCAGGCAGGTGCTGTGACGGGGTCTCCGGGCACCGATATCAAGGCGGTGCGACAGAGTGTCCCTAATCCCTCCACGGTCTTTAATGCGGGCCGGGCCAAGCGCATATTGACGCATGTAAAGGCGGCGACGTTCGCGACGCCCCTCTTACACCGCCCATCCGGTGATCCCCGCCCATCGGGGGATCGTCGCGGGCGGCGCACTGGGACGCCACGGCATTTCAGCCATGGAGGACATCATGTCCACCCAGATGACACCCACGAAGCCGGACCGTCCGGGCATGCCCGGCCTGTTCCGGACAGGAGACCCGTTCCTCGATCTGCGCGATCGGATCGACCGGGCGTTCGACAGCGTTTTCCGTACCGATCTCGCCCGCACCGGCTGGCCCGGCTGGGATAAACCCATGCCCAAGGTCGACGTGGCCGAAACCGGGACGGCGCTGACCATTACCGCCGACCTTCCCGGCATCGACGAAAAGGACGTCGAACTGACGGTCGCCGACGGCATCCTGACCCTGAAAGGGGAGAAGAAGGCCGAAAGCGAAGAGAAGGACAAGAACTACCACGTCATGGAGCGTAGCTGCGGCAGCTTCGCCCGGTCGTTCCGCCTGCCCGAAACCGTGAAGGTCGAGGACATCGCGGCCAGGTTCGACAAGGGCGTGCTGACCATCACTCTGCCGAAAGGCGAGACACCGAAACCCGAGGTCAAGCGCATCACCATCGCAAACGGCGGCGCCTGACCGGCGGCAGGGAACCCGGCTTTGAAACCGGGACATGACACCAGGGGCTTGGGGGCTGGGAGACGGGCCGGGGGCGGATACAGCCCCCGGCCCTTTTTCCGTCGGCATCCCGCCATCCCGGCGCACCACCGAAAGTAGCGCAACCCGGAAATGCACGGATTGCGTCATCCCGCAGCAAAAAGCAACAATAACCGTCAATATAGTTGGGTAAACTGATGGTAAACGCTAATTGCTCTTAAACTATTCTGTGGCATAGAAGAGATCCTGACAGATGATTTAAACTGCAATTCGAAGCTGTGTAGGGCCGCTGCTATGACGGGCGAAGGGTTGGTACCGCTCCAGGACGTCCTGGCACTGACCGCCAACGGGAGCATCGCATTCGTCGCCGTCCTGCTTCTCGCCTACCGCTGCCTTCTCTACAAGCAGGACCGCGAGATCAGGGCGGCGGTGGAGGTCCTGAGCCGGGAGCGCGACGTGCTGGACGGACGCTCGACCGACCTGGAGGCACTGAACCAGCAGATCGGCGTCCTCAGCACGGCCCTCGAGGAGGTCGGCAAGCACAAGCTAAAGCGCTACAAGTCCAGGCGAAAGGCCGCCAAGTCGATCCTGTTCGTCCACGAGATCGGCGGCTGCGAACCGGGGCGCAAGCTGTTCCGCTTCGCCGTCCAGGCGGCCGGCGGCCTGTCGCAACACCAGCGGGACCGGATGATCTTCCATCCCGACATCTGGCATCACCGGAACGAGATCCACGTCTGGGCCACCGATCCTTCCATCGCCAGGATGCTGACCTCCGCCGTCTTCAACAGCGGCAGCGGCATGGTGGTCTCCCAGGCCGAGGGCGAGGAGACGGTGGAGGCGGCCGCCAACGAGGACGCGCCGCCGTCCGTCCCGGCCGCCGCCTTCGAAGCGCTCGTCATCGGCAGGGCCGGCAAGTGATCGTCGTCTGGAGCATCACGATCATCGTCTTCCTGCTGATCGGCAGCATCGTGGGCGGGCGGCTGCGCAGCCGCTACCGGCACCAGCGCGAGCGGCTGAGGACGCTGAACGAGCGGCTGGAGGTCTACCGGAACTACAACAAGCTGGCCGTCGTCCGCCGGGAAGAAGCCCACGAGATGCTCGGCAAGCTGCGCCGGCAGCTCGCCGAGGAGGAGGAGGACCTGCGCCGGCTCGCGGCCCAGCCCAAGGAGCCCGATCCGGAGGCGGCGATCTCCTACCATGTCTTCGACCGCATCGCCGGCCGCCGCGGCACGGTGTGGCACGTGGCGGTGGAGGCCTCGGAGAAGGCCGCCGCCTGGACCGGCGTCCGCCACTACGCCGTCACCGGCGAGACCGCCGAGGAGGCCCGCAAGCGGGTCCAGGACCGCCATCCGGCCATGTCCGGCTTCACGGTCGGCAAGGCGGTCCCGCTCGACCTGGCCGCCGAGACGCCAGCGGCCAAGCCGGGGTGACGGTCACTCCGCCGGGTGGGCGACGCCGTGCGGCGCCTGTGCCGCCGGCTCATCCTCCTGGAACGGCTTCTTCTTCGCGATGTAGCTGTAGACGGTCGGCACGACGAACAGGGTGAGGAAGGTCCCCAGGATCATGCCGCCGACGATGACCGCGCCGATCGCCTGCCGGCTCTCCGCACCGGCGCCATGGGCGTTGGCGAGCGGGACGGCGCCCAGCACCATGGCGCCGGTGGTCATCAGGATCGGGCGCAGGCGGAGCACGGCCGCGTCCTCCACCGCCTTGCGGATATCCTCGCCGCTGCGCTGGAGCTGGTTGGCGAACTCCACGATCAGGATGCCGTGCTTGGTGATCAGCCCGACCAGGGTGACGAGGCCGATCTGGCTGTAGACGTTCAGCGTCGCCCCGCTCAGATGCAGGGCGGCCAGCGCGCCGGTCATCGACAGCGGCACCGTCAGCATGATCACGAAGGGATCGATGAAGCTCTCGAACTGGGCCGCCAGCACCAGATAGATGAAGGCCAGCGCCAGGATGAACACGAAGTAGAGGCCGGTGGCGGATTCGCGGAATTCGCGGCTCTGCCCGGCATAGTCGGTCTGCGCCGTCGGCGGCAGGACCTTCTGCGCCGCCGCCTGCAGCACGCCCAGCGCCTCGCCCAGCGAGGTGCCCGGCGCGAGAGTCGCCGTGATGGTGGCCGAGCGCAGCTTGTTGAAGTGGTTCAGCTCCTTGGGCGCCACCCGCTCCTCGATGTGGACGAGGTTGGCGAGCGAGATCATCGGCGCCGCTCCGCCGGCCGTCGTGGTGCCGCCGCGCACGTAGATCGAGGCGATGTCGTCCGGATTGCGCCGATCGATGTTGGCGACCTGCACGATCACGTCATACTGCTTGCCGTCGCGCTTGAAGCGGGTGACCTGCCGGCCGCCGAGCAGCGTCTCCAGCGTGCGGCCGACGGTATCCACGTCGACGCCGAGGTCGGCCGACTTGTCGCGGTCGAGCGAGATGCGCAGTTCCGGCTTGTTCAGCTTCAGGTCGGTGTCGAGGTTGGTCAGGCCGGGGAAGTTGCGCGCCTCCGCCATCATGGCGTTGACCATCTTCTGCAGCTCGTCATAGGGAAGCGCGGTCTGGATGACGAAGTTGACCGGCTTCTCGACCGGGCTCTGGCCCAGCGACGGCGGGTTGGTGACGAAGGCCAGCACGCCCGGGATGCCGAACATCTTGGGGAAGAGCTGGGCGGTGATCGCCTGCTGCTTCACGTCGCGCTCGTCCCAGTCGATCAGGCGGACGAAGCTGATGCCCTGGTTGACCACCGGGAATCCGACGACGACGAAGAACTTCTCCAGCACGGGGATCTGCTTGAACAGCCCTTCCATGCGCTGCATGTAGCTCTGCGTGTAGTCCAGCGTCGAGCCTTCCGGCGCGATGGCGATGCCGACGATGGTGCCGCGGTCCTCGACCGGGGACAGCTCGGACTTCAGGCCGGTGAACAGCATGTAGCTGGCCGCGGCGACGCCGGCGCCGATCAGCAGGACCAGCGGCCGCGCCCGCAGCGACAGCCGCAGCATCCCGCGGTAACCGCGGGTCATCCCCTCCAGGAATCTCTCGATCAGCCGGTAGAGCAGCCCGTGCTTGGCCTCGTGCTTCAGCAGCTTGGAACACATCATCGGCGACAGGGTCAGCGCGACGAAGCCCGAGACGATCACCGCGCCGGCCAGCGTCAGGGCGAATTCGGTGAACAGGCGCCCGGTGCGGCCGGTCATGAAGCCGATGGGGGCATAGACCGCGGCCAGCGTGATGGTCATCGCGATGACCGCGAAGCCGATCTCCTTCGATCCCTTCAGCGCCGCCTGGAAGGGGTTCATCCCCTCTTCCACGTAGCGGAAGATGTTCTCCAGCATGACGATGGCGTCGTCCACCACGAGGCCGATCGCCAGCACCATCGCCAGCAGGGTCAGCGTGTTGATGGAGAAGCCGAAGACCAGCATCAGCGCGAAGCTGCCGACCAGCGACACCGGGATGGTCACCAGCGGTACCAGCGTGGCGCGCAGGCTGCGCAGGAAGAAGAAGATCACCAGCACGACCAGCACGATCGCCTCGAAGATCGTGCGGAACACCGCGTCGATCGACTTGGCGATGAAGACCGAGCTGTCATAGCCGACATCCACCCCCATGCCGTCCGGCAGGGCGGTGCGGATCAGCGGCAGTGCGTTGTTGACCGCCTTGGACACGTCCAGCGGGTTGGCGGTGGACTGCTTCACGACGCCGATGGCGACGGCGCTGCGGCCGTTGAAGCGGGCGCTGACCCGCTCGTCCGCGGCGCCGATCTCGGCCCGGCCGACGTCGCGCAGCCGCACCAGATAGCCGCCGTCGTCGCGCAGGATGATCCGCTCGAACTCCTCGGGCGTGCGCAGGTCGGTCTCCGACACCACGGTGAATTCGCGTGCCACGCTCTCGACGCGGCCGGCCGGGATCTCGACGTTCTGCCGGCGCAGCGCGTTCTCGACGTCCTGCGGCGTGACGTGATAGGCGGCCATGCGCTGGGGATCGAGCCACAGCCGCATGGCGAACTTGCGCTCGCCGAAGATGCGGACCTGCGCCACGCCCGGCAGGTTCTGCAGCCGGTCCTTGACGTAGCGGTCGGCGAAGTCGGTCACGTCGAGCGGCGAATGCCGGTCGGAGGAGAAGGCGAGATAGATGATCGGCTGGGCGTCGGCCTCGACCTTCGCGATCACCGGCTCGTCGATCTCGTTCGGCAGCAGGGAGCGCACGCGCCCCACGCGGTCGCGCACGTCGCTGGCCGCCACGTCGACGTTGCGGTCCAGGCGGAAGCGCAGGGTGATCTGGCTCTTCTCCGCGCGGCTGATGGAGGACATCACGTCGATGCCCTCGATGCCGGAGAGGCTGTCCTCCAGCGTCTGGGTGACCTGGCTTTCGATGATCTGGGCGGAGGCGCCCTTGTAGGTCGTCTCGACCGTGACCACCGGCTCGTCGATCTTGGGGTACTCGCGCACCGACAGGCGCTGGTACGACACGATGCCGATCAGCATGAGCGCGAGGCTCATGACGGTCGCCAGCACCGGCCGGCGGACGGAGATGTCGGACAGCTTCATGGCGTCAGCTCGCCGGCTTGGAGTTGATCACCGCGACCGGCGCGCCGTCGCGGATCTTGAGCTGGCCGGCGGTCACCACCACGTCGCCCGGCTTCAGCCCCTGGGTGATCTCGGCCTCGGCGTTGCGCCGCTCGCCCACCGCGACCCGGGTCTGGGCGACCTTGCCCTCCACCACCTTGAACACGAACTGGTCCTTGCCGAAGGCGACCAGCGCCTGTTCCGGCACCAGCACGGCGTCCGGCACGGTGTTCAGCGTCAGGGTCACGCGGGCGAACAGGCCCGGCCGCAGCACGCCGTCCGGGTTGGCGACGCGGGCCCGCAGCGCCAGCGCCCGGCCGTTCACGTCGATCAGCGGGTCGATGGCGTAGACCTGGCCCGTGAACTTGCGGCCGCCGAAGGCATCCACCTGGATCTCCACCGGCTGCCCGACCTTGACCGCCGGCAGGAACATCTCGGGGATGCGGAAATCGACCTTGAGGGTGTCGATCGCCTCCAGGTTCACGATGTCCTTGCCGGCCTGCACCATGTCGCCCACCGACACCTTGCGCAGGCCGAGCACCCCGTCGAAGGGGGCCGTCAGCACCATCTTGTCGAGCTGCGCCCTGGCGAGCTGCACGGAGGCCTCGTCGGCCTGCAGCTTGGCGGCGGCCTGCTCGCGGTTGCGCAGCGGGCCGGTGTTCTGGCGGGCGAGCTGATCGGCGCGCGCCAGCTCGGCGCGGGAGAAGGCGATGCTCGCCTGCGCCTGGGCCAGGGTGGCGCGGGCGACCGAATCATCCAGCCGGACCAGCACCGTCCCCTTGCCGACGCGCTGCCCCTCCTGGAAGGGAAGCTCTACGATGCGGCCGGCCACTTCCGGCCGGACGACGACCGACTCGTTTGACAGCAGGGAGCCAACCGCGGTCACGGTGCGGGTCACCGCCCCGACGCGGACGGGCGACGCCTCGACCGGCATCGGCGGCATGGCGCCCGGCGCGCCTCCCGGGCCGCCGGGACCGGCCGGCTTGCCGGCGGACGCCCCGCCCTGGGCGGGCGCCCCTGCCCCGGTCGCCAGCGCCATCAGCCCGGCGACGGTGCCGCCCTGCTTGACGAAGTACCAGTACGCCCCGCCGCTGAGGGCAGCCAGGACAAGGATGGCGACGATGCGGAACGTATGGCGCATGGGGGTCCGGTCCGAATGGGTCGGCAAAAATCTGTCGGCAATGATCTTTCGCGGCACAGCATCGGCTGAATCGCGGACTGAACTATATCGTTCAGTTCACTTCCTCTGTCGAGAAAGTTCCGCTCACTGACCGATTGGCGCCGGAATGTGGCCGCTGCGCATCTCCACCGGCCCCAGCCGCGGCAGGACCAGCGCCAGATCGGCCGGTTCGCCCGGCCCGACCCGCCCGCCCGCGGTCAGCGGCTGCACCGGCGTCCCGCCGAGATCGAGTCCGGGGAACAGCAGGGGGCCTCCCCGGCCGGCAGCACGGCGCGAATCCGCCCGGCCTCCACCCGGATGTCCGCCAGCAGCCGCCCGTCGGGATCGGGGGGCGGCGTATCGCCGGTCAGCAGGGCTGCGTCCACCAGGGCGCGCTTCAACCAGAACTTTCCGGACAGCGGCAGGCGCGACAGGCAGCAGCTTGCGGGTTCCATGGCCCTTCCCGAGGGGCAGAGGGGAAAGCGGGCGCGGTCCCGGCCCGCAGGCTGCGGCGGCGCGCCCTGCGTCATCCTGTCGCAAAATGGTAAAGCAGGGATTGCCAAATCCGCGGATCCGATGCCCATGGACCGCAACGGTGCCGGATCCCGCGCGCCCTGCCGCACCCGCTTTCCGCAGGATGTCGCCTCCGCCGCCCTCTTCCCTTTCGGTCAGGGCGGCTTCCTGGCCGGCGCATGCGCTGCCCGGGGCGTGTGATTCACTGCTTGAAGCCGCAGGGAAGTCAGTCATACTTTCCGGCATCATCGGCCTTGGGCGGGCCATCCCGCCACCAGGCCTGGCCCCGCTGCCGCGCCTCGTTCCCGCCCCCTCGCTGCCACCCCCCTCGCTGCCACCCCCCTCGCTGCCACCAGGAAGCGCTGGCCGGTGCCACAGGACTTCTTCAATAACCTCTTCGCTATACGCTTGTCCGCTCCCTGCAGCCCGGCGTGAGCCGGCGGCGCGGTGCGGATTGGCACGTCATGGGTGATGGCCATGTGTCCGGAGGGCGGCGATGCACAACGACCGTGTACAGATGACTCCTCGCAAACCTCTGTCCTGCATCGGAAATTCCCTGCTCCCCACCATTGTGCGTCCGGTGGTCGATGCACAATGCACAAGGCGGCTGCGCGGCGGGACGGGCGTCGCCGCCCTTGCGAATCGACGGCGGTTCGGCCAGATGAAACCGCTTCCTCCCTCCTCCAGGACAAGTCCCCGCGCATGACCGCGATCCCGCTGAGCGTCGCCCCCATGATGGACTGGACCGACCGCCATTGTCGGTACTTCCACCGCATCCTGTCCAAGGGCACGCTCCTCTACACCGAGATGGTCACCACCGGCGCCATCCTGCACGGCGACCGTGACCGCTATCTCGACTTCGACGCGGCGGAGCATCCGGTCGCCCTCCAGCTCGGCGGGTCGGAGCCGGCGCAGCTGGCCGCCTGCGCCCGCGTGGCGGAGGAGTGGGGCTATGACGAGGTGAACCTGAATGTCGGCTGCCCCAGCGACCGGGTGCAGTCCGGCCGCTTCGGCGCCTGCCTGATGGCCGAACCCGACCTCGTCGCCCGCCTCGTCGGGGCGATGCGCGGGGCGGTGTCGATCCCGGTGACGGTCAAGTCGCGCATCGCCATCGACGAGATGGAGGAATGGCCGACGCTGGACCGTTTCATCCGCACCGTCTCGGCCGCCGGGTGCAGCCACTTCATCGTCCATGCCCGCAAGGCCTGGCTGAAGGGCCTGAGCCCCAAGGAGAACCGCGACATCCCGCCGCTGCGCTACGACCTCGTCCACCGGCTGAAGCAGGAGCATCCCCACCTCACCATCGCCATCAACGGCGGCATCCGGACGCTGGACGCGGCGGCGGAGCATCTCGCCGGGCTGGACAGCGTGATGATCGGCCGGGCCGCCTACGAGGATCCCTACATCCTGGCCGACGCCGACCGCCGCTTCTTCGGCGGCCAGCCGGGGCCGGACCGGCAGGCGGTGGTGCAGGCGATGGTTCCCTATGTGGAGCGGCAGTTGTCCCGCGGCACGCCGCTGTCGGCGGTGACCCGCCACATGCTCGGCCTCTTCCAGGGGTTGCCGGGGGCGCGGGCGTGGCGCCGGCACCTCAGCGAGAACGCCCACCGGCCCGGCGCCGGGCCGGAGGTGATGCTGTCCGCGGCATCCCTGGTCGGCCGCCGGCGGGCGGAGGCGGCGTGATCCGGCTGCGGCACATCGAGGCCTTCTACGCCATCCGCAAGGCGGGCTCGGTCAATGCCGCGGCGAAGATCCTCAACATCTCGCAGCCGGCGTTGAGCAGGACGATCCAGCATGCGGAATCGCTGATCGGCTTCGCGCTCTTCACCCGTGCCGGCAAGCGCCTCGTCCCCACCGTGGAGGCCGAGATCATCTTCGTCGAGGCGGAGAAGATCTACCGCGGGGTGGAGGAGTTGCGGCGGCTGGTGAAGAACCTGAAGGGCGGGGCGGTGACCAACCTGCGGGTCGGCCTGCTGCCCAGCCTGGGGGTCGGGCTGGCGCCGCAGGCGATCACCGCCTTCCGGGCGGTCAATCCCCTGGTCACCTTCGAGATCCGGACCCTGAACCACGACGACATGCTGGCCAAGCTGCGGTCGCTGGAGATCGACGTCGGCGTCGCCTTCGACATCCGCAAGCAGCCGGGCATCGCCAGCACCTCCATCGGGGAGGCCGACCTCGTCTATGTCGATCGGCCGGGCGCGCTGGCCGGCACGGGTCCGGTGCCGCTGACCGGGATCGACGCCGACCGGCTGATCGGGCTCGACCTCGATTCGCCGGTCGGCACCCTGCTGGTGGAGGCCTTCGGCAACAGCGGGCTCGACTACAGCCCGGCGATCCAGGTCTACACCTACGCCGTCGCCGCGGCCTTCGCGACCGAGGGGGCCGGCTGCGCCATCCTCGACGAGTTCACGGCGCGAAGCTGGGGGCACCGGCTGGATATCCGCCCGCTCGACCCGCGGCTGACCTTCTCGGTCGTGGCGCTGACGCCGGAGCTGGCGCCACCGACCCAGACGGTGCGCAACTTCGTCGATACCCTGCGCCGGACGCTGCAGGCCCGTCCGGCGCTGGTTTGAGGCCCCCTGTCCGCCGCCGGCTCAGGCGGCCAGCCGGAAGCCGTCCATCGGGATCGCCGCCGGCCGCTCCACCAGCAGGTCGGCGATCAGCCGCCCGGCGCCGAAGCCCAGCGTGAAGCCCAGCCCGCCGAGCCCGGCGCACAGGTGCAGGTTGGCGACCGGGCTGCGGCCCAGCAGCGGCCGGCCGGTCGGGGTGGCCGGCCGCCGGCCGCACCACACCTCGGCACCCGAGAAGTCGGCCAGCGCGCCGAAGCCGTCCATCGCCTGCCGGCGGAGCTGGCGCACCCGCGAGGGGCTGGGCTCCGGGTCGGCGGAGATGTCGGCGAAGCCGGCCGCCCGGATCGTGCCGCCCAGCGGGGCGTAGACGATCTTGTTGGCGAAGTCGGTGACGCTGATCTTCAGCGGCGTGACGCCCGGCCGCATCGGGGCGGTGACGCTGTAGCCCTTCAGGGCATGGATCGGCAGGGTGAAGCCCAGCGGGCGCAGCAGGGCGTTGATGTCGGTGCCGGCAGCGACCACCACCGCGTCGGCCGGGATCTCGCCCTGGCTGGTGCGGACCGCGGTGATCCGCTCGCCCTGCCGGACGAAGCCGGTGACGTCGGCGTTGTAGCGGAACCGTCCGCCCTGGCGGAGCACGGCGGCGGCCAGCCCCTCGCACAGCTTGCGGCAGTCGGCCGTCGCCTCGCTGCGGGTGAAGATGCCGCCGACGATCCGCTCGCCGAGGGCGGCCAGGGCCGGCTCCAGCGTCAGGCAGGCGGCGCGGTCCAGCGCCTCCTGCTCGCAGCCCAGGCTCGCCTGGTAGTCCATCTGGCGCTTGGCGCTCTCGAAGCCGGCGGCGTCGGAATGGACGATCAGCTTGCCGGTCGGGGCATGGTCGAAGGCGACGTCCGGCTCCTCGGCCAGGAAGGCGGCCATCAGGCTCCGGCTGAGGAAGGACAGCGACAGCAGGTCCCGGGTGGTGCGGTCGCTCGCCTCGCGGGTGCAGGCCATCAGGAAGGACAGCACCCAGCGCCATTGGGCGGGGTCGGCGCTCGGGCTGAAGCGGGCGGGGGCCGACGGGTTCAGCAGCCAGAAGGGCAGCTTGGCCGGCACGTCCGGCCCGGCGAAGGGGGCGACGTAGCTGTAGCTGAGCTGAGCGCCGTTGGCGAAGCTCGTCTCCTGCGCCGCCGCGCCATGGCGGTCCACCACGGTCACCTCGTGACCGTCGCGCGCCAGATAGTAGGCCGTGCTGGTCCCGGCGATCCCCGCCCCGATGACGACTACCCTCATGACCCTTCGCTCCCCGACAGCCTGCCCGCAACACCACGGTAGGCCAAGCCTAGCGGCAGCGGGACCGCGGCCGGAAATAGCTTTCGGTGCGGTGCTTATAACCTCTGGGCAGGATCGGCCGCCCCGGCTCCGGCCACCGCCTGGCGCAGCATCGCCGCGCGCTGCGACCAGTCGGCCGCCTCGACCTCGTCCGTCGCGGCGCCGGCTCCCTGCTCGTAGATCTGGGCGAGCGCCGTCATGGCGTCGCGGTTCCCGCGCTGCGCCGCCCGGCTCAGCCAGCGGAACGCCTCCACCGGGTCGGCGGCGCAGCCGGTGCCGTCGCGCAGGCAAAGACCGAGGCGGGCCTGCGCCGGCGCATGCCCCTGGGCGGCCGACCGGCGCAGCCACAGCACGGCCTCCGTCTCGTCCCGCGCCACTCCCCGCCCCTCGAGCAGCAGGACGGCAAGGTTCATCTGCGCCGTGGCGGAGTGCTGGAGCGCGGCCAGCCGGTACCACAGCGCCGCCTTGCTCTCATCCTTCGGGACGCCGAAGCCCTTCTCGTACATATAGCCGAGATTGTTCTGGGCGCCGACATCCCCCATGCGCGCCGCCCGCCGGTACCAGGCGACGGCCGCCCGCGGGTTGGGCTGGGTGCCAAGGCCATTCGCCAGCAGGAAGGCGAGCATCGTCTGGGCCGCCAGATGGCCGGCCTTGGCCGACCGGCGATACCAGTAGACCGCGGTGGACAGGTCCACGGCCTTCCCGTCCAGGCCCTGCCGCCACGCCTCGGCAAGCGCGTACTGCGCATCGGCGTCGCCGAGCCGGGCATTCACTTCTGTCCAGATCGACCTCCAGGTGGGGCGCATGCCGCCGCAACTCTCCTCAGTCTCCGGGTGCCTGCCCTCTTGTGTAGGCTCTTTTCCCGCAGATGCAACGGCCCGGCCGCCGATGACCAGGGAATTGTCACCAAGCGCAGAGTGGGTATCGGCAGTCGTCCCGCCTCCTCGCATGATACCCGGACGGATAGGGAAGCGACCGGGATGAGGAGCGGCCGGAGCTAACGGACAGGCGCCTTGGGAGGAACCGGCGTCTCCGGAACGGGGGTGAGCGGTCCCTGGCCGGCGAACCAGGAGCGCAGGTTGTCGACCACGAGCTGCCCCATGGCCTGCCGGGTATGGACCGAGGCGGAGCCGATGTGCGGCAGCAGCACCGTGTTGTCGAGCGCGATCAACTCCTCCGGGACCCGCGGCTCGTCCTCGAACACGTCGAGGCCGGCGGCCAGGATGCGCTTCTCCCGCAGGGCGTCGATGACGGCCCGCTCGTCCACCACGGATCCGCGGGCGACGTTGATGAGGATGCCGTCCGGCCCCAGCGCCCCCAGCACCTCGGCATTCACCAGCCGCTCCGTCTGGGCGGTGGCAGGGGTGACCACGATCAGCACGTCGACGTCCCGCGCCATCTCGACCAGTGACCCGAAATAGCGGTAGGCGACGTCCTCCTGCCGGTGGCGGCCGTGATAGGCGACCTCCAGCCCGAAGGCCTCGCAGCGCCGGGCCACAGCCTTGCCGATGCGCCCGAGCCCGAGGATGCCGATGGTCCGTCCGCGCAGGGAGGTGGACAGCGGGAACGCCCCCTTCAGCCAGCGACCCTCGCGCAGGAAGCGGTCGGCCTGCGGCAACCGCCGCACCGTCGCCAGCAGCAGGCCGAGCGCCAGATCGGCGACCTCCTCCGTCAGCACGTCCGGCGTGTTGGTGACCACGACGCCGCGGGCGGCGGCGGCGGCCACATCGACCTTGTCGTAGCCGACCCCGAAGTTGGCGACGAGTTCCAGCGCCGGCAGCCGGTCCATCAAGGCGCCGTCGATCGGAACATGGCCGCCGGCGGCAAGCCCCCGGATGCGGGGACCGACCTCGGCAAGCAGGGCCTGCGGGTCTGCCGCCTCCCACAGCCGATGGACGGTGAAGGCGGCCTCGAACGCCTCGGGCGACGGCATCGCCATGGGGGAGGTCTGCAGAATCTCGACGCGCCCGCCGGCCGGTCCCTGTCCGCTCATGCCTCTGGTCCTCTCCTGCTGCCATTTCCAGTTGCCACCAGCCAAACACCGACGGCCGCCTCTGTCCAGCCCGCGGCGGTGCAGGTCAGCTCTCCGTTCGGCCTGTCCGGACGGACCTGTCCGGCAGGGAACGGACCGGGCCTCCGGCAGGTTTGCGCAAGGGGCGGAGCAGACCCAGGACTTTCGGATGCGACCGTTGATCCAGGTCAAGCCAGCCCCCGGCAGTCGGCGTATCATGACGATGGTGCTGCCGGGACGGCGGCGCCCAAGCTGACGCGCCGGCCGCCCGCCGGCACAGTCCGCGGCCCTCCTCCGGACCATCGCTGCACTTCAAGTTGCAGGCCGGTTCAGGAAGCAGAGGGGCCGCCGGCGCTTTTGGAGAGGTGAGATCATGGACAGCCTGCTGTCGGCATATCCCCGCGAAGAGATCGGGCAGGAGACGGCGTCCCGCCCGTGGCGGAACTTCACCCCTGGTGCGTGGCAGCATGAGGTCAATGTCCGCGACTTCATCGTCCGCAACGTCACCCCGTATGAAGGCACCTCCGGGTTCCTGGCCGGCGCCACCGACCGGACCAAGGCGCTGTGGGACGAGGTGACGGACCTCCTGAAGAAGGAGCGGGCGAGCCAGGGCGGCGTGCTCGACGCCGACACCGAGGTCTTCTCCTCGATCACCTCGCACGCCCCGGGCTACATCGACCGGGCGCTGGAGGTCGTGGTCGGCCTGCAGACCGAGAAGCCCCTCAAGCGCGCCCTGATGCCGTTCGGCGGCTGGCGCATGGTGAAGGCAGGTCTGGAAGCCTACGGCTACACCCCCTCGCCCAAGCTCGAGGAGGTCTTCCCGGCCCTGCGCAAGACCCACAACGACGGCGTCTTCGACGCCTACTCCGAGGAGGCCCTGCGCTGCCGCAAGTCCGGCGTCATCACCGGGCTGCCCGACGCCTACGGCCGCGGCCGCATCATCGGCGACTACCG
The DNA here is from genome assembly GCF_003130795.1 of Azospirillum thermophilum. Classification (NCBI taxonomy): domain Bacteria; kingdom Pseudomonadati; phylum Pseudomonadota; class Alphaproteobacteria; order Rhodospirillales; family Azospirillaceae; genus Azospirillum; species Azospirillum thermophilum. The sequence goes on from NZ_CP029356.1 coordinate 134,852, forward strand.
CCGCCTCGCGCTCTACGGCGCCGACTTCCTGATCGAGGACAAGAAGGCCCAGGTCAAGTCGCTCGAGCTCAACAGCCTCGACGAGGACACGCTGCGCCTGCGCGAGGAGCTGGCCGAGCAGATCAAGGCCCTCAAGGACTTGGTCAAGATGGCCAAGTCCTACGGCTTCGACGTCGCCCGCCCGGCCGCCAACGCCCGCGAGGCGGTGCAGTGGACCTATCTGGCCTATCTGGCGGCGGTCAAGGAGGCCAACGGTGCCGCCATGTCCTTGGGCCGCGTCTCCAGCTTCCTCGACGTCTACATCGAGCGCGACCTGCGGGACGGTGTCCTGACCGAGACGGAAGCCCAGGAGCTGGTCGACCAGTTCGTGATGAAGCTGCGCATGGTCCGCTTCCTGCGCACGCCGGAATACGACCAGCTGTTCTCCGGCGACCCGACCTGGGTGACCGAGTGCATCGGCGGCATGGCGCTGGACGGCCGGCCGCTGGTGACGAAGAACAGCTTCCGCATGCTGCAGACCCTGCACAACCTCGGCCCGGCGCCCGAGCCGAACCTGACGGTGCTGTGGTCGGAGAAGCTGCCGGAGGGCTTCAAGGCCTTCTGCGCCGAGACCTCGATCAGGACCTGCTCGCTGCAGTATGAGAGCGACGACCTGATGCGGCCCTACTGGGGCGACGACTACGGCATCGCCTGCTGCGTCTCGGCCATGCGCATCGGCAAGCAGATGCAGTTCTTCGGCGCCCGCGCCAACCTGGCCAAGACGCTGTTGTACGCCATCAACGGCGGGCGCGACGAGGTGTCGGGCGAGCAGGTCGGCCCGGCCTTCGCGCCGGTCACCGGCGACGTGCTCGACTACGACACGGTGGTGGCGCGCTTCGTGCCGATGATGGAGTGGCTGGCCAAGGCCTACATGAACGCGCTCAACACCATCCACTACATGCACGACAAGTACATGTACGAGCGGCTGGAGATGGCTCTGCACGACCGCGACATCCTGCGCACCATGGCCTGCGGCATCGCCGGCCTGTCGGTGGTGGCGGACAGCCTGTCGGCGATCCGGCACGCCACGGTGAAGATGGTGCGCGACGAGCGCGGGCTGGCGACCGACTTCGTGATCGAGGGCGAGTACCCGGCCTTCGGCAACAACGACGAGCGGGTGGACGCCATCGCGACCTGGCTGGTCGAGACCTTCATGGGGATGCTGCGCAAGCAGAAGACCTACCGCAACGCGCTGCCGACGCAGTCGGTGCTGACCATCACCTCCAACGTGGTGTACGGCAAGAAGACGGGCAACACGCCGGACGGCCGCAAGGCCGGCCAGCCCTTCGCGCCGGGAGCCAACCCGATGCACGGGCGGGACAGGAAGGGGGCGGTGGCCTCGATGGCGTCGGTGGCGAAGCTGCCCTACGCGCACGCGCAGGACGGCATCAGCTACACCTTCACCATCGTGCCGGGCGCCCTGGGCCGCACCGAGGGCGAGCGGGTGGACAATCTGGTGGGTCTGCTCGACGGCTACTTCGCCCAGGGCGGCCACCACATCAACGTCAACGTCTTCGACCGCGAGACGCTGCTGCACGCCATGGACCATCCGGAGCTCTATCCGCAGCTCACCATCCGGGTGTCCGGCTATGCCGTCAACTTCATCAAGCTGACGCGCGAGCAGCAGCTCGACGTCATCTCCCGGACCTTCCATGACAAGCACTGATCTGACGACCCCGCCCGCCTCCCCCAGGGGAGCGGGCGGGGTCGCCCGTCCCTCCGTTCGCGGCTGGGTCCACTCCGTGGAGACCGGCGGCACGGTGGACGGGCCGGGTATCCGCTACGTCCTGTTCCTCTCCGGTTGTCCGCTGCGCTGCCAATACTGCCACAATCCCGATACCTGGCACCTGCATGACGGCACGCCGACCCAGTCGAGCGAGATCCTCGACGATCTGGCGACCTACGCGACCTTCCTGAAACGCGCCCATGGCGGCCTGACGCTGAGCGGCGGCGAGCCGCTGGTCCAGCCCGAGTTCAGTGCCGCCCTGTTCCGCGGGGCGAAGGACATGGGTCTGCACACCGCCCTCGATACCTCCGGCTTTCTCGGCAGCCATGCTGACGACCACCTGCTGGCGGACGTCGATCTGGTGCTGCTCGACATCAAGGCCTTCAAGGAAGCGACCTACCGCAAGATCACCGGCGCCCCGCTGCGGCCGACGCTGGAGTTCGCCGAGCGGCTGTCGCAGATGGGCAAGGCGATCTGGCTGCGCTACGTGCTGGTTCCCGGCCTCAGCGACGACCTGAAGGAGATCGGGGATCTGGCGGAGTTCGCCGCCGGCCTCGGCGTGGTGGAGCGGGTCGACGTCCTGCCCTTCCACAAGATGGGCGAGCACAAATGGCGGGCCATGGGGCAGCCCTACAAGCTGTGGAACACCCAGCCCCCTTCCGACGAGCTGCTGCAACAGGTCATCGGCATCTACCGCAGCCACGGCCTGAAGGTCGCCTGAGCCCCGCGGCACGGCGCCCGGTCAGGCACCGCGGTGCATATTGTGCAGAACCACTTTGATGCACAATGACGGCGGGAGGGGCTTTCCCGTTCCCGACCAAGGGCTTGTCCTGCACCATTCGTACACGTCCGTTGTGCAGCGCCTGCCCAGGTTCCGGCCGGGCCCCACGGGGCCGGACCTGTCGAAGGCCCTGACCGCCTGATCGAGGGCATGAAGCGGGCGTTGACGGGGAAAAGGCTAACGCAGGGGCGCCGGCCGGGCAAGAGCGTCCGGAAAACTGCTCAGCCCCGCGTCACGCCCAGCCGGCGCAGCACCGCCTTCTCCCCCTCGATCGCCGCGAACAGCAGGGCGCCGACCACCAGGATGGGGAAGCCCTGGGCGAGGGTCAGCGGCCGCGTCCCGAACAGGCCCGCCATCACCGGCGCGTAGGTGAAGAAAAGCTGCAGTCCGACCACGACGCCGACCGCCCCGAGGACCGGACCGGTGCCGAGCACGCCGCGCAGCGTCAGCGACGGCGCCCGCAGATAGCGGACGCTGAACATATAGAAGACCTCCATCGCCACCAGCGTGTTGACCGCCACCGTCCGCGCGGCCTCCAGGTCGGCGCCGTGCCGCAGCGACCACCGGAACATGGCGAAGATGCCGCCGGTCATCAGCAGCGAGACGAAGGCGACCCGCCAGACCAGGAATCCAGACAACAGGGGCTCGGCGGCCGGACGTGGCGGGCGCCGCATGACGTCGGGCTCCGGCGGTTCGAAGGCGAGCGCGAGCGCGAGGCCGATGGAGCTGACCATGTTGATCCACAGGATCTGCAGCGGCGTGATGGGCAGCGTCAGCCCGGCGACGATGCCGATGATGACGCTGATCGACTCGCCGCCGTTGATCGGCAGCAGAAAGACGATGGCCTTCTTCAGATTGTCGTAGACCGTCCGCCCTTCATGCACCGCCCGCGCGATGGAGGCGAAGTTGTCGTCGGTCAGGACAATCTCCGCCACCTCCTTCGCGGCCTCCGTCCCCTTGCAGCCCATGGCGACCCCGACGTCGGCGCGCTTCAGCGCCGGCGCGTCGTTCACCCCGTCGCCGGTCATCGCCAGGATGAAGCCGCGGTGCTGCAGGGCCCGCACCAGCCGCAGCTTGTGCTCCGGACTGGCACGGGCGAAGACGTCGATGTCCGGCGCGCGCCGCGCCAGCTCCTCGTCGCCCAGCCTGTCGATCTCCGGCCCGGTCAGCGCGTCGCGGACATTCTCCAGCCCGAGCTGGGCGGCGATGGCCCGCGCCGTCACGGCGTGGTCGCCGGTGATCATCTTCACCCGGATGCCGGCGGCCCGGCAGGTCCGCACCGCCTCCACCGCCTCCTCCCGCGGGGGATCGATCATCCCGACGAGGCCGAGCAGCACCAGCCCGCCGCGCACATCCTCGAAACGCAGCTCCCGCCGCAGGCCCTCTCCTCCGCCGGCCCCCGTGGAGCCTTGCCGCACCGCCATCGCCAGGACCCGCTGTCCCTGGGAGGCCAGCGCCTCGATCCGCTCCTGCCAGCCGGCCGGGTCGAGCGGCCGGTCGCCATCCAACCCCCGCTCCGCCCTGCACATCGCCAGGACCTGTTCCGGCGCCCCCTTCACGCAGAGCAGCTCGCCGCCGTCATGGTCGTGATGCAGGGTCGCCATGAAGCGGTGTTCGGACTCGAAGGGGATCAGATCGATGCGCGGCAGCCGGCGTGCCTCCGCCGCCATGTCGAGCCCGGCCTTGGCGGCCAGCACCAGCAGCGCCCCCTCCATCGGGTCGCCGTCCACCTGCCAGCCGCCGTCGGTCCGGCGCAGGACGGCGTCGTTGCACAGCGCCCCGGCCCGCGCCAGCTCCACCAGGACGGGGTCGCCGTCAGCCAGCCGCTCCTGCCCGTCGCACTGGAAGCCGCCATGCGGATCATAGCCGACGCCGCCCACCATGTAGGCGCCGCCGGCGGTGGCGACGGTCCGCACGGTCATCTCGTTGCGGGTCAGCGTACCGGTCTTGTCGGTGCAGATGATGGAGACGGAGCCCAGCGTCTCCACCGCCGGGAGGCGGCGGATGATCGCGTTGCACCGCGCCATGCGCTGCACGCCGATCGCCAGCGTGATGGTGAGGATGGCCGGCAGCCCTTCGGGAATCGCGGCGACCGCCAGGCTGACCACCGCCATGAACAGCTCCGCGGTCTCATAGTCCCGGGCCAGCAGCCCGACCACGAAGACCAGCGCCGCCACCGCCAGGATGAAGGCGGTGATCCGGCGGGCAAGCCCGGCCATCTGGCGCAGCAGCGGGGTTTCCAGCACCTCCAGCCGTGCCATCATGCCGCTGATCCGGCCGATCTCGCTGGCCGTGCCGGTGGCGACGGCGATGCCCCGCCCCTGCCCGTGCGTCACCAGGGTGCCGGAATAGGCCATGGAGCTGCGGTCGCCGAGCGGAGCATCGGCCGGCGCCGGCTCCGTCCCCTTGGCGACGGGAACCGACTCGCCGGTCAGGGCGGCCTCCTGGATGTGGAGGTTGCGCGTCCAGACCAGCCGCAGATCGGCCGGCACCTTGTCCCCCGCCTCCAGCAGCACGAGGTCGCCGGGCACCAGCTCTTCCGCCGGAACGGCGGTGCGCCGGCCGCCGCGCAGCACCGTGGCGCTGGCCGACAGCATGTGGCGGATGGCGCCCAGCGCCTGTTCCGCCTTGCCCTCCTGAATGAAGCCGACCAGGGCGTTCAGGATGCAGACCGCCAGGATCACCGCCGCGTCGGTCAGGTGGCCGAGCGCCGCCGTGACCGTGGCGGCGCAGAGCAGGACCTGGATCAGCAGATTGTTGAACTGCGACAGGAAGCGCAGCAGCGGCCCGCGCGTCCGCGGCGGCGGCAGGCTGTTGGGGCCGTAGCGCAGTTGCCGCTCGCGCACCTCCGTCGCGGTCAGCCCCTCGGGCCGGGCAGCCAGCAGGGAACGCGTGTCCGCCACGGTGAGGACATGCCAGGCGGGGACGTCCGCGACGGAGCCCGGTTCGCACGGAAGAGCGCCGGGGTCGGGCTGTCCGCGCGGCTGCTCCCGTGACTGGTCCAGGGTCATGGCGTCTTCCCCACCTTGGATCCGACCGTTCTCCGGTTCGGTGAGCCCGGCCGGTCCGGCCTCCTGTCCGGACGGGGCCGCATCGTTCCACGATCATGCTGCCACATCCGGTTGCGGACGGCCGCGATCGGGATGACGCGCCGGCCGGAACGCGCCGACGGCCGGAGTGTCAGGGGGCGCGGACGGTGAAGCAGTCCTGCCCCTTGGCCTTCAGGATCTCGCAGGCCGCCGCCGCCGCCCCGGACCCGAAGCCGGTGACCTGGGCCTTGTGGACACCGTCCGCCGACACGACCAGCGGCCTGGAGCCGGCGGCCAGCCGGCCGAGTTCGTCCGCCGCCGCGGTGGCGGTCCGCCGGGCGGCGGCATTGGTGGAGAAGGCGCCGACCTGGATGCTCCAGCCACGCCGTCCGCCGGCGGCATGCCCCACCGGACCGGCGCCGGCCGGGGCGGTGCTGACCGTGGTGGCCATCACCTCCCCGTCCTCGCCGCCGTCGTCCCGGCCATCGTCGTTCCGGCTGTCGTCCGCAACCGCCCGGTCCATATGGGACGAGGAGCCGACCGACGCGACGAGCGCATCGGGAACCCGCGGGGCCGGAGCGCGCGGCGCGCTGCGGAAGCCGGAATCGAGCAGGGCCGCCACCCGGGCGTCGCGCAGAGCCGCACTCTGCCCGCCGAGCACGACGGCGATCAGGCGGCGCCCGTCCCGCACCGCCGAGGCCGCGAGGTTGAAGCCCGAGGCGGCGATGTAGCCGGTCTTCAGCCCGTCCATGCCGGGATAGCGCGCCATCAGCCGGTTGTGGCCGTAGACGCGGTGGCCCTGCCAGTCGAAGCTGCGCCGGCTGAAATAGGCGTAGTGGCGCGCCGGCCGGTCGACCAGCGCCTTGGCGAGGATCGCCATGTCGCGGGCCGTGGTGCGCTGCGCGGCGTTCGGCAGGCCCGAGGCGTTGCGGAACACGGTGCGGCGCATGCCGAGCGCCTTGGCCCGCCGGGTCATGCGCTCGGCGAAGGCCGATTCCGATCCGCCGATCGCCTCCGCCAGGACGACGGCGGCGTCGTTGGCCGATTTGGTGACGAGGGCCAGGATGGCGTCCTCCACCCGGATGGTGCTGCCGACGCCGAGCCCGAGCTTCGAGGGCGCCATGCCGGCGGCGTGGCGGGAGACCGGAAGCCTCTGGTCCAGCCGCAGCCGCCCCTGGTCCAGCGCCTCGAAGGTGAGGAGCAGGGTCATCATCTTGGTCAGCGACGCGGGATAGGTCAGCGTGTCGGCATTGCGGGCGCTGATGACTGCCCCGCTGCGCGCGTCCATCAGGATCTCGGCGGCGAGCGGACGCGTGGACGCGGACCGGCGCCCCTTCTTCGCCAGGGCGGCGGAATCCGGGATGCAGGCGATGGCGACGACCAGGACGAGGATCGCCAGGCTTCGCACACGCAACATGACCGCTCCTCCAGAGGGATGGCGCCAGAGGGAATGCACAGCAACGTTGCATAGTAAAGTTACGGCAAGGTTTCAGTCACCGTTTTCCGACATGCCCTGTCGGATGACACCGCCCGGCGGTGCCGTTCCGGCTCCCGTCCCGCGATCCACCGACGGATGGTCGGATACAAGCCCGAAAGAAGGATTGCAAATCCCGGAATCGGCCGCGCCGATACCGATAGTCATAGGCGAAGTTCATGCGACGGCTCTGTACGGTACCAACAAAGGCAAGGACTGCGGTGCAGCGGAACCGCCCGGCATGAAGACCGTTGTTGAGGGTCGGCTGTGCTGTTTTTCCTTCCATTCCCCCATTTCCAACCGCCGCCTGAGGTATCTTCCCCGCCTCTTGCGTCGAACGATCATCGGAGCGCGCATGGAATACGCAGACAAGAGCGAGGTGCTTCCCATCGAGGGATCGCCGCCCCCGTCCGGCCGTACCCGGCGTCCCAGCGACTTCATCTGCTTCTCGCATCTGCGATGGGGCTTCGTGCATCAGCGTCCGCAACATTTGATGGAACGCTTCGCCCGGGAGTTCCGCCTGTTCTATGTCGAGGAACCCGTCGAGGCCGACATCGACGAGCCGGGGATGGTGGTCTATGACGGGTCGGCGGGCATCAGGCTGCTGGTGCCGCAGCTCCCGCGCGGGATGAGCGGCCGGGAGGCGGAGGTGGCGCAGCGCCGGGTGCTGGAGCGCAAATTCGCCGAACTGGGCATCCGCAACCCCGTGCTGTGGTACTACAATCCGATGGCGCCGCAGTTCGCCGACCATCTGGCGGCGGCGGCGGTGGTCTACGACTGCATGGACGAGCTGTCGGCCTTCCGCGGCGCCCCGCCCGAGCTGGTGGAGCGCGAGCGCGGGCTTCTGCAGCGCGCGGACGTCGTCTTCACCGGCGGCTACAGCCTCTACGAGGCGAAGCGCGACCGCCACCCGAACGTCCATCCCTTCCCCAGCAGCGTCGACGTCAAGCACTTCGCCGCGGCGCGCGACGGCCGCGAGCCGGCCGACCAGGCGGATCTGCCTCGGCCGCGTCTCGGCTTCTACGGCGTGATCGACGAGAGGCTGGACCTGGAACTGCTGGACGCCGCCGCGCGTCTGCGGCCGGACTGGCAGTTCGTCATCCTGGGGCCGGTGGTGAAGATCGACCCCGCCGCCCTGCCGCAGGCGCCGAACATCAGCTATCCCGGCATGCGCGGCTATGGCGAGCTGCCCGCCTATCTCGCCGGCTGGGACGTGGCGCTGATGCCCTTCGCGCTCAACGAGTCCACCCGCTTCATCAGCCCGACCAAGACGCCGGAGTATCTGGCGGCGGGCTGCCCGGTCGTCTCCACCCCGATCACCGACGTGGTGCGGACCTACGGCGACAGCGGGCTGGTGTGGATCGCCGACACGCCGGAGGCCTTCGTCGCCGCCTGCGAAGAGGCCCTGAAGGTCGACCGCCATGCGCCGGACTGGCTCGGCGCCATCGACCGCGTCCTGGGCGACATGTCCTGGGACACCACCTGGGGCCGCATGAAGACCCTGGTCGACAGCGCCTGCTGAACGGGACCGCCCGCAATACTCCGGTCCGCGGCGGCCGGCCGGTGGGGACGACCCCCGCCTGCCGGCGCCATGACCACGCGCCCGTTCCGCGCAAGGCGGACAGCAAGGGGAGCCGATGCCTGACATCGAAATCTGGGGCGGTCTCGAATGCACGGTCGCGCGCATCCGGGACGCCTACGTCGACCAGACCTTGCTGAACGGGCATGAGCATCGGCCGGAGGATCTGGACCGCTTCGCCTCGCTGGGGATCACGCGGCTGCGCTATCCGGTGCTGTGGGAGCGGGTGGCGCCGGACGGGTTCGACCGCGCCGACTGGCGCTGGACGGACGAGCGGCTGACCCGCCTGCGCGATCTCGGCATCAAGCCGATCGTCACGCTGGTCCACCATGGCAGCGGCCCGCGCAACACCAGCCTGCTGGACCCGGACTTCGCCACCGGCGTCGGCCGCTTCGCCGGAATGGTGGCCGGGCGCTACCCCTGGGTCGACGCCTACACGCCGGTGAACGAACCGCTGACCACCGCGCGGTTCAGCGGGCTCTACGGCCTGTGGTACCCGCATCTGCGGGACGAGGCGGCCTTCCTGCGCATGCTGGTGACCGAGACGCGGGCGACGCGGTTGGCCATGGCGGCGATCCGCCGGGTCAACCCGGACGCCCTGCTGATCCAGACCGAGGATCTGGCGAAGATCCACGCGACCCCGCCGCTGGCCGCCGCCGCGGAGATGCAGAACCAGCGACGCTGGCTGAGCCTGGACCTGCTGACCGGGCGCGTCACGCCGGACCATCCGTTCTGGCCGCGGTTGCGCGATGCCGGGCTGGCCGAGGAGATCGCCGGCTTCGTCGCGGATCCCTGCCCGCCGGACATCATCGGCTTCAACCACTACCTGTCGAGCGAACGCTGCCTCGACCACCGGGTCCACCGCTACCGCGGTCTCGGCCGGTCGCGCGACGGCAGCAACGGCCACATCGACGTCGAGGCCGTCTCGCTGATGGCGGAAGGGCCGACCGGCCCCGGCGGGCTGCTGCGAGAGGCCTGGGAGCGCTACCGCCTGCCGATGGCGGTGACGGAGGTGCACAACGGCTCGACCCGCGAGGACCAGCTCCGCTGGCTGTACGAGGTCTGGCAGGACGCCCGGTCGCTCGCCGCGGAGGGGGTGGATTTGCGGGCCGTCACGGTGTGGTCGCTGCTGGGCAGCTACGACTGGGACCAGTTGCTGACGCGCTGCGTCGGCTATTACGAGGCCGGGCCGTTCGACGTGCGGGCGCCGGTGCCGCGCGAGACGGCGCTGGCCCGCATGGTCCGCCGGATGGCGGACGGCGGTGCGGTCGATCATCCGGTGCTGGACGGCCCCGGACGCTGGCACCGTGCCGACCGGTTCCGCTGGCGCCCGGTGCGCTGCCGCCCGGACGTGCCGGACCGCCCCATCCCCTCCTGGCACCGCAGGCCGGAGGACGCGCGGCGGCTGCTGATCGTCGGCGCGACGGGAACGCTGGGCCGCGCCTTCGCCCGGGTCGCGGCCCGGCGCGGCCTCGCCCACCATCCGGCGGGCCGCGGCGAGGTGGACATCGCCGACCCGGCCTCGGTACAGGCGGCGCTGCTCCGCCACCGGCCCTGGGCGGTGATCAACGCCGCCGGCTTCGTCCGGGTGGACGAGGCGGAGGCGGACGGCCGGCGCTGCCGGCGCGAGAACGCCGAGGGGCCGGCCGTGCTGGCCGCCGCCTGCGCCGCGGCGGGCATCCCGCTGGTCGGCTTCTCCTCCGACCTCGTGTTCGACGGGACGAAGCGGGCGTCCTATGTGGAGGAAGACGCGGTTTGTCCGCTGAACGTCTATGGCGAGACGAAGGTCGCGGCCGAGCGGGCCATCGCGGCGACGGAGCGCGGGCTGGTCGTCCGCACCGGCGCCTTCTTCGGTCCCTGGGACGATCACAACTTCATCACCACCGCGCTCCGCCGGATGGAGCAGGGTCTGCCCGTCGCCGCGGCGGAGGACGTCACCGTCTCCCCCACCTATGTGCCCGATCTGGTCAACACGGTGCTGGAGCTGCTGATCGACGGCGAGCGGGGGATCTGGCACCTCGCCAGCGCCGGGGCCGTCACCTGGGCCGAACTGGCGCGGGAGGCGGCGCGGCGGGCCGGGCTGGATGCCGGGCTGGTCCGCGCGCTGCCGGGGGAGGAGCTGGGCTGGGCGGCGCGGCGGCCGCGCTACAGCGTGCTGGGCAGCGGGCGCGCGTCGCTGATGCCGCCGCTCGACGACGCGCTGGGCGCCTTCTTCCACGCATGGCGGGAGGAACGGCGGCGGAGCGCCGCGCCGGCCTCCGCCGTGCTGCCGCCGCCGGGACCGGAGACCCGCTCGGCCCCGACGCCGTCGGTGTCGCCGGCCTGCGACGCGGCGGAGTGACTTTCCCCGGACATATCTTGCGTGGGCTTGGCCATACACCGGCCGTTAACCATAATTCGCAATGATGCCCCGGCAAGAAAAACGCCGGAAAAACAAGGTGCGTCATGCGGATCGCTCTCCTGATCTTCGTCCTTCTGGCCGGGCTCGGCATTGCCGCGGGCAACCTGCTGCAGGGCCGGGAGCCGGCCGGCCCCTCGACCCTGACGCTCACGCGGTCGTCCGACATGCTATGACGGGGAGCCGGCGGCGCCCGGCTCCTCCGGCTTGCGGTCGACCAGCCGGCCGAAGGGGAAGGTCGTCGCCAGACGCAGCCCGCCCACCGAGGACAGGCTGCGCATGCTGCGCCTGACCTCCAGCGCGAAGAGCTGGACCACCCGGCGCTCGCTGACCTCCTCCTCCTCGCGGACCAGCGTCAGGGCATGCAGCGCGTAGAGCCCGACCGCGAAGGAGAAGGCGAAGAAGAACTCCCACCGGCGCAGCCGCATGGCGAGCGCCTCGGCCTCCACCCCCGGGGCCGCCCAGTGGATGACCACCGACAGCTCCCGCGCGCCGAACCAGTCGGCGAAAAGGCCGCTGACGATCGGCGCGATGCCGGCGGCCAGCGAGCCGAACAGGCTGACCGAGGCGAGATAGGCCGTCCCCTGCCCCTCCGGCGCCAGCTTCAGGCCGATGTTGCCGGTGGCGAGCCCGATGCCGCCGGTGGCGGCCCCCATCACGGCATGGATCAGCGCCAGCAGGGGCAGCGTCAGCATGTGGCGCTCCGGCAGGGCGGTGAAGGGCAGCGCCAGGACGCAGCCGAGGAAGACCGGGGCCGCCAGCGCCAGGATCGCCTTGTTCGACAGCCGGTCCGACAGCCGCCCCCACTGCCGCAGCGTGATCGCGTTCGCCGTCTGGCTGATCGCCCAGAGGATCACCACCACCCCCAGGTCGAATTCGAGCTGGAGCAGCAGATAGGTGGTGAGGAACGGGGCGGACAGGTTCACCGCGAAGTTCCAGCTCGTCATGAAGATGATGAGCCGGCGGAAGTTGGTGTCGTGCAGCGGCACCCGCAGCATCGGCAGGAAGGGCTGGCGCTCGTAGCTGCCGCGCATCACCGGCTCCGGCACCCGGGTCAGCCAGTAGGAGCTGACGAAGCCGGCGAGACCGGCGACGGCGAAGACCAGGGAATAGCTGTAGATCTTCTCGCCGAAGGGCCAATGGTCCACCAGCAGCCCGCCGGCGAGCCCGGTCACCAGCGCCAGCGTCGTCGCCCAGAACAGGCGGCGGGCGAAGAACTGGCCCAGCCCCTCCCTGGGCAGCAGGTCGTGCATCCAGGAGTTCCAGGAACAGGCGCTGACGGCGCCCAGCACCGCGACCGCCATCTGCCCGAGGATCAGCAGCCCCAGCGCGGTCGGGCGGTCCTCCAGGAAGGGCAGCAGCGCGCAGGCCAGGATGACGATGCGGGCGAGCGTGATGGCGATGACGGAGATCTTGCGCCTCTGCCGCACCCGCTGCACGAGCCCGATCGCCGGGATCTGCGCGAGCTGGCCGAAGAAGGGGATGGCGGCCAGCGCCCCGATGGCGAGCGGCCCGGCGTCCAGCGCCAGGGCGAAGCCCACCAGGATGATCCCGCCGGACAGGGCGCCGACGACATTCGCCCAGGCTCCGTCATAGACGAGGGCGCGCTTGCCCTGCTCGACGTCGGACGGGGTGACCAGGGGGTCGGGAGCGAGCGACTTCATGTGCGGGAACGCCGGCTGTTGCGTGGCGTAAGCACTTCGATCCGCGGCGGCGGGAAGTCCACTCCTCAACCTGAGTATGCCGTTCGCGCCGGAGCCTACTCCGCGGCGACCGCCAGCGCCGGCACCGGGCAGGGCACCGCATCCTCAGCGCCCGCCGCAGCCCCGCCGGCCGCCGCTTCGTCGTCCGGCGGACCATAGGCGTCGAGTTCGGCGAAGAAGGCCTTGATGGCGGGGATCGTCTCCATCCACTGCCTCTGCAGCTCGATCCCGGCGCCGACGCAGTTCATCAGGTAGGTCGACCAGCTCAGCGAGGCGAGGAAGTAGCCGAGCGAATAGACCCCGCTGTCGACATACCAGGCGCCGACCCCCCAACTGCACAGGTTGGTCACGTTGACGATCAGGCCACGGCCGAAGTTGAAGGCGAGGAAGCGCCGCCCGGTGAGGGCGCCGAAGCCGGCGAAGGCGGCGTAGCGCTCGTCATAGTCGGCGACCGCCTGCCGCTCCTTGCTCTCGACGATCAGGCCGAGCAGGTTGCGGAAGACATGGGTGTGGACCCGCTGCCGCTCGTAGTCGAGTTCCTGCAGCCGGGTATAGAGCGGGCGCAGGACCTTGTTCAGGTAGACGGTCGCCAGGATGTCGAGCGTGCCGCCGACGATGGCGATCAGCCCGATCAGCGGGTACCACCAGAGCAGAAGCCCGAGCGTGACCAGACCCGGCAGGATCACCGGAATGGCGACGCGGACGACGGCATTGACGAACTGCATCAGCACCAGTTCGCCCCGCTCGATCACCGCCTGCTGCATGGCGGTGTCCCGCCCCTCGGGCGACAGGCGGGGACGCAGGACCCGGTGCAGGACGCTGACGCCGAGATGGCGGGGGCCGTCATACTGGAAGCGGGCGAGGTCCACGCGGCCGGTCAGGTAGGGAAGGACGTTGCCGTGGCAGACCCAGAAGAGGAAGGCGGTGGCGGTCATCGCGTAGATGGCGTCGAGCGTCTGGCGCTGCGCCATGGCGTCGATGACCCGGCCGCCGAACAGGGGCACCAGAAGGTCGCCCGCCTTCTGCAGCATCATCAGAAGCGCGATCAGGGCGAGCTGACGCCAGAAGGGGCGGAACAGGCTCATCACTCGGCGGACGGTGGTCAGCATGACGGTCCCTGCAATGGCTGCGCATGTCTCTTGCCCGCCAGACTGGCTACCGACCCTTAAGTGAATGTGAAGTTGGGGAAAAGTCCCAGAAATACCCCACCTGTCGGATTAGACCTTCTATCCTTTATTGCGGAACATCGGGCCAGGAACTTTCTCCGCTGCGGAAATAGACTTATCACGCGGCGCACTTCTCATCCGACTGCTGCCGGGTCCACCGACGGTCGCGTCTCCCGCCGCGTCAGACAGCCGATACCGCCTCCGGCACGCAGACCTCCGCCGCGTCGTGCGGCACGGGTCCGCGGGCGGCGAGGAAGCGGTGCAGGGCATGCTCGACGGAGGGCAGCCCCGCCCCGCGGGCGGAGGCGAGGACGCTGTAGGCCGGCCGCCGGGCGACCCAGCCGAGATCGGCGGCAGGCACGCCGAGCACCCGGTCGGGGTTCAGCCCGGCGCCGCGCACCGCGGCACGGGCGAATTCGGCCCAGGTGACGGCGCCGCCGTTGGCGAGGTGCCAGATCCCGCGCTCCCCGTCGATCAGCAGGTCGAGCGCGACGTTGACGAGGTCCGGCAGGTAGGTCGGCGAGACGGTGACGTCGCAGGCCGCCGAGAAGAAGCGGCCGCCGGCGACGGTACGGATGGCGCGGGCGGCGGGGCTGCGGTCGTCCCACGGGCCGAACAGGGCGCCGCTGCGGACCATCAGCGCGGCCGGACAGCGGTCGAGAACCGCCAGTTCGGCCTCCCGCTTGCTGCGCCCGTAGCCGTTGAGCGGGCGGGCGTCGTCCTGCTCCCGATAGGGCGTCCGCTTCTCCCCGTCGAACACCAGATGGGTGGAGAAGCCCAGCAGGGGCAGGCCCGCCGCGGCACAGGCACCGGCAAGGATGCTCGCGGCGCGGACGTTGTCGCGCTGCGCCCGGGCGGGACACAGTTCGGCCTCGTCGACGCGGGCCAGTCCGGCAGCGTTGACCACGGCCCAGGGGCGCATGCGCTCCAGCACCTCCGCCACGGCGCCGGCATCGGTCAGGTCCAGCTCGGCCCGCGTCAGCCGCACATGGGGCAGACCGCGCACCATGCACAGCCGCGCCACGGCCTCGGCCAGGGTGCCGCCGCCCCCGGCGATCAGCAGGCGGCGCGGCGCGGCATCCGGCGGGGTCCAGCCATTGCGGGTGATGACGTAGGGGGAACTGCGCACGGGCGCCCAGTGGAAACGGTCCTCGCGCCGCCACCAGCCCGGCCCGTCGAAGACCGGATGGTCCGCATCGCCCGTCCGCGCCAGATCGCGCAGCAGCCCGGCCAGCGCGGTCGGGCGGATCCGCGGCCCGCGCACGTCGAACACGCCGGACTCGTAGAACCCGTCGCGGCGGGTCATCAGGCTGTTCCAGTCATAGCTGCCGAGAAGCGCCCAGGCCGTCACCGCCCGGACATCCACCCCCCGTTCCCGCAGACGCCGCGCGCCGTCCCAGGCTTCCTTGACCCAGCGGAGCTGCTCCTCCCGGCTGGAGCCGTTGTGGACCTCGGTGGCGGCGACGGGCAGGCGGTAGCGGGTCCAGGCCTCCTCCATCAGCGTCTCCAACCCGTCGACCCCCTCGGCCAGGACGCGGACGGCCTCCAGGTCGACGTGGCGCTCGCCGCCCTCCGCCGTCGGCCGAACGCCGGGATACCGGCGCACCCGCTCGTCGAGGAAGCGTTCGCTGGTCAGGTAATGGTCGATGCCCAGGATGTCCGGCGGGCAGGGATCGGCGGCCAGCTCGTCCAGATCGCGCTCCAGACCGGCCTCGGCCAGCCAGGAGCGCAGCGGATGGTCGCGGCCGACGCGGCCGGCCAGCAGATCGAAGGTCAGCCAGCGCCGCTGGTTCTCGTGCTCCGCCTGCCGGGCCATGTGCGGCGTGCCGTGGACCTTGCCCGGATCCTCCGTCTGCACCAGCTTCGCCGCCGGGTTCACGGCGCGGATCGCCGCCATCGCCAGCCGGGTCGCCTGGATCTGGTTGACCAGGATGCGGCGGAAGACGCCCTGGTCGCGGGCATGCGGATGCCAGAATCCGTAGAGGGCGCAGAAACGCGCCGTCGTCAGCGGCTCGTTGATCGGGGTGTAAAGCTCCAGCCAGGGATAGCGGCGGGCGACCGCGGCGGCATAGGCGGCGAATTTCGCCGGAAAGTCCGGCCGCGTCAGATCCGTGCCGCGCGGCCCGTTGCCGTGATGCAGCAGCGTCGCGATCGGCTTGACCCCAAGATCGCGCAGCCGCCCCAGCCGTTCGTCCGTCCAGCGCCAGTCGGCGTCGCGCAGACCGCGCGGCGCCACCCGTTCCCACAGCACCGGATAGCGGATCGCCCTGATCCCCAGCTCCGCGAAGGCGTCGAGGTCTCCCGGCCGGTCCTGGTGGCCGCTGAGCCGCGTCTGGTCGACGCCGCCGCCGCGCAGCCGGACGACCGAGCATTCCACACCACCCCACAGTTCCAGGGGCGGGCGCTCGGGCGTTGCCGGATGAGTCGGGACCGGCGTGGCGGCGACCGGCATGGCGGCGACCGGCGTGGTGTCTGCGCGTGACGGCAAGGCCCGTCCTCCTGAACCGTTTCGGCGGGGCCGTAGGTGGCACCCCGTCCGGTCTGGCGCGGACTTGGTTAGCAGGAGATTAAGAAGACCTCGCTGGTCACAGCAGCCCAACTTTGTCACACCTCAAGTTCTTTCCCGTTTTTGTCACACCACCCGGAAGTCCCGTAGGAGCGGGCTTTTTGCCGGCACCCCTTTTTAGCGGGCTGTACGGAGTAATCCGGGTTATCTTTTGTTAACCATGACGATCAAACCTCCGCTCACCTTTTCGGGGTCCTCCGCATCGAGGGCCGCGGCGCAACCGAAGACATGCGGAGCGAAGCCTTGCAGCGCACCACCCTCTCTCTCGACGGCGATTGGGATTTCCAGTTTTTCGGCGACGAGGATGTCGCCCTCCAGGACGTGACCGAGTGGCGGACCGCGACCGTGCCCGGCCCGTGGCAGGCGCAGTTCGAGGATCTGCGCGACCGCCAGGGCCGCGCCTGGTACCGCCGCAGCATCGAGCTTCCCATGGACTGGGCCGGCGCGCCGGTCTTCCTGCGGTTCGGCGCGGTGAACTATCACGCCCGCGTCCTGGTCAACGGCATCGAAGTGGCGGCCCATGAGGGCGGCTACCTGCCGTTCGAAGCGTCGGTCGGCCGTTTCCTGCGCCCCGGCCGCAACGAGATCGCGGTCGCCGTCACCGCCCCGACCGACGATCCCGACGCCTATCCCGAGTTCCCCTTCGCCGAGACGCCCTTCGGCAAGCAGAGCTGGTACGGCCCGCTGTCGGGCATCTGGCAGTCGGTGACGATGGAACGCCGCGCCGCCGACCATGTCACGGGGCTGCGGGTGGTCGGCGAGCTGGCCGACGGGTCGGTGAGGATCGCCGTCCAGCTCGCGCAGCCGCTGCGCCGCGACCATGACATCGACCTGGAGATCAGCGGGCCGGACGGCGTCTGCGCCTCGCTGGCGGCGGTCGCCGCGGCCGGCCAGGACCGGGTGACGGCCGAGATGGTGGTTCCCCAGGTGCAGGCCTGGTCGCCCGAGAGCCCGACGCTCTACCGCCTGACCGCCATCCTGCGCCAGGACGGCGAGAGCGTGGACAGCCGGACCGAGAGCTTCGGTTTCCGCACCGTCGAGACGCGGGACGGCCGCATCTGCCTGAACGGCCGGCCGATCCTGCTGCGTTCGGCGCTCGACCAGGATTACTATCCGGACGGCATCTGCACCGTTCCGTCGATGGAGTTCCTGGAAGACCAGTTCCGCAAGGCCAAGGAGCTGGGGCTGAATTGCCTGCGCTGCCACATCAAGGTGCCGGACCCGCGCTATTACGAGGCGGCGGACCGCATCGGGCTGCTGATCTGGACCGAGCTGCCCAACGCCGGCCGCCTGACCGAGCAGTCCGCCCGCCGCCTGCGCGCCACGCTGCAGGGGATCGTCGAGCGCGACGGCAACCATCCGTCCATCATTTGCTGGACGATCATCAACGAGAACTGGGGCACCGACCTCGTCCACAACGCCGAGCACCGCGCCTGGGTCAACAAGACCTACGGCTGGCTGAAGGCGTTCGACCCCACCCGGCTGGTGGTGGACAACTCGCCGCTGTGGCCGAGCTTCCACGTCCAGTCGGACATCGAGGACTATCACTTCTACGCCGCCATTCCCGACCATCGCGGCTCGTGGGACGGCTTCGTCGAGCGCATGGCCAACCGGCGCGAGGCGACCTACACCCACCACGGCGACGCGAAGCGGACCGGGCAGGAGCCGGTGATGTGCTCCGAATTCGGCAACTGGGGCCTGCCCGACCCGAAGACGCTGCGCGGCGCCGACGGCAAGGAGCCCTGGTGGTTCGAGACCGGCCATGACTGGGGCGAAGGCGTCATGTACCCGCACGGGATCGAGACGCGCTTCACCGCCTACGGCCTGGACCGCGTGTTCGGCAGCCTGGAGCGCTTCGTCGAGGCGGCCCAGTGGCAGCAGTTCCGCGCCCTGAAGTACCAGATCGAGGCGATGCGCCGGCAGCCGGCGCTCGCGGGCTACGTCATCACCGAATTCACCGACTGCCACTGGGAATCGAACGGGCTGCTGGACATGCGCCGCAACCCGCGCGCCTTCCACGGCGTGTTCCACACCATCAACGCCGACACGGTCATCGTGCCGCAGTGGGACCGCGTCGCCTACTGGGAGGGTGAGGAGATCCGCGTCGGCCTCGCCGCCGCCCAGGGCAACGGCGAGACGGTGACGGGCACCGAGCTGCGCTGGACCGTCGACGCCGGCGCGGTCGGCGGGTCGGAAGCGATGGACCTGGAGCCGGGCGTGAGCCACGGCCGCGAGGCGGTCTTCCCCGCCCCGACGGTCGAGCGGCCGGAACTCCACCGGCTGGAGCTGGAGATCGCCACGCCGGACGGCGTGCTCGCCACCAACCATGTCGAGCTGGCGATCCATCCCCGCCGCACCGGCCCGTCCGCCGGCCCGGCGACGGTGTGGACGCCGGAGGCCGAGCTGGCCGACCGCTTCGCCGCTCTCGGCTACGGCATCGCCGCCGACGCCGCCGGCGCGGACGTGGTGGTCGCCCGCCGGCTGGACGAGGAACGGTGCGCGGAGGTGCGTGCCGGGGCGCGGCTGGTGCTGCTGGCCGACGAGCCGCAGGACCTGCAGCCGGTCTTCCCGCACTTCCAGAACGTCCGCGTGGTGTCGCGCCACGGCTCGATGTGGCTGGGCGCCTGGGCGTCCTCCTTCTCCTGGGTCAAGCGGTCGGGCCCCTTCGCCCGCCTGCCGGGCGGTCCGCTGATCGACCACAGCTTCGACCGGGTGATCCCCGACCACGTCATCGCCAACTGCACCACCTGGGACTTCCAGGCGCGGGTGCATGCGGGGATGGTCGTGGGCTGGGTGCACAAGCCGGCGGCGCTGATCGTGGAGCGCAACTGCGGCCATGGCCGCATGGTCGCCACCACCTTCCGCCTGCTGCGCGACGCGCCGGGCGCCGACCCGACCGCCACCGCCCTGCTGGACGGGCTGGTCGAGCTGGCGCTGAAGGGCCGTGACGGCGTGCGCGAGGAGCGGGTGCGGGAGACCGCGGAGTAACCCTCTCCGCCTCATGACGCGAAACGCGGCGGGGCGCTCCGGGGCGCTCCGCCGCGTCTCTTTTGCGGTGCGGCGTTACTCCGCCGCGCGCAGGCCGCGGTCCAGCGCCTCGTCCATCGAGAAGCCCTCCGCCTGCAGGCGCCACAGGGCATCGAAGGTGCCGCCGCGCCGACGCAGCTCGGCCGGGTGGCCGTCCTCGACGATGCGGCCGTCGATCAGGACGACGATGCGGTCGAAGCCCGACAGGGTCGACAGCCGGTGCGCCACCGCCAGCACGGTGCGGCCGTGCATCAGGTCCTTCAGCGCGCGCTGGATCTCGATCTCGCTCTCGGTGTCGAGGGCGGAGGTCGCCTCGTCCAGGATCAGGATGGGCGCGTCCTTCAGGAAGGCGCGGGCGATGCCGATGCGCTGGCGCTGGCCGCCCGACAGCTTCACCCCGCGCTCGCCGACCAGCGTGTCGTAGCCCTGCGGCAGCTCGCGGATGAAATCGTCGCAGTAGGCGGCACGGGCGGCGGCGCGCACCTCCTCGTCGGTGGCGTCGGGGCGGCCGTAGCGGATATTCTCCAGGATCGAGCGGTGGAACAGCGAGATCTCCTGCGGGACGGTGGCGATGGCCGACCGCAGGCTCTCCTGGTCGATCGCGGAGATGCACTGGCCGTCGACCAGGACGCGGCCCTCCTGCACGTCGTCCAGGCGCTGCAGCAGGCTGACCAGGGTCGATTTGCCGGCGCCGGACGGGCCGACGATGCCGATGCGCTGGCCGGCCGGAATGTGCAGCGACAGGGTGCGGAAGACCTGCCGGCCGTCGGCGTAGGCGAAGCCGACGCCCTCGAAGTCGATCGCCCCGCCGAGCCCGATCAGCGACTGCGCGCCCGGCCGGTCGGCCACCGCATGGGGCTGGCCGATCACCCGCAGCGTCTCGGCGATCTGGCCGAAATGCTGGGTTGTGCCGACCAGCGCGAAGGCGAGGTCGCGGGAGCCGTGCAGGATGCGGAAGGTCAGCGCGCTGACCATCACCACGTCGCCCGGGCTGATCCGGCCGGACACCCACAGCGAGACCGCCCAGACCAGCATGCCGCCGGCCATCACCCACAGGCAGAGGTCGTGGACGACGCGGGTCTTCTCCAGATAGAGCCAGCTCCGCCGCTGGGCCGCGGCTTCCGACGCGAACTTGGCGGCCAGCCGGTCGCGCTCGCGCCGGCGGGCGGAGAAGGCCTGCACCGCCCAGACGTTCGACACCACGTCCACCAGCTCGCCCGCCACGTAGGAGGCCTTGTCGGCATAGCTGCGGTGGAGCGGCCGGCCGCGCACGCCGATCAGCGCGATGGCGCTGGCGACCACCGTCACGAAGACCACCAGCGCCGCCGCCATCCGCCAGTCCACCGTCGTCAGCACCAGCACGGCGCCGATGAAGTCGGTGATCGGCGGCAGGATGTTCCAGGTGAAGGTGCTGATGAGCGCGCCGGACGCCCCGGCCGTCGCGGTGATGCGGTTGCCGAGCGAGCCGGAGAAATGCTCGGAGAAGTACCGCATGGAATGGCCCGTCAGGTGCTGGAACAGGTCGAGCCTGATGTCCACGCCGACGCCGACCACCGTCCGGCACCCCAGCCAGCCGCCCAGCCGCCACAGCAGGTTCTCCACCCCGATCAGCACGACGAAGAGGGTCAGCGGCCCCCAGACGATCGCGGCGTCGCGCTCCGGCGCCGCCATGGCGTCGACCAGCAGCTTCATGCCGTACTGGACGGCGACGGCGCAGGCGGCGGCCCCGATGACCAGGGCCAGCAGCCCGCCGAAATGCCCCGGCCAGCGCCGGACATAGCGCAGGAAGAAGGGAATCGGACGCTGCGGAAACGGCGCGTCGGATGTCCGATGCTCGCAAGCCATGGCGAAGATGCCTCGTTGGATTGGTCAGGCGACGCGCGCCGCCCGCTGGCCGAACTCCCGGTCGAGACGCCGGTCGAACAGCCGCTGCCAGCGGTCGAGCGTGTCGGCCAGCGGCCGGTGGACGGGGCGGCCGCCGGTCTCGGGAAAGCCGAGCAGCCCCACGGGGCAGTGCCGGTCGTTGGTCCATCCGGGGTAGTCGAGGATCGGGTAGAGGCAGATGCCCTCGACCGGGATGCCGGCCTCCATGGCCGCCAGCACCTCGCCCGCCACATAGTCGAGCCAGGGGGAGCGGGCGTCGCCCTCCGCCCCCGTCTCGGCCACCAGGATGGGCCGCCGGAAGCGCTGCCACACGTCGGCGAGGATGTCGCGGAACGGCCTGTAGCGCGGGTCCTCCCGCCCGATCGTGCCGCCGCCGAGGAACCACTGGTTGTCGGAGTAGTAGTTGACCCCGATGACGTCCAGCAGCTCCGGGCGGCCGCCGAGGCCGGGCCACAGCTCGCCGGCCGTCATGTCCCAGCCCTGGTACTGGGCGCGGGTGTAGGCCGCCGCCTCCGTCGCGTCGTCCGGGCGGTCGGGATGGGCGGCCACGTTGATGACCGGGTCGACATGCACGAAGCGGGCGCGCGGGTCGACCGCCCGCACCGCCCCGATTCCGGCGATCGCTGCACGGACGAGCTGGTGCTTCAGCTCGAAGCCGCGGCCGGTGGCGCAGGGGTTCATCATCCCGCGGTCGCCGCCGGCCCAGGACCAGTAGGCGATCTCGTTGACCGGGCAGAAGACCGGCACATCGTCCGTCTCCTCGCGCAGCAGCCGCGTCACGGCGGCGGCGAAGCGGGCGAAGCGGTCGACGAACTGCGGGCGCCAGATGTCGATGTCGTCCGGGTGGCCATAGTGGCAGAGGTCCCAGACGACCTGCACCCCCGCCTCCCGCGCCGCGTGGACCATGGGAAGCAGGCTCGACCAGTCATAGCGGCCGGGGCTGGTCTCGATCAGGTGCCAGCGCACGCCGTCGCGCACGCTGCCGATCCCGTGGCGCAGCATCGCCCGATAGTCCTGCGCCGCGGCGCGGCCGTGTCCGGTCGCCTCGATCAGGTCGAGGCGCCGGCCGTCGTCGCGCCGGTGGGTGGAGCATTCGAAGCCGCCCAGGAAAAAGCTCTGGAACAACGTCGGCGTATGCATCCGTCTTCCTTCCGGTCGTTGGTGCGGATGATGTCCGTCGGGTTCGTCTGTCGGGGGATCGTCTGTCGGGAAAGGGCCGCCGGCTATTCGGCGGCATCCACCCGCTTCTTCAGGGGCGTGCCCTGCATGAGGCCGGAGAATGCCTTCGCCGCTTCGGTCAGCGACCGGCCGCCGGTCTCGGCATGCAGGATGCGGTCGAAGAGCTTCAACGCCTGCGCCACCACCTGGTCCATGTTGTAGTAGCGGTAGGTCGCCAGCCGGCCGACGAAGTGGACGTTCGGCGTGGCGTCGGCCAGCGCCTGGTACTTGCGGTAGAGCTCCGCATTCTCGGGCTTGGGCACGGGATAGTAGGGGTCGCCCTCGGCGGAGGGGAACTCGTAGGTCAGGCTGGTCCGGGGATGCTGCTGGCCGGTCAGGTGCTTGTATTCGGTGATGCGCGTATAGGGCACATCCTCCGCCGGGTAGTTGACCACGGCCACCGGCTGGAACCGCTCCTGGTCGACCATCTCGTGACGGAACTTCAGGGACCGGTAGGGCAGCTTGCCGTAGCGGTAGTCGAAATACTCGTCCACCGGTCCGGTGAAGATCAGGTTGTCGTAGCGGACCTCGCGCTGGACCTCGCGGTAGTCGGTGTTCAGCATGATCTTGATGTTGGGATGGTCCAGCATGTTCTCGAACATGCGCGTGTAGCCGTGCAGCGGCATGTTCTGGAAGCTGTCGCCGAAATAGCGGTCGTCGTCGTTGGTCCGCGTCGGCACGCGCGACGTCACCGCCTTGTCGAGCTGCGACGGATCGAGGCCCCACTGCTTGCGGGTGTAGCCGCGGAAGAACTTCTCGTAGAGTTCCCGCCCGACCGCCCCGACCACCACATCCTCCGACGTGCGGATATCGGCCACCGGCTCGGCCCGCCCGGCGAGGAAGGCGGCGACGCCGGCCTCGTCCAGCTCCAGGCCATAAAGGGTATTCACCGTCCTGCGGTTGATCGGGATGGGGACGAGCTGCTGGTCGACATGGGCGAGCACCTTGTGCTCGTACGGGCGCCATCTGGTGAAGCGCGAAAGATACTCCGCGACCTGGGTCGAGTTGGTGTGGAAGATGTGCGGCCCGTAGCGGTGGATCAGCACCCCGTGGTCGTCGTAATGGTCGTAGGCGTTGCCGCCGATATGCGGGCGGCGGTCGATCAGGAGAACCCGCTTGCCCAGGCCCCGGGCCAGCCGCTCGGCCAGCACGCTGCCGGCGAATCCGGCCCCGACGATCAGGTAGTCGAAGCCGGCGCGCCCGCTCAGCGCGACGCCGTTGCGGACCCCGTGGAGGGGGGTGACCGCGGGCCCGCCCGCAGCACCGGTCATCACGTCACGCATTCGATCGGTCCTTTCATTCGGCCCCAGGTCGAACCCCAGGACTGGTCGTGGCAGTCGATTGCCGCCGCGGCCCGTCCAGGGGACGAGGACCACGCCGGCAGTGATCAGGTCGGGAAGCTCCGCCTTACAGAATCAGGGCGGTATTCGCATGGACCTCCTTGACGAAATCTCTCGCACGACCAGCTATCATCATGCGTTCGGAGTACTTCATGCGCCACATCCCCACGATCCGATGACTTTCGAAAAATCAGATCATCCAGGCCTTGCCCGTCGTTCTGTGATTTGACGAACAAACCATCACGGCATTCTATTCCGAGGTCGGGGAACAGCGAAAATCCCCTCGGGTTCCCGTACTGTGCTGCCGAGATTTCGCTTCAAATCGATTGAGATACCAGCGGAGACGTCATTGGGAATGGGACAGCGAATCAGCCATTTTCATAGAGTTTGCAGACACTAAGACCCCCGGCCTCCAGCGCGTCGGTTTGACTGGAGAATTGCTTTGCGCTGCGGGCCCGAAGCGGCTTCTATTCTTCTGGCATATCACCAAGTCGGTAGCGGATCGCGCCGGCCGGCCGCGACAAAAATGGGATCGCGCCGGTTCCGGCGCTTTCGCCCTCCCACCTTTCGCGGAATCGACCGCCACGGCCGGCGATGGGAAGATCAGGCACGGGCAGCCGCGGTTTCCGGCCCCCCGCCCCGGCCATCAGGACAGGACGCAGAATGCCGACCAATCCCGCCGCGCCGCGGCTGCCCGGCGTCGTCACCATCGCCGCCGGCCCCTTCACGCTCGACGTCGCGCCGCAGGTCGGCGGATCGATCGCCCGCTTCGCCGGCCTGTGGGACGGCCGACCGATCGACTGGCTGCGTCCCGCCAGCGCGGAGGCGATCGCCGACCGAAACCCGCTGGGCATGGCGAGCTTCCCGCTGATCCCCTACTGCAACCGGATCCGCGACGGGCATTTCACCTTCGACGGCGTCGAGGTGACCCTGCCGCAGAACTATGCCGCCTCGCGCCATGCCATCCACGGCGATGCCTGGCGGCGGCCCTGGACGGTGGCAAGCCACGGGGACTCCACCCTCTCCCTCGCCTTCGAGCATGAGCCGGCGGCCTGGCCCTTCGCCTATTCGGCGGCACAGGTCTTCGAGCTGAGCGAGGCGGGATTGCAGGTGACGCTGGCGGTGACCAACCGCGGCGACCGGCCAATGCCGCTCGGCCTCGGCCATCACCCCTACTGGCCGCGCACACCGGAAACGACGATCACCGCCACGGTCGACGCGATCTGGTCCGCCGACGAGGAGGTGATGCCGACCGCGCTGGAGCGGAGCTGGGTGTGCGAGCGGCTCGCCACCGGCCTGAGGGTGAGCGACGCCGATCTCGACAACAACTTCACGGGCTGGGACCGCACCGCCACCGTCCGCTGGCCGGAGCGGAACGCCGCCATGCGCATGGTCGCGGACGCGCCGCTGGATTTCATGGTCGCCTATACGCCGTCCGCCTACGACTTCTTCTGCCTGGAGCCGGTCAGCAACTGCACGGACTGGCCGAACCTGACCCATCTCGGCCGGGAGAAGGTCGGCGGCATGGTGCTGGCCCCCGGGGAGAGCACGCAGGCGGCCTTCCGGCTGGAGCCCTGCCGGCCGTGAACGAGAAAGGCCGCCCCGAAGGACGGCCTTTCCATCGTCAGATCAGTTCGCTCAAGCCGCGAGCCGCTGTTCCAGCCGGGCGAGAAGCGCCGGCTCGATGGCGACCTGCAGGTGGGCGAGGCGATCGTCGTCGCGGCGGCCCTGCACCTCGCCGTTGGCGTAGAGCCAGGCGAGCGTCGCGCCGTCGGACAGCTCGATGTCCATCTCCACCAGCTTGCGCCCGGCGGTCATCCGGCGGTCGAGCAGGGCCGCCAGGGTGTCCAGCCCCTCCCCCGTCGTGGCGGAGACGGCGCACAGGCTGCCGGACCGCTCCGCCCGGGCGAGCACGGCCTCGCGGCCCTGCGCGTCCAGCAGGTCGATCTTGTTGGCGACCTCGACCACCCGCGGGTCCTGCTGCGGATCGATGCCGAGATCCCGCAGCACGCCATCCACATCCGCCTTCTGGGCTTCGCTGTCGGGATGGGCGATGTCGCGGACATGCAGGATGATGTCCGCCGACTGCACCTCCTCCAGCGTCGCGCGGAAGGCGGCGACCAGATGGGTCGGCAGGTCCGAGATGAAGCCCACCGTGTCGGACAGGATCACCTTGCGGCCGGTCGGCAGCCCGATGGCGCGCATGGTGGGATCGAGCGTCGCGAACAGCAGGTCCTTGGCGAAGACGTCCGCCCCGGCCATCCGGTTGAACAGGGTGGACTTGCCGGCGTTGGTATAGCCGACCAGCACCACCACGGGGTACGGCACCTTGGCGCGCGCCTTGCGGTGCAG
Source organism: Azospirillum thermophilum (assembly GCF_003130795.1). Taxonomy (NCBI): domain Bacteria; kingdom Pseudomonadati; phylum Pseudomonadota; class Alphaproteobacteria; order Rhodospirillales; family Azospirillaceae; genus Azospirillum; species Azospirillum thermophilum. The sequence goes on from NZ_CP029356.1 coordinate 161,134, forward strand.
GCCGCGGGTCCGCCGCACCTCGTCCAGTTCCCTCTTCAGCTTGTCGATGCGGCCGGCGATCAGACGCCGGTCGATCTCGAGCTGCGATTCACCGGGACCACCGATGAAGCCGAAGCCGCCGCGCTGCCGTTCCAGGTGGGTCCAGGAGCGGACGAGGCGGGACTTCTGATAGCTGAGCGCCGCCAGCTCGACCTGGAGCTGGCCTTCGTGGGTGCGGGCACGGGCGCCGAAGATCTCCAGGATCAGGCCGGTGCGGTCGATCACCTTGGCACCGAAGGCCTTTTCCAGGTTGCGCTGCTGGACCGGCGACAGGGCGTGGTCGACGATGACGAGGTCGATGTCCTCGTCCCGCCCGCGCGCCTCTTCCATCAGGCGGCCGGCCTGCTCGACGGCGCCGCCGCCCAGCAGGGTTGCCGGCTGCGGCCGGCTGACCTTGACGACCGCCGCGTGGACGACCTCCAGATCGATGGCGCGGGCGAGACCGACCGCCTCCTCGAGGCTGGCCTCGGGGCTGCGGGGGCTGTCCTGCTCCCTGCTTCGCAGGACGGGGTGGAGGACGAGCGCGCGTCCGCTGCCGGTGCGCGCAAGGCCGGACCGGCCGGCTTGAAGATTGGTGTGATGTCCCATACCGGTTCTTTCCCATGGCAGGCTCCCGGACCCGGGAAGGCTGCGGGTTGCGACGATCCGGCATTCGACGCCGCCGGAGGAGCGTGCACGCCCGCCGGTACGGCAGGACGCTGCGGATGGGGGTCCTCCCCGGCCGCGGGGCGGCGCCAGACCGTCGGGAGGGGACGGCAAGGCGGCCAGCCCCGGAGCAAGGCCGGGGAGGATCGGAGAGGCCCGCCGAAAAAAGCGGACCGATGGGGATCGTCTGGTGATGACGGCGTCAGGCGAACCGGACCGGCGCCGGCCTTTCGGCGGCGGACGGCGGCAAAGCCTGCACGGCAGCAGACCAAGGGTCTCTGCAGACCCGAGGTTTCCGGGCGAGGCCGGCAAGAGAGCCGGACCCCGAAGTCCGAACGCGGTCCCGAGCTTTTGGGAGGCGGCGTCGGTTCTGCTTAGTTCATTGAAGCACCAGCTTTTGATACGGGCGCCGGACGTCCGGCGACCGGCCATAGATGGGAAGGCCGGGGCGGCGGTCAAGCGGCCCGAGCGGAAAAATCGTCACCCCGTTCCGGACGGGATCGCGCCCCCCGGCCGGCGGTGGCTTCACCGGACGGGGTGCCCAAACAGCATGTGCGATAGCAAAACGGTTATCAAGCTTAACGATTTATGAATTTGACAGTTATGGCGAACAAACAGATTCTTCCTCCCGTGTCCGGCGACAAGACGCGGGTGCCGTGACGCAGTCGGGAGACCCGCCCAAGCAAATCGCCGAGGCGGGGACTGCCGCGCTCAAGTTGCCCGATGCAAAAGCGGGCGACGCCTCAACAGGGCAATGCCGAACAACCGGGAGGAAGGGACGGATGAAATCCCCAGTATTCGCGATCGCCGGGCTGGCGATCGGCCTGTTCGCCGCGATGGCCCCGACCGGGCAGACGGCGCTGGCCCAGGACAAGGGCACAGTCGGCATCGCCATGCCGACCAAATCCTCGGCCCGCTGGATCGCCGACGGCAGCAACATGGCCAAGTACTTCCAGGAAAAGGGGTACAAGACCGACCTGCAATATGCCGAGGACGACATCCCCAACCAGCTCGCCCAGATCGAGAACATGGTCACCAAGAACGTGAAGGTTCTGGTGATCGCCGCGATCGACGGGACGACGCTGACCGAGGTGCTGCAGAACGCGGCGGACCGCGGCATCAAGGTGCTGGCCTACGACCGGCTGATCCGCAATTCCTCCAACGTCGACTACTACGCGACCTTCGACAATTTCCGGGTCGGCGTCCTGCAGGGCGGCTACATCGAGCAGGCGCTGGGCCTGAAGGAGGGCAAGGGCCCCTTCACCATCGAGCTGTTCGGCGGCTCGCCCGACGACAACAACGCCTACTTCTTCTACAACGGCGCGATGTCCGTCCTGAAGCCCTACATCGACAGCGGCAAGCTGAAGGTGGCCAGCGGCCAGATGGGCATGGACAAGGTCTCCACCCTGCGCTGGGACGGCGCCACCGCCCAGGCGCGCATGGACAATCTGCTGAGCGCCTATTACGGCAACCGCCGGCTGGACGCGGTGCTGTCGCCCTATGACGGGATCAGCATCGGCATCATCTCCTCGCTGAAGGGCGTGGGATACGGCACGCCGCAGCAGCCGATGCCGGTGGTGACCGGCCAGGACGCCGAGATCCCCTCGATGAAGTCGATCCTGGCGGGCGAGCAGCGCTCCACCGTCTTCAAGGACACGCGCGAGCTGGCGAAGGTGACGGTGCAGATGGTCGAGGCGCTGATGAGCGGCGGCGCCCCGCCGGTCAACGACACCAAGACCTATGACAACGGCAAGAAGGTCGTGCCGTCCTACCTGCTGAAGCCGGTCAGCGTCGACGCGTCGAACTGGAAACAGGTCCTGGTCGACAGCGGTTACTACAAGGAAAGCGAGATCCGCTGATCCGAGCCGCGCGAAACCGGCCGCCCTCCGGGGCGGCCGGGGCGACCCGTTTCGCAACCAGGATGGCCGGATGGACACGATCCTCGAAATGCGCGGAATCACCAAGACGTTCCCGGGCGTCAAGGCGCTCGACAACGTCAACCTGTCGGTCCGCGAAGGCGAAATCCACGCCCTGATCGGCGAGAACGGCGCGGGCAAATCCACGCTGATGAAGGTGCTGAGCGGGGTCTATCCGCACGGCAGCTACGGCGGCGAGATCCGGTACCGCGGCCGGGAGATGGCGTTCCGCACCATCGCCGACAGCGAGCGGCAGGGCATCATCATCATCCACCAGGAACTGGCGCTGGTGCCGCTGCTGTCGATCACCGAGAACCTGTTCCTCGGCAACGAGCAGGCGCGGCGCGGCGTCATCGACTGGTCGGCGGCGACGCTGCGCGCCCGCGGGCTGCTGCGGACGGTCGGTCTGAACGAGCCGCCGGAAACGCTGATCACCGACCTGGGCGTCGGCAAGCAGCAGCTCGTCGAGATCGCCAAGGCGCTGGCGAAGGAGGTGAAGCTCCTGATCCTGGACGAGCCGACCGCCAGCCTGAACGAGAGCGACAGCGACGCCCTGCTGTCCCTGCTGCTGCAGTTCAAGCGGCGCGGCATCTCCTCCATCCTGATCTCGCACAAGCTGAACGAGATCGCCAAGGTGGCGGACCGGGTGACGATCCTGCGCGACGGCACGACGGTGGAGACGCTGGACTGCCATCACGGGCCGATCAGCCAGGACCGCATCATCCGCGGCATGGTGGGGCGCGAGCTGTCCGACCGCTATCCGCGCCGCGACCACCGTCCCGGCGACGTCCTGTTCGAGGTGAAGGACTGGAACGCCGACCACCCGGTCCATCCCGGACGGCGCGTCGTCAAGGACGTGAACCTGACCGTCCGCCGCGGCGAGGTGGTGGGCATCGCCGGGCTGATGGGCGCCGGCCGCACCGAATTCGCCATGAGCCTGTTCGGCCGCTCCTACGGCCAGAACATCCGCGGCCGGGCCTATCTCGACGGGCGGGAGATCGACGTCTCGACCATCAGCCGGGCGATGCGCAACGGGCTGGCCTATGCGACGGAGGACCGCAAGCATTACGGCCTCGTCCTCGACAACGACATCCGCCACAACGTCACGCTCGCCAACCTGAACGGCGTGGCGAAGGGCGGCGTCATCGACCATGAGCGGGAGATCCGCGTCGCGGAGGATTTCCGGCGCCGGCTGCGCATCCGCTGCTCCGGCATCTTCCAGCAGACGGTCAACCTGTCGGGCGGCAACCAGCAGAAGGTCGTGCTCAGCAAGTGGCTGTTCGCGGACCCGCAGGTGCTGATCCTGGACGAGCCGACCCGCGGCATCGACGTCGGCGCCAAGTACGAGATCTACACCATCGTCAACCAGCTCGTCGCCGAGGGGCGGGGGGTCATCCTGATCTCGTCCGAGATGCCGGAACTGCTGGGGGTGGCGGACCGGATCTACGTGATGAACGAGGGCGCGCTGGTCGCCGAGATGCCGGCCGCCGAGGCCAGCCAGGAGAAAATCATGCGGGCGATCATGTCGTCCGGGGAGACGCTGCAATGAGTGCCGAGATCAATCTTCCCGCCCCCGCCTCCCAGCAGTCGCCCGAAGGATCGCTGGGCCGGTTCGTGAAGAGCCACATGCGCGATTACGGCATGCTGCTGTCGCTGGTCGCCATCGTCCTGTTCTTCGAATACATGACCGGCGGCACGCTGCTGCAGCCGCTGAACCTGACCAACCTGGTCCTGCAGAACAGCTACATCGTCATCATGGCGCTGGGCATGCTGCTGGTGATCGTGGCGGGCCACATCGACCTGTCGGTCGGGTCGGTGGTGGGGTTCATCGGCGCGCTCGCCGCCATCCTGATGGTGCGCTACGGCCTGCACTTCATCCCGACGACGATCCTCTGCCTGCTGGTCGGCGCGGCCATCGGCGCGGCGCAGGGCTATTGGGTCGCCTATTTCCGCATCCCCTCCTTCATCGTCACGCTGGCCGGCATGCTGGTGTTCCGCGGCCTCAGCCTGACGCTGCTGGCCGGCCAGTCGGTCGGCCCCTTCCCGGTGGAGTTCCAGCGCCTCAGCTCCGGCTTCATCCCGGACCTGTTCGGGGTCCAGGGCGTCCACATGACGACGCTGCTGCTGTGCGGCGCGGTCGCGCTGGCGCTGGTGGGGCTGAACCTGGCGACCCGGCTGCGCCGCCAGCGCCTGGAGATCGAGCAGGAACCCCTGGTCCTGTTCGTCGGGAAGAACCTGGTGCTGGCCGGCGGCATGACCTACCTCGGCTACCTGATGGCATCCTACAAGGGGCTGCCGAACGTCCTGATCATCATGAGCCTGCTGATCGCGCTCTATGCGTTCGTCACCCGGGACACGACGATCGGGCGGCGCGTCTACGCCATGGGCGGCAACGAGAAGGCGGCCAAGCTGTCCGGCATCGATACCCGCCGGCTCAGCTTCTACACCTTCGTCAACATGGGCGTGCTGGCGGCGCTGGCCGGCCTGATCTTCGCCGCGCGCCTGAACACGGCGACGCCGAAAGCCGGCGTTTCCTTCGAACTGGATGTCATCGCCGCCTGTTTCATCGGCGGGGCGTCGGCGTCGGGCGGTGTCGGCAAGGTCACCGGCGCGGTGATCGGCGCCTTCATCATGGGCGTGATGAACAACGGCATGTCGATCCTCGGCATCGGCATCGACTGGCAGCAGGTCATCAAGGGCCTGGTGCTGCTCGCCGCGGTGTTCTTCGACGTCTACAACAAGAACAAGGGCTGAGGCGCCGGCCCGACCGGCGCCCGGCCCCAACGCCAGGTGCAAGCCATGAGCAGACCGACACTGGGCATCGTCGGCGTGGGCAAGATCGCCCGCGACCAGCATCTGCCCTCCATCGCCGAGACCGGCAGCTTCGAGCTGGCGGCGCTGGTCAGCCCGCACGGGACCGGGCTGGAAGGCGACGGGCCCGAGGGCGTGCCGACCTTCCGCAGCCAGGAGGAGATGCTGGCCGCCCTGCCCCGGCTCGACGCGGTCGCGCTCTGCACGCCGCCCTCGGTCCGCCACGGGCTGGCGGCGGCGGCGCTGGCGGCCGGCAAGCATGTGCTGGTGGAAAAGCCGCCGGCCGCCACCGTGTCCGAGCTGCACGACCTCGTCGCCGTCGCCGCCCGCAACCGGCGGGTCCTGTTCACCGCCTGGCATTCGCAGTTCAACCCGGCGGTGGAGGCGGCGCGCGAGCGGCTGGCCGGCGCCGCCATCCGGGCCGTGCGGATCGACTGGAAGGAGGATGTCCGGCGCTGGCATCCCGGCCAGGAGTGGATCTGGCAGCCCGGCGGCTTCGGGGTGTTCGATCCTGGGATCAACGCCCTGTCGATCCTGACCCGCATCATGCCGGCGCCCCTCTTCGTCCGCGAGGCGGAACTGCTGGTGCCGGAGAACCGCGAGACGCCGATCGCCGTCACGATGACGCTGCGCGCCGCCGCCGGCGCCCCCGTCGGCCCGGTGTCGGTCGAGTTCGACTTCCGGCAGGAGGGCGAGCAGACCTGGACCATCGCGGTCGAGCTGGAGGACGGCCGCCGGCTGGAGTTGACCCACGGCGGCACGCGCCTGTTCGTCGACGGCACCCCGGTGCTGTCCGAGCCCGACAGCGAATACCGCCGCATCTATCGCCGTTTCCGGCGGTTGATCGACGAGGGGACGAGCGACGTGGACGCCGCCCCGCTGCATCTGGTCGCCGACGCCTGGTCCGTCGGCCGCCGCAGGACGACCGCAGCCTTTCACTGGTGAGGCCCCGCGAGAGGCCCGCCACCCCCTGAAGACGTCCCATGATGCCGCGGTCAGCGGCATCGGCCCCGAGGAGAGTCCCGATGTCCGATCCCACCCACGCAGGCAAGCCCGCCGCACCGCAGAAGACGCTGCGCTCCCGCGCGTGGTTCGACAATCCAGACAACCCCGACATGACGGCGCTGTACCTGGAGCGCTACCTGAACTTCGGCCTGACGCGGGAGGAGCTGCAGTCCGGCAAGCCGATCATCGGCATCGCCCAGACCGGCTCCGACCTCAGCCCGTGCAACCGCCACCATCTCGTGCTGGCCGAGCGGATCCGCGACGGCATCCGGGCCGCCGGCGGCATTCCGATGGAGTTCCCCGTCCACCCGATCCAGGAGACCGGCAAGCGGCCGACCGCCGCGCTCGACCGCAACCTCGCCTATCTCGGGCTGGTCGAGGTGCTGTACGGCTATCCGCTGGACGGCGTGGTGCTGACCATCGGCTGCGACAAGACCACCCCGGCCTGCCTGATGGCCGCCGCGACGGTCAACATTCCGGCCATCGCCCTGTCGGTCGGGCCGATGCTGAACGGCTGGTTCCGCGGCGAGCGGACCGGGTCGGGCACCATCGTGTGGCGTGCCCGCCAGATGATGGCGGCGGGCGAGATCGACTATCAGGGCTTCGTCGAGCTGGTGGCCTCCTCGGCCCCCTCCACCGGCTACTGCAACACCATGGGCACCGCCACGACGATGAATTCGCTGACGGAGGTGCTGGGCATGCAGCTCCCCGGCAGCGCCGCGATTCCGGCGCCCTACCGCGAGCGCCAGCAGGCCGCCTTCGAGACCGGCAAGCGCATCGTCGAGATGGTCGAGCAGGACATCAAGCCGTCGGACATCCTGACGCGCGACGCCTTCCTCAACGCCATCGCCGTCAATTCCGCCATCGGCGGCTCCACCAACGCGCCCATCCACCTGAACGCCATCGCCCGCCATGTCGGGGTGGAGCTGTCGGTGGACGACTGGCAGACCCACGGCTACGAGATCCCGCTGCTGGTCAACCTGCAGCCGGCCGGCGAGTATCTCGGCGAGGACTATCATCATGCCGGCGGCGTGCCGGCGGTCGTGTCGCAGCTCATCAGCCGCGGCCTGATCCGCGAGGACGCGATGAACGTCAACGGCAGGACCATCGGCGAGAACTGCCGCGACAAGCCGATCCTGGACGAGCGGGTGATCCGCCCCTTCGACAGTCCCCTGAAGGAGAAGGCCGGATTCGTCGTGCTGCGCGGCAACCTGTTCGGCAGCGCCATCATGAAGACCAGCGTGATCTCCGAGGAGTTCCGCGAGCGCTACCTGTCGAACCCCGACGATCCCGACGCCTTCGAAGGCAAGGTCGTGGTGTTCGACGGGCCGGAGGACTATCACCACCGCATCGACGATCCGGATCTGGGCGTCGACGCCTATACGATCCTGGTCATGCGCGGGACCGGCCCGATCGGCTATCCCGGCGGGGCCGAGGTCGTGAACATGCGGCCCCCGGCCCACCTCATCAAGCAGGGCGTCCATTCCCTGCCCTGCATCGGCGACGGCCGCCAGTCGGGCACCTCGGGCTCCCCCTCGATCCTGAACGCGGCACCCGAGGCCGCGGCGGGCGGCGGGCTGGCCCTGCTGAAGAGCGGCGACCGCATCCGCATCGACCTGAAGACCGGTGCCGCCGACATGCTGGTCCCGGAGGAGGAGCTGCAGGCCCGGCGCGCCGCGCTGGAAGCGGACGGCGGCTACCGGTATCCGGCGTCGCAGACCCCCTGGCAGGAGATCCAGCGCGGCATGGTGGAGCAGCTCGACGAGGGCATGGTGCTGAAGCCGGCGGTGAAGTACCAGCGCGTCGCCCAGACCTTCGGCATCCCGCGCGACAACCACTGACGGGACGACGATGGACATCGACGCACGCTGCCTCTGGCCGGCCGGCGCCATCCTCGGCGAGGGGCCCTTGTGGTCGCCGGGCCGGAACGCCGTCTATGCCGTGGACATCCGCGGGTCGCGCATCCTGCGGCTGTCGCTCGCGGATGGGGCACGGACCGTCTGGCCGATGGAGGAGGCGGCCTGCTGGCTGGTGGAGCGCCGCGACGGCGACGGGTTCGTCGCCGGGCTGCGCAGCCGGCGGGTGGTCCATCTGCGCCTCGACGGCCCGCATCCGGAGATCGTGGCGGAGCTGGCCCGGCTGGAGGACCATGCCACGGCCAACCGCCTGAACGACGCCAAGGCCGACCCGCTGGGCCGGCTGTGGATCGGGTCGATGCACGATGCCGAGGAGGAGGCGTCGGGCGCCCTGCACTGCCTCCACCCGGACGGCACGGTGGTCCGCGTCGATCCCGGCTACACGGTCGCCAACGGCCCCGCCCTGTCGCCGGACGGGCGCACGCTCTACCACACCGACAGCTTCACCCGGACCATCTACGCCTTCACGCGGCATGCGGACGGCACGCTGTCCGACCGGCGGGTACATCTCCGCTTCGCCGAGGCCGACGGCTTCCCGGACGGCATGACCTGCGATGCCGAGGGCGGGCTGTGGGTCGCCCACTGGGACGGCGGCCGGGTCAGCCGCTTCCTGCCGGACGGGACGCCGGAGCGGATCGTCCGGCTGCCGGTGTCGCGCGTCACCTCCTGCACCTTCGCCGGCCGCGATCTCGACCGGCTGATCATCACGACCGCCGCCCACGAGCGGCCCGGCGAGCCGCTGGCCGGCGGCATCTTCGAGTGCGTCCCCGGCGTGGCCGGCCTGCCGCCGGACCGCTTCGGGTAACGGGCGACCACAAGTTTCATCGAGAGGAGTGACTTCCATGACGGCAGGCGTTGAGCCCCGTTACCGCGGCGTTTTCCCGGTGGTCCCCACCATCTTCGACGAGCGTGGCGGGCTCGACCTCGACGGCCAGATGCGCTGCGTCGACTTCATGATCGACGCCGGCTCCAACGGCCTGTGCATCCTCGCCAACTTCTCCGAGCAGTTCGTGCTGACCGACGAGGAGCGCACGCTGCTGATCGACCGCATCCTGTCCCATGTGGCGGGGCGCGTGCCGGTGATCGTGACGACGACGCATTTCAGCTCGCGCGCCTGCGCCGGGCGCAGCCGGGCGGCGCAGGACGCCGGGGCCGCCATGGTGATGGTCATGCCGCCCTATCATGGCGCGACCATCCGGGTGCCGGAGCGCGGGATCCACGAGTTCTTCCGCATCGTCTCCGACGCCATCGCCATCCCGATCATGATCCAGGACGCCCCGGTCAGCGGCACCGCCCTGTCCGCACCCTTCCTGGCGCGCATGGCGAAGGAGATCGCCAACGTCAGCTACTTCAAGATCGAAGTGCCGGGGGCGGCCTCCAAGCTGCGCGAACTGATCGAGTTGGGCGGCGACGCCATCGAAGGGCCGTGGGACGGCGAGGAGGCGATCACCCTGCTGCCCGACCTCGACGCCGGCGCCACCGGGGCGATGACCGGCGGCGGCTATCCCGATGGCATCCGGCAGATCATGGACCCCTGGCAGGCCGGCGACCGCGAGGCCGCCGTCGCGGCCTATGGCCGCTGGCTGCCGCTGATCAACTACGAGAACCGGCAGGCGGGGCTGATCGCCGCCAAGGCGCTGATGAAGGAGGGCGGCATCATCGCCAGCGAGGCGGTGCGCCATCCGCTGCAGCCGCTGCACCCGAAGACGCGCGCCGGCCTGATCGAGACGGCCCGGCGCCTCGACCCGCTGGTCCTGCGCTGGGCGCGCTGACCGCGGGCGGCGGCGTCCGGGCAGTGCCGGGCGGGGGCCGGCCCGCCGTCCACGGCCGCACCCCACGGACGCCGCCCCACCCCAGTGCCTTGAGGAGTTCCCCATGACGACACTCACCGGCGAGATGCTGATCGGCTCGTCCAGCATCCGCGGCAGCGACGCCGAGTTCCACGCGGTGAATCCCGCGACCGGAGAGCGGATGGAGCCGGCCTTCGGCGGCGGGACCAGGGCGGAGGTCGACCGTGCCTGCGATCTGGCCTGGGCCGCCTTCGACGCCTATCGCGAGACCGACGCCGAGAGCCGCGCGCGCTTCCTGGAAGCTATCGCGCAGGCCATCATCGACATCGGCGACCCGCTGATCGAGCGCGCCATGGCCGAAAGCGGCCTGCCGCGCGCCCGGCTGGAGGGCGAGCGGGCGCGCACCGCCGGGCAGCTCCGCCTGTTCGCCGAGGTGCTGCGCGAGGGAAGCTGGCCGGAGCTGCGCTTCGACACGCCGCTGCCCGACCGCAAGCCCCTGCCGCGGCCCGACCTGCGCCAGCGCCACATCGCCGTCGGCCCCGTCGCCGTCTTCGGCGCCAGCAACTTCCCGCTGGCCTTCTCGGTGGCCGGGGGCGACACCGCCTCGGCGCTGGCCGCCGGCTGCCCGGTGGTGGTGAAGGCGCACCCCGCCCATCCCGGCACGTCGGAGCTGGTCGGCCGGGCCGTCCAGGCGGCCGCGACGGCCTGCGGCATGCCGGAGGGCGTCTTCTCCATGCTGGTCGGGACGGGCAACCAGATCGGCACCGACCTCGTCGCGCACCGCCACATCAAGGCGGTGGGCTTCACCGGCTCCCGCCGCGGCGGGCTGGCGCTGATGGGGGTGGCGGCGGCACGGCCGGAGCCGATCCCGGTCTATGCGGAGATGAGCAGCGTCAATCCCTTCATCCTGATGCCCGGCGCGCTGGCCCGGCGGGCCGAGGCGATCGGCAAGGGGTTCGTCGGGTCGCTCACCATGGGGGCCGGGCAGTTCTGCACCAATCCCGGCCTCGTCCTGGCGGTCGGGGGAGACGGGCTGGACGCGTTCCTGGCCGCGGCGGCGGACGCGCTCGGCGGCGTGCAGCCGGCGACCATGCTGACGCCCGGCATCCATGCCGCCTACACGGCCGGGCTGGAAAAGCTGGCGGGCAATCCGACGGTGCGGGAGGTGGGGCGCGGCTGCGCCTGCAATGGCCCGAACCAGAGCCAGGCCGCGCTGTTCGTCACGGAGGCCGCGAGCTTCCTGTCCGATCCGGCGCTGGAGGAGGAGAATTTCGGCTCCTCCTCCCTCGTCGTCCGCTGCCCCGACCTCGCGACGCTGCGCACCGTGGTGGAGCATATCGAAGGCCAGCTCACCGCCACCATCCACATGGAGGAGAGCGACACCGGGGAGGTGCGCGCCCTGCTGCCGGTGCTGGAGCGGCGGGTCGGCCGCATCCTGGTCAACGGCTACCCGACGGGGGTGGAGGTCGGCCACGCCATGGTGCATGGCGGCCCCTTCCCCGCCACCTCCGACGGGCGCACCACGTCGGTCGGCACGCTGGCGATCCGCCGGTTCCTGCGGCCGGTCTGCTACCAGGACCTGCCGCAGGCCCTGCTGCCGGAGGCCCTGCGCGACGGCAATCCGCTGAAGCTCTGGCGGCGGGTGGACGGGATGCTCACCCGCGACTGACAGGCGGGTGGCCGGCCGGGCCTCACGGGGCGCCGGCCAGCCCCCGCTTCGCCAGGTTGCGCATCAGCGCGCCGATCCCGAAGCTCCACGGCGCGATCCGGTCGCTGTGGTTCACCCGGTTGACCAGCCGGCCGAGCCGCGGCGACCCGATGGCGACCGTGTCGCCCAGGCGATGGGTGAAGCCGGCGCCCGGCGCCCCGCGATCCTGGATCGGGGCGAACATGGTGCCGAGGAACAGCACGAAGCCGTCCGGATACTGGTGGTTGCCGTTGATCGTCTGGGCCACGAGGTCCAGCGGATCGCGGCTGATCATCGACATGGCGCTGCTGCCGGTCAGGACGAAGCCGTCCTCGCCCGTGACGGTGACGGTCACCTCGGCGGAGCGCACGTCGTCGATGCCGAACCCCTCGCCGAACAGGCGGATGAACGGGCCGACGGCGCAGGAGGCGTTGTTGTCCTTCGCCTTGCTGAGGAGAAGGGCGCTGCGCCCCTCGAAGTCGCGCAGGTTGACGTCGTTGCCCAGCGTGGCGCCCTTGACCGCGCCGCGGCTGTCCACCGCCAGCACCACCTCCGGCTCCGGGTTGTTCCATTCCGACTTCGGGTGGATGCCGATCTCGGCCCCGGCCCGACGGCGGAGAGCGGCTGCGCCTTGGTGAAGACCTCGGCGTCGGGGCCGATGCCCACCTCCAGATATTGCGACCACATGCCCTGGGCGACCAGCATCTCCTTCAGCCGCTGCGCGGCGGGAGAGCCGGGCTGCAGGCTGGCGAGGCTGCTGCCGAGCACGCCGGCGATGGCGGCGCGCACCTCCTCGGCACGCGATGCATCGCCCTTCGCCCGCTCCTCGATCACGCGTTCCAGCAGGCTGACGACGAAGGTGACGCCGGCGGCCTTGACCGCCTGCAGGTCGCAGGGGGCGAGCAGCCAGGGCAGCGCGGGGTCGCGGGCGTCCCAGCGCGAATTGGCGAGGACGGCGTCCGCCGCCCCCAGCCGGGTGCCGCCGTGGCTGCGCACCGCCTCGGCCGGCCGGTCGAGCTCCAGCAGCGCGCTCATCGTCGGGGCGAGGGCGGAGAGGTCGTAGACGCCCTCGGCGGTGACGCGGACCACGGCCGGCCCGCCGGCATCGGGCAGCCAGACCCGCCCGACGAGCGTCGCGCGGTCGTGATCCTGGGGCAGGCAGTCGGCGGGGGTCAGGTCCATGGGGGCTTTCCCGGTGAAGTTGCCGATGAACGGGCGGAGGAACGGGGATGCGGCGTCAGTCCGCCCCGACCAGCAGGTCGGCGTCGCACATGGCGGCGCGGATCTCCTGCAGGACGGTCAGCGCGCCCGGCGACAGCGGCCGGCCGCGCAGGCGGACGATTCCGAAGGGCTCGACGGCGAAACGCTTCTCGAAGGGCAGCATGGCGAAGCGCCCCGGCGCCTGGAACAGGCAGGCCAGCGGGCGCGACAAGGCGGTGATGGTGTCGGTCGGCGCGACCAGCGCCGCCAGCATGACCGGCGAGACGCTCTCCACCACCCGTGACGGCGCGGGCAGCCCGGCCGAGCGGAACATGGCGTCCACCCGGTCGCGCAGCAGGGTCCCGCGCGGCGGCAGCGCCCAGAGCTGGTCGGCGAAATCCTCCAGCCTGACCGGCCGGCCGAGATCGAGCAGCGGGTGGCCGTCGCGACAGAGGAAGCTCAGTTCCTCCTCGCCGATCTCGTCATAGAGGAAGATGGAGGGGTCGCGCGCCTTGGACGGCCGGGCCAGCGCGAAATCCAGCCGGCCATGCTCGACATGGTTCAGCAGCACGTCGCTGTTCTCCAGCTCGACCGTGATGCGCAGGCGCGGGTGGGCCCGCTGCAGCCGGTCCACCGCCTTGGCGAGATACTCCACCGCCGGGCCGGTGACCGTGCCGATCATCACCCGGCCGCTGTGCCCGGCGTGGAGCGCCGTCAGTTCCTGCCCGATCTCGCCCAGCTCCGACAGGATCATCCGGGCGTGGCGGATCATGAGGGCGCCGTACCAGTTCGGCTCGATCCCGCGCGGGTGGCGCTCGAACAGCTCCACCCCCAGCGAGTCCTCCAGGTCGCACAGCAGCTTGGAGGCGGCGGGCTGCGACAGGTTGAGGCTGGCGGCGGCGCGGTGCAGGTTGCGGTGCTCGTCCAGCGCCAGGAAAAGCTGCATGTGGCGTAGCTTCAGCCGGGCGCGCAGGAACCAGTCGGCGGGGAACTGCTTCGTGGACATGGGACCTCGCAGGTTCACGGCTTCCACCAGAGCGCGATCCACGGAAAAGCCAGCACCAGGGCCAACGCCAGGATCTGGAGGCCGATGAAGGGGACCAGGGACCGGAAGATGATGCCCAGCGTGATCCCCGGCGGCGCCACGCTCTTCAGATAGAAGGCGGCGGGGCCGAAGGGCGGCGACAGGAAGGACACCTGCATGTTCATCGAGAACAGGACGCCGAACCACACCGGATCGTACCCCAGCTTCACCACGATCGGGGCGAAGATCGGGATGCACAGCAGCGCGATGCCGACCCAGTCGAGGAACATGCCGAGCACGCCCAGGATGAGCATCATCAAGAGCACGATGACGATCGGCGTGTCGGAGACGTTCAGCAGCAGCCCCTCGATGAAGCGGATGCCGCCCATCAGGTTGTAGACGCCGATCAGCGCGCTGGCGCCGATGCCGATCCAGACGATCATGCCGCAGGTGGACAGCGTCTGCAGCGCGCTGTCCCACAGCATCCGCCACGAGAACTCGCCGCGCAGGACGGTGGACAGGATCACGCCGGCCACGCCGATGGCCGAGGCCTCCGTCACCGAGGCGATGCCGCCGTAGATCGAGCCCAGCACGAAGACGACCACCAGCAGCGGCATGATCAGCCCCTTCATCAGGGACCAGCGGTCCGCCGCGGCCATCCCGTCGCCCTCGTCCGGCAGCGGCGCCAGCGACGGGTTCAGCCGCACCCGGATCAGCACATAGGCCGCATAGAGCGAGGCGAGCAGCAGCCCCGGAACGAAGGAGGCGGTGAAGAGGTCGCCGATCGACACGTTGGCCGACAGGCCGTAGATGATGAGGACGATGCTCGGCGGGATCATGGTGCCGAGCGCGCCGCCCGAGCAGACGACGCCGATCGCCATGTTGCGGTCGTAGCCCAGCCGCAGCATCTGCGGCAGCGCCAGCAGGCCCAGCAGCACGATCTCGCCGCCGATGATGCCGGACATCGCCGCGAGGATGACGGAGACCACAAGGGTCTGCACCGCCACGCCGCCGCGCACCCGCCCGCCGATGATCTTCATGGCGTCGAACAGGTCGCGCGCGATGCCGGAGCGGTCGAGGATCGACGCCATCAGCACGAACATCGGCACCGAGACGAAGACGTACTGGGTGATGAAGGAGTAGATGCGCGTGGTGACGATCGGGATCACCATCGGCCCGAACCATCCCAGCGCGAAGATCAGCGCCACCAGGATGGTGACGAAGGCGAGCGGCATGCCGGTGACCAGCAGGCCGAGCAGCAGCGCGAACATCGTCAGGCTGCCGCCGCCGATGCCAAGGTCCTGCAGGTTAAGCATCCTCGTAAACCCCCGCGCCGGGCTGGCCGTGATGGACGTCGCCGGGCGGGCGACGGATGTGGCGCCACATCTGCAGCAGGAACTGCAGCGTCATCACCACCAGGATCAGGAACAGGAAGGGCTTCAGCAGGGCCGGAGAGGGCGGGTTCCAGGCGCTGCCGCTGGTCTCGATCCGGAAGGCGCCGGACGGGGTGAACAGCGACTTCCAGGCCATGCCCCAGGAGGCGTAGGCCATCAGCCCGCACACCCCCGCGCCGACGAGGCTGATGACGATGTCCATCCAGCGCCGGACCCGGGGGCCGACATGGTCGTAGATCAGGACGACGCGGATGTGCTTGTCGGTCGCCAGGCAATAGGCCCCGCCGAAGGCGAAGCAGATCGCCGTCAGCGTGGTCGTCGTCTCGTGGACCCAGACCGTCGGCGAATTGAACAGGTAGCGCATGACGATCTCGTAGACCGAGACCGCCGTGCTGACGATGAACAGGATGCAGAGATAGCGCCCTATCCAGGCGATGACCGCGGACAGGCGGTCCGTCGGCTGGCCCGGCGGCGCGGCCCCGCCGTCATGCTGCGTCTCCATGGCTCCTCCCAGCGCCGGGCGGTCGGGCCGCCCGGCTTCGTCACGCGTCGCGGTTTGCCGCCGGTACCGGCACCGGCCCGGGTCAGAGCAGCCCCTGGTCCTTCAGATAGGCCGTCAGGGCCTGGTAGACCTTCTGCGCGTTGGGGGAGCGCTCGGCGAACTTGGCCCACTGCGACTGGGCGATCTGGCGGAACTTCTGCCGCTCCTCCAGCGGCCAGTCATGGATGGTCACGTCGCCGCGGGCGCGCAGCTTGGCCGCGACCTTCTTGTCCATCATGGCGACCCGCGAGACGCTGTCGCGGGCGAGGTCGTTGACCGACACGGTGAGGATGGTCTTCAGATCCTCCGGCATCTCGTCCCAGATCGCCTTGTTGATCGAGATGTCGACGATCGGCAGCGAGTGGAAGCCGGGCCAGAGCGGGTGCTTGGCGATGTCGTGAAGGCCCATGGAGTCGTTGGTGGCGAGCGTGGTGGCGTCGGCCGCCTCGATGACGCCCTTGTCGAGCGAGGTGAAGACCTCCGACTGCGGCAGGTTCACCGGCGAGGCGCCGGCGGCGGCGAAGGTGGACTGCACCAGCCCTTCCGGCGCGCGGATCTTCAGCCCCTTGAGGTCGGCGACCTTGTCGATCGGCACGCGCGAGGCGATGGATTCGACCGCCGCCGCCGAGGCGCCGATGAACTGCACGCCGTAGGGATTGACGATCTGGTTGTAGACCTCGCGCCCGCCGCCGTAGTTGAAGAAGTTCAGCATGTCGTTGGGGTCGCTCCACGCCCCCACCGGGTTGGCGATCAGCGCGAAGGCCGGATCCTTGCCGGTGAAGTAGGAGCTGTCGGTGACGTGGCCCTGCAGGATGCCGGCGCCCACCGCCTCCAGCGTCTCGCTGTATTCGACGACGGAGCCCACCGGCATCATCTCGATCCTGATGCGGCCGCCGCTCATCTTGCCGACACGCTCGGCCCAGTCCCTGGCGATCTGGAAGGCGAGCGCGCCGGACGTGTCGCTGGACTGGAAACGCAGCTCGTAGGTCTTGCCCTTGCCCTGCGCCATGGCCGGGCCGGACAGCGCGGCCATGGCCACGAGCGATGCCGCCGCCGCGGCCGACAAAAGTTTGCTCATCAATGGGTCCCTCCTCGTTCCGGCCCTGCGATCCGTCAGGGCTTCTGCCGGGCGCTTCCCACCGGGAGCGGGCGCGCACCACTCTGTTCGTATCCGTGATTATCCAGAGGCGTGACAATATATCAAGGGATGATTATTATTTTTCATCCCACCTAATCTCCGCAGCCTGCGACGCCGGTGTTGACCGGGAAACCGGGGGGCGGTCCTATTGCCTTCCCCTTCCGCGCCGGTACCGTGCGACGGGGATTCTTGCCGAAGGAGCGGTCCGTTGCGGATGAAGGACAGGGACAGCGGGGAGCAGCCGGCGACCAGCCGCGTGGCCGGCGTGGCCGAGGTGCTCGGCCGCCGGATCGCCGAAGGGCGATACCCCCCCGACTCGACCCTGCCGACCGAGCCGGAGCTGGCCGACGCGCTGGGGGTCGGGCGCAACGCGGTGCGCGAGGCGGTGAAGATGCTGGCCGGCAAGGGGCTGCTGCGCACCAGCCGGCGCGCCGGCACCATCGTGCAGCCCCACGCGGAATGGAACCTGCTGGACCCCGACCTGCTGTCCTGGAGCCTGGGAAGCCCGCAGGCGCGCGAACGGCTGCTGGACGAGCTGATGGACCTGCGCTGGATGATCGAGCCGGAGGTGGCGGCAAAGGCCGCCCGCCGGGCGACGACCGTGCAGTGCCTGCGCATGTGGGAGGCGTTCGAGGCGATGGAGCGCGAGCGGGACGACCCCGTCGCGTCGATCGACGCCGACATCCTGTTCCACCGCCGCCTGTTCGAGGCCGCCGACAGCCGCCTGCTGCTCAGCGTCTTCACCGCCTTCTCGGTCCTGCTGCGCGTGAACTTCGCCACCGCGAACGAGCACGACAACGCCTTCGTCTCGAACCTGGAGGAGCACAAGGCCGTGCTGGAGGCGGTGCAGCGCCGCGACGCGGACGGGGCGGCGGCGGCGATGCGCAAGCTGCTGACCAACAACCGCGCCGACATCGAGCGGGTGCGGGCGCAGTCCCGCGGCGAGATGGCGCAGGTCTGACCGCGCCGCCCTTCAGGCCCGCGCCGCACCCGCCACGCCGACGCTGAGGCCGTAGAGGGTCGAGGTGGCGGTGATGAACAGCGTGTTGCGCCGCGGACCGCCGAAGGTCAGGTTGGACACCATCTGCGGAATCCGCACCTTGCCGAGCAGCGCGCCGTCCGGCGCGAAGCACTGCACGCCGTCGCGGGCACTGGTCCAGACATTGCCCTGACCATCGACGCGGAAGCCGTCCGGCACGCCGGGCGAGATCTCGGCGAAGACCCGGCCGCCGGACAGCCGCCCGTCGTCGCCGACCGTGAAGGCGCGGATATGGTGCGGCCCCTGCGGGTCGTGCGACACCCCGGAGTCCGCGACATACAGGGTGCGCTCGTCGGGCGAGAAGGCGAGACCGTTGGGCTTGGCGAAATCCTCCGCCACCACCCCGAGGTCGCCCGTCGCGGGGTCGAGGCGGAAGACGTAGCAGCCCGCCAGCTCCGGCTCGGCCTTGTAGCCCTCATAGTCGGAGAGGATGCCGTAGGTCGGGTCGGTGAACCACACCGTGCCGTCGGATTTCACCACCACGTCGTTGGGCGAGTTCAGCCGCTTGCCCTCGAACCGGTCGGCCAGGACGGTGATGCGCCCATCGTGTTCGGTCCGCGTCACCCTGCGGCCGCCATGCTCGCAACTGACCAGCCGCCCCTCGCGGTCGCGGGTGTTGCCGTTGGCATAGTTCGAGTTGGCGCGGAACACCCCGACGCCGAGATCCGGCACCCAGCGCAGCAGCCGGTTGTTGGGAATGTCGCTCCAGACCAGATAGCCGCCGTCGGCGAACCAGACCGGACCCTCGGCCCAGCGGCAGCCGGTGAACAGCGTCTCCAGCGGCGCAATCGGCACCGTCAGGTCGTAGAAGCGCCGGTCGTGGTATTCGAGGTGATCGCCAACCAGGGACATGCCGCGCCCTCCCCCCCATTCCTTGTCGTTGCCTGCCCTACTTGCCCAGCCCCATCGCCCGCGGCAGCCACAGCGTGATCTCCGGCACGTAGGTGATGGCGATCAGGGCGGCGAAGAGGGGACCAGCCAGGGCAGGATCGCCATGGTCGTGCGCTCCACCGACAGCTTCGCCACGCGCGCCAGCACGAACAGCACCATCCCCAGCGGCGGATGCAGCAGCCCGATCATCAGGTTCAGCACCATGACGAGGCCGAAATGCAGCGGGTCGATCCCCAGCTTCAACACGATGGGCAGCAGGATCGGCACCAGGATGGTGATCGCCGCGATGGTGTCGATGAAGCAGCCGACGAACAGGATCAGCAGGTTCGCCAGCAGCAGGAACACCCACTTGTTGTCGGTGAAGCCGAGGATGGCGTCCGACATGATCTGCGCCGCCTGGCTGGCCGTCAGCAGCCAGGCGAAGATCGAGGCCGCGGTGACGATGAACAGCACCGACGCCGTCGTCTCCACCGTGTCGAACGTCGCCTTGGCGAGCGAGCGCAGCGTCATCGAACGGTAGCGGACCAGCCCGAGGAACAGCGACCACAGCACCGCCGCGACCGCCGCCTCGGTCGGGGTGAACCAGCCGAGCGTCATGCCGCCGATCAGGATCACCGGCGCCATCAGCGCCATCACGGCGGAGAAGTCGAAGTACCAGTCGGCCGCCAGCAGCACGGCCAGGGCGACGGAGATCGCCCAGTTGACCGGGACGCCGGCCAGCGTCATCAGCCACACCGCCATCG
Organism: Azospirillum thermophilum; assembly: GCF_003130795.1. NCBI lineage: Bacteria > Pseudomonadati > Pseudomonadota > Alphaproteobacteria > Rhodospirillales > Azospirillaceae > Azospirillum > Azospirillum thermophilum. The sequence continues at coordinate 180,913 of NZ_CP029356.1, forward strand.
GGAAGCACAGCACCACGACGATCTCGACCGATGCCGCACCCAGCCGGCGCCAGTCGAAGGCCATGTCGCCGCCCCAATGGTGGCGCCGGGCATGGATGGCGACGGTCCCCATCATGAAGACGGTCATCAGCACGCCGGGGATCACGCCCGCCAGGAACAGCGCGCCGATGGAGACGTTCGCCATCATCCCGTAGATCACGAAGGGCAGCGACGGCGGGATGATCGGCCCCAGCGTGGCCGAGGCGGCCGTCACCCCCACCGCGAACTCCGTCGAATAGCCATGGTCCTTCATGGCCTTGATCTCGATGGTGCCGAGCCCGGCGGCGTCGGCGATGGCGGTGCCGGACATGCCCGAGAAGATCACCGACCCGACGATGTTCACCTGCCCCAGACCACCGCGCATCCAGCCGACCAGCGCGATGGCGAAGTTGTAGATGCGGCCCGTCACGCCGGCGATGTTCATCAGGTTGCCGGCCAGGATGAAGAAGGGAACGGCCAGCAGCGGGAAGCTCTCCACACCTGCGATCATGCGCTGGGCGAGCACGAGGTCGGGCACCGAGCCGCTGACCACGATATAGATCAGCGAGGCCACCGCCATGGCGACCGCCACCGGCAGCCCCAGCAGCATCAGGCCGAGAAAGGAACCGATGAGGATCCACATCCGCTTACACTCCCTTCCCGTCGAAGGCTTCCGGCTTCTCCAGCACCGAATGGCCGCGCCGCCAGTTCACCACCGTCACCTGCAGCGACCGCACCGCCATCAGGGCGCAGCCGCCGAGCACGGCGTAGTAGAGGAGCCCCTTGGGCAGCTCGACGGTGACCATCATCTCGTCGCCGACCACCTCGATCAGCCGCCACATCAGGTGGGTCAGATAGACGAAGAAGGCGGTGCGGATCACGTCGACCAGGGTGGAGAGCAGCCGCGCCGGCCCGGCGGGCAGAAAGCGGTAGAGGATGTCCACCTGGATGTGGCGCGACAGCCGCACGCACATGGACGACCCGACGAACACCAGCGCCACCAGGCAGTAGGAGGCGATCTCCTCCGTCCAGTTCAGCGAGTCGTTCAGGATGTAGCGGGTGAAGAACTGCAGGAAGACCGCCGCCGCCATCAGCCAGAACAGGGCGACCGTCGCCCAGTCCTCGACCGCGTAATGCGACAGGTCCGCCGGGGGAGCCTCCTCCACGAAGCTGTGGGCCAGCTCCTCCGGCGTGATCTGGATGTGGTGTTCCTCCGCGGGAGGCTGGTGGAAACCGGCCCCGTGCGGAACCGACCGCTTTGCGTAGCTCGTCATGCGGACCCCAGTGGCTTGCGGGACGGCGGGCGGCGGGCGGCGCGTCACCGCAGCGCCTGGATCGCCTCCCAGTCGGCCTTGCGGTAGCCGGCGCTTTCGGGCGTCACCGCCTTCATCACCGCGTCCTTGAACTCCGCCTTGTCGACCTCGGTGACGGTCAGGCCCTTCTGGCGGAAGCCCTCCACCAGCTCCTTCTCCTTGGCCTGGATCTCGGCGGTGGAGCGGGCCGCCGCCTCCTGCGTGACCTCGGTGAAGATCTGGCGGTCCTCCGGCGACAGCTTGGTCCACAGGCTCTTGGAGATGATGGTGTTCAGGCTGTCGATGATGTGGCCGGTCAGGACGATCTGCTTCTGCACCTCGAAGAACTTCTTGGCCTCGATGGTGGTCAGCGGGTTCTCCTGGGCGTCGACCGTGCCGTTCTGCAGGGCGAGATAGACCTCGGCGAAGGCGATCGGCGTCGGGTTGGCGCCGCAGGCCTTGGGCATCGCCAGGTAGGCCGGCGCATCGGGCACGCGGATCTTCAGCCCCTTCATGTCCGCGCAGCTCTGAACGGGCCTGTTGGAGGTGGTGTGGCGCGTGCCGTAGTAGGACAGGGCCACGATGTGGTTGCCGGTCTTGTCCTCGTAGCCCTTGGCGAGCGTCTTGAAGACGTCGCTCTTCGCGTAGGTCAGCAGATGCTGGGGATCGCGGAAGATGTAGGGGTAGTAGGTGACGCCGATCGGGGGATAGCTGCGCGCCGCGAAGCTGGACCCCGAGATGATCATGTCGACGGTGCCGAGCGACAGGCCCTGGTTGATGTCCGCCTCCTTGCCGAGCTGCGAGGCGGGGAACACGTCGATCTGATAGCGGCCGCTGGTGCGCTTCGCGATCTCCTGCGCCGCCCAGAGCGACTGGGTGTGGAAGGGCTCCGACGTCTCGTAGACATGCGCCCATTTCAGCTTGGTCTGGGCCTGGGCCGCAGACGGAACGGTGAACGGCAGGGCCATCAGCACGGCGAAGCCCAACGCCGCGCGCCCGGTGCGAGTTACCATTTGGCAGTCCTCCCGATTATAAAGCATCCCCGGTTGGCCGGGGAACCTTGGGGGTCGCGCCGCGCCCCGGCTGACCGCCCTCCGTAATATACCAGCAGCAGATTGTTTGGCGTGCAAGCTATTTTGTTGCGCCGGTCAGCTGATGATCCAATAGACCGCGGCCAGAGGAAGGAAAACGGCACGCCTGCCCCACGCAACTCATGGAGTTGCGCAATGGACATAGGCGCTAAGACATATACAAGCCAGATCCGTTACTTGCTGCCGGCGAGGTTCCGCTTGCCGGTTATGCAGCAAGGGCGGAGCGATCACATCGTCCAGCCGCCGTCGATGACGTGAATCTGTCCCGTCGTGTAGGTTGCCGTCGCGAGGTGCAGGGCCAGCTCGGCGATCTCCTCCGGCTGGCCGATGCGGCCGATGGGCTGGCGCGCGATGAAGGCGGCGCGGGCGGTCTCATAGTCCCCCTGCGCGCTCAGCCGCTGCTGGAGCGAAGGGGACTCGACGGTGCCCGGGCAGATGGCGTTGCAGCGGATGCCCCTCGCCACGAAATCCGCCGCGACCGATTTGGTGAGCCCGATCACCGCGGCCTTGGTCACGGAATAGGCGAAGCGGTTCGGCACGCCCTTCACGCTGGAGGCGACCGACGACATGTTGATGATCGATCCGTCGCCGCGCTCCAGCATCCCGGGCAGCACGGCCTGGATGGCGCGCATCATCGCCTTGACGTTCAGGTCGAAGGCGAAGTCGAGATCCTCGACGCCGGCCTCCAGGATCGTGCCGCTGTGGACGATGCCGGCACAGTTGAACAGGACGTCGATCCGGCCGATGCCGGTCAGCTCCCGCCGCACCGCCTGCGGATCGAGAACGTCGAGCACGCGCGTCTCGATTCCCCGCCCCTCCAGCTCCGCCAGCTTGGCGCCGTTGATGTCGGTGGCGACGACGCGCGCACCTTCGCGGGCGAACAGCTCGGCCGTCGCGCGGCCGATGCCCTGCGCGGCGGCGGTGACGACCGCGACCTTGCCGGCCAGCCTTTCCGTCATGTCCCACTCTCCCGTCGTCGTCCCGTCCGCTGTGAAGGCCGGCGCCGCGCAGGCCGGCCGGGGCGGCACCCTTCTGTTCGTTATGATCAAAAAACGGTTGATTCCCGGTGCTGTCAAATTGTTTTTTAAACGAACAGTCCGTCCGCCACGGACAGCCCCCTCCCCTGCCGACGGGCCGGTGCCATGAAGACCAACACCGTCTACAAGCGCGCGTACAACCGGTGCCTGGACCGACTGGCGGAACTGCCCGCCGGCGGCGACCTGGGATCGGAAACGGAACTGTCGGACCTGCTGGGCGTCAGCCGGACCACGGTGCGCGCCGTCCTCTCGGCCCTGGCGGAGGCGCGGCTGATCGCGCTGGACGGGCGCGGCAAGACCGTGCTGCGGGCACCGAAGCCGCAGGACTATTTCCCGGACTTCGAGACCGAATCGGTCGGCGCCACCGTCGAGAAGAAGTTCATGGAGTGGGTGCTGAAGGGCGACTGCAGGCCGGGCCAGCACATCAACAGTCTGGACCTCGCCCGGCAGTTCGGCGTGTCGACCTCGGCCATCCGCAATTATCTGGGCCACTTCAACCATTTCGGGCTGCTGAAGAAGTCGCAGAACGGCGGTTGGATGTTCCGCGGCTTCACCGAGGACTTCGCGCTGGAACTGTCCGAGGTTCGCGAGCTGTTCGAGCACCGCTCGGTCCAGCGCTTCATCGAACAGCCGCCGGACTCGCCGGTCTGGCGCAAGCTCGACCAGATCGAGCGCCAGCACCTCGCCCTGCTGGACGAGATCGACCAGCGCTTCACCGACTTCTCCGACCTCGACGAGCGGTTCCACCGGCTGATCAACGATGCGGCCAGCAACCGCTTCATCGGCAACTTCTACGACATTATCTCCATGATCTTCCACTACCACTACCAGTGGAACAAGGCGGAGGAGAAGGAGCGCAACGCCGTCGCCATCCAGGAGCATCTGGCCTGCATCGCCGCGCTGAAGAGCCGCGACCGCGAGGCGGTGACCATAACCTTCCGTGCGCATCTGAAGACGGCACGCACCACCCTGCTGCGCTCGCTCTCGCGCATCGACGCGCACCAGACCATCGATGCCGACTGATTCTTACACTCGTTTTTTCTGCATAAAAAGCAGGTTGACGAGCCTCCCCCGGCCCCGCTCTTTATAGACACGAAACATGCAGGGCGGCGGATTGTCCGCGACGCGCCCGATATGCCGTCCCCGGATTGCCGGACGGTCTCCCGCGGAGGATTTCCCGATGTCCGCTGCCTCCAACCTGCCGCGTACGCTTCGCCTCAATCCGCAGGACAACGTCCTGATCGCCATCGACGAGCTGGCGGAGGGAACGCCGCTGCCGGGGGTGCGGCCGCCCGTACCCGCATCCCGAAGGGGCACAAGGTGGCGGTCCAGCCGATCGCCGCGGGCGCACCGGTGCTGAAGTTCGGGCAGATCATCGGCGCCGCCACCGAACCCGTCGTTCCCGGCGACTGGGTGCATGTGCACAATGCCGGCATGCTCGACTTCGCCCGCGACCATGACAGCCGCGACGGCTCCCTCCGCGTCGACCTGCTGCCGGACCGCGACCGGGTGACCTTCCAGGGCTTCCGCCGGCCGAACGGCAAGGCGGGGACCCGCAACTACATCGGCATCGCCACCAGCGTGAACTGCTCGGCCACCGTCGCGCGCTTCATCGCGGAGGAGGTCGCCCGCTCCGGCATCCTGGACGACTATCCGAACGTCGACGGCGTGGTCGCGCTGGTCCACGGGACCGGCTGCGGCATGGCGGGCAAGGGCGAGAGCTATGACGTCGTGCAGCGCACGCTGTGGGGCTACACCTCGCATGCCAACTTCGGCGGCGTGCTGCTGGTCGGGCTGGGCTGCGAGGTGCTGCAGGTCGGCCGGCTGAAGAGCGAATACGGCATGACCGAGGGGCCGCTGTTCCGCAGCATGACGATCCAGGACACCGGCGGCACCCGCAAGACGGTGGAGGCCGGCGTCGCCCGCGTGCGCGAGATGCTGCCTCTGGTCAATGCCGTGCGGCGGGAGCCGATCCCGGCGTCGGAGCTGGTGCTGGGCCTGCAGTGCGGCGGGTCCGACGGCTATTCCGGCATCACCGCCAATCCCGCCCTCGGCGCCGCGGTCGACCTGCTGGTGCGTCACGGCGGCACCGCCATCCTGTCGGAGACCCCGGAGATCTACGGCGCGGAACATCTGCTGACCCGCCGCGCCGTCTCGCCCGAGATCGCCACCAGGCTGGTCCGGCGGCTGGAGTGGTGGGAGGACTACGCCGCCCGCGCCGGCGGCGAGATGGACAACAACCCCTCGCCGGGCAACAAGGCCGGCGGCCTGACCACCATCCTGGAAAAGTCGCTGGGCGCCGTCGCCAAGGGCGGCAGCATGCCGCTGGCCGCGGTCTACGAATATGCCGAGCCGGTGACCGCCAGGGGCTTCGTCTTCATGGACACGCCGGGCTACGACCCGGTATCGGCGACCGGGCAGGTGGCGGGCGGCGCGAACATGCTGTGCTTCACCACCGGCCGCGGCTCCGCCTTCGGCTGCAAGCCGACGCCGTCGATCAAGCTCGCCACCAACTCCGACGTCTACGCCCGCATGACCGACGACATGGACATCAACTGCGGCGACGTGCTGGAGGGCGTGTCGATCGAGGAGAAGGGGCAGGAGATCTTCCGCAGCATCATCGCCGTCGCCTCGGGCGAGCGCAGCAAGTCCGAACTGCTCGGCTATGGCGGGAACGAGTTCGTGCCCTGGCAGATCGGCGCTACCATGTAAAGGAGCTGGGTAAAGGACCCGGGTAAAGGAGCTGGGTGAACGATCCGGGGAGGCATCGACCGGCCATGATCGTGCAGGCTTGCATCAACGGCGCCCGGCCGCGGGGGTACCATCCCCGGCTGCCGCTGTCGCCGCAGGAGGTCGCCGACGACGCGGCGGCCTGCATCGCGGCCGGAGCGGCGGAAATCCACCTGCATGTCCGCGGGCCCGACGGGCTGGAAAGCCTGGAGCCGGATGCCGTCGACGCGACGCTGCTGGCGGTGCGGGCACGGGCGCCCGGCAGCTTCGTCGGCCTCAGCACCGGCGCCTGGATCGAACCGTCGGACGAACGGCGGATCCAGCTCATCGCCGGCTGGCGGAGCCTGCCCGACCATGCCTCCGTCAACCTCAGCGAGGCGACGGCCCCCGACGTCATCGCCCTGCTTCACCGCCGCGGCATCGGGATCGAGGCGGGGCTGGCGTCGGTCCTGGATGCCGAACGGCTGGTTTCGCTCGGCCTTGCGCCGCTCTGCCTGCGCGTCCTGATCGAGATCGAGGAGCAGGAGACGGAGGAGGCGATGGCCGCCGCCGATGCCATCCTGTCGGTGCTGTCCGCCGCCGGCGTCACCAAGCCGGTCCTGCTCCACGGCGTCGACGAAACCGTCTGGGCCTTCGTGGAGCGGGCGGCGCGCGAGGGCTATTCGACCCGCGTCGGGCTGGAGGACGGGTTCCTCCTGCCCGACGGGCTGCCGGCGGACGGCAATGCCGCGCTGGTCGCCGCGGCGGCGCGAACGATGGGGCGGAACCGGCCTTAAGCCGGATCCTCCGGGCACTCCGCGGGGTCGGTCGGCTGCCAGGGGAACTCGCCCATCGGACCCATCCGCACCCGGTCGCGCTCCACCGTCACATCGCTCTGCATGTAGAGCGCGACCAGTTCGGCGAGCGAGCAGAGCGAGCTGGCATGGATCCGCTCGTAGCCGTGCGAGCTGTCGATGCCGAAGCAGACCAGCGCCGTGCGGATGTCGTTGCCCGCCTCGATCGCCGCGGCGCTGTCGCAGCGGTAATAGCGGAAGACGTCGCGCTGATGCTCGATGCCGTAGTCGCTGCACAGCCTCAGCAGCTTATGGGTCAGGTGGTAGTCGAAGGGGCCGGAGGAGTCGGCCATGGCGACGGTCACGCCATATTCCCGGCTGTTCTGCCCGGCGGCGGTCGTGCCGTTGTCGATGGTCACCATCTCCGCCACGTCCCGGTGCAGGACGGAGGAGGCGCCGGAGCCGACCTCCTCCGAGATGGTCAGCAGCAGGTGGCAGTCCACCGGCAGGCTGGCCTTGCTGTCGCGGATCGCCTTGGCGGCGGCGAACATCACCGCCACACCCGCCTTGTCGTCCAGATGGCGGGAGTTGATGAAGCCGTTCGGGTTGAACTCCGGCTGCGGGTCGATCGCCACGAAGTCGCCGATGTTGAAGCCGAGCGCCACCAGATCGTCCAGCGCCTCGCTGCGCGCGTCGACACGCAGTTCCAGGTTGGTCCAGGCCACCGGCTGGGTGTCGATCTCGGTGTTGAAGGTGTGGCCGGACGCCTTCAGCGGCAGGATGGTGCCGCGATAGCTGCCGCGGTCGGTGAAGATGGTGCAGCGCGCCCCTTCGGCGAAGCGCGCCGACCAGGTGCCGACCGGAACCAGCTCCAGCCGGCCGTTCGGCTTCAGCATCTTCACCTGGGCGCCCAGCGTGTCGAGATGGGCGACCAGCGCGCGGTCCGGGCTCTTCAGCCGGCCGACCAGATCGGCCCGGATGGCCCCGCGGCGCGTCAGCTCGAACGGGATGCCGAGGCGGCGGAACTCGTCGCCGCAGAAATGCACGATCTGGTCGGTGTAGCCGGTGGGGCTGGGGATTTCGAGCAGCCGGCCCAGGATGCCGGTGAGATAGTCCATGTCGATGACCGGGCGCTCCAGCACGCCGCGGCTCAGGATCGCCTGCTCCATGCCCCCTCCTCTTCCGGGTCAGACCGCCGAGTACGGGAACAGCAGATCCACGAACCGTTCGGCGGTGGGCTGGGGCTCATGGTTGGCGAGCCCCGGCCGCTCGTTGGCCTCGATGATCACGTAGTCCGGACCGAAGAGGTCCGGGACCAGCAGGTCGAGGCCGACCACGGGAATGTCCAGCGCCCGCGCGGCCTCGATCGACGCTTCGATCAACCGCCGATGGAGGCGATCCGTCACGTCGTGAAGCGTGCCCCCGGTATGCAGATTTGCCGTCTTGCGCACGGCGAGGACCTGCCCTTCCGGCAGGATGCTGTCCATGGCGTAGCCGGCGTCGCGCACGCAACGCTCGGTTTCCGCATCCATCGGGATCCGGCTTTCCCCGCCCGTCGCGGCGGCGCGGCGCCGGCTCTGCGCCTCGATCAGTTCGGCGATCGTCCGGTCGCCGGTGCCGACGATCTCCGCCGGACGGCGGATCGCGGCGGCGACGACGCGGTTGTCGATCACCAGAACCCGCAGGTCGCAGCCCTTGACGTACTGCTCCAGCAGGACGGTGCTGCAGATCGCCGTCGCCTTCTCCACCGCCCAGGCCAGCGTTTCGGCGTCGCGCACGTCCACCGTGATGCCCTGCCCCTGCTCGCCGCGGGCCGGCTTGACCACCACGCTGCCGTGGCGCTCCAGGAAGGCGGCGTTGTCGTCGGCGCTGCCGGCGATCCTCTGGTCGGGAACCGACAGTCCGGCGGCGGCGAGGGTGCGGCGGGTCACCGCCTTGTCGTCGCAGCGGAACAGCGCGACGGCCGAGGTCAGCTCGCTCAGGCTTTCGCGGCACAGGATGCTGCGCCCGCCGAAGCTGAGGCGGAAGAGGTTGGCCTCGGCGTCCAGCACCTCCACCCCGATGCCGCGGCGCCGCGCCTCGTTGATGATGATCATCGCATAGGGGTTCAGCCCGGCCTCCACCGCCGGCCCGGCGAACAGCTTCTCGTTGATCGGGTTCTTGGTCTTCAGCGTGAAGACCGGCACCCGCTTGAAACCCAGCTTCTCGTAAAGCGCGATGGCGTTCTGATTGTCGTGCAGGACCGAGAGATCCATGAAGCTGCGGCCGCGCGAGCGGTAATGCTCGGCCAGCGCCCGCACCAGCGCCTCGCCGATGCCGGGATAGGCCGCCTGCGGATCGACCGCCAGGCACCAGAGCGACGACCCGTTCTGCGGATCCTTGAAGGCGCGGACATGGTCGACGCCGGTGACCGACCCGATCACCGCCCCGGTGACCGGATCGACCGCGATCAGGTGGGTCAGCACGCGGCTGTCGCGCTCCGCCCAGTAGAATTCGGGATCGACCGTGACCATGCCGCGGGCGGCATAGATGCGGTTCACCGCGTCGGCGTCCTCGCGGCTGCGCGGCGCCTCGACGTTGAAGCCGCGCAGCTCCAGACCCGGCCGGAAGGTGTGGAGCCGCAGGCGGTAGGTGTGGGACGGGTCGAGGAACAGCTCGTTCGGCGCCTGCGACAGCACGACATGCGGGTCCTCCAGATAGAAGGCGATGTCGCGCCGGCCGGGCCGCTCGCGCCGCATCTCCTCGATCAGCTCCGCGGCGTCGGCGAAGGTATGGGCGAACAGCAGGCGTCCCCAGCCGCATTCCACGGCGGCCCGCGGCACCGGGCCGGCGGGGCGGAGCGCCGATTTGACCGAAGGGTTCGAGGCCAGCAAGGTCGAAACCAGGACTCGCTCGATGCGGTAGGCAGGGCGGGCTTGGTTCTGGGTCATCATTCGGCGTCAGATCCCTTGGGTTTGCAGCCAGAATTCCAGCAGGGCGACCTGCCAGAGCTTCGATCCGCGCAGCGGCGTGATGTGGGTTTCCGGATCGCGGAAGAGCGTGTCGAGATAGGCGGGACGGAACAGCGACCGTTCGCGCGCCGCCGGCTGGTTCAGCACGTCGCGCACGAGATCCAGATAGGGGCCGCGCAGGTATTTCAGCGCCGGCACCGGGAAATAGCCCTTGGGCCGGTCGATCACCTCGGCGGGCACGACCTGCCGCGCCGCCTCCTTCAGCACGAACTTGCCGCCGTCGCGCAGCTTCAGTTCCGGCGGGATGCGGGCGGCCAGCTCCACCACGTCATGGTCGAGGAAGGGCACCCGCCCCTCCAGCCCCCAGGCCATGGTCATGTTGTCCACCCGCTTGACCGGGTCGTCGACCAGCATGACGGTGGTGTCGAGCCGCAGCGCCTTGTCCACCGGGCGGTCGGCGCCGGGACGGGCGAAATGGGCGGCGACGAAGGCGCGGCTGACGTCCTCGCCCGCGAGGTAGCGGGGATCGAGCGCCTGCGCCATCTCGGCATGGTCGCGGTCGAAGAAGACCCGGGCATAGGCGGCGACGGGATCGGCCGCGTCCATCATCGGCGGATACCAGTGGTAGCCGGCGAAGATCTCGTCGGCCCCCTGGCCGCTCTGCACCACCTTGACGTGGCGGGCGACCTCCTGCGACAGAAGGAAGAAACCGATGGCGTCATGGCTGACCATCGGCTCCGCCATCGCCCGCACGCACTCCTGCAGCGCCGGCAGGGCGCGGCTGCTGTCGATGAACAGCTTGTGGTGGTCGGTGCCGAAGCGGTCGGCGATCAGGTCGGAATACTGGAACTCGTCGCCGCGCTCCTGCCCCACCGTCTCGAACCCGATGGAGAAGGTCTCCAGGCCGCTCTGCCCGGCCTCGGCCAGCAGGGCGACGATCAGCGAGCTGTCGAGACCGCCCGACAGCAGCACGCCGACCGGCACGTCGGCCACCAGCCGGCGCTCCACCGCCTTGCGCAGGGTCGCCAGAACCGCGTCCTGCCAGTCGCGCCCGGAAAGCCGCTCGTCGCCCGGCTGCGGGCCGAAGGCCAGCGTCCAATAGGTCTCCTCGCGGCGCGTCCCGTCCGGCTCCAGCGTCAGCAGGGTCGCCGGCGGCAGCTTGCGCACGCCCTTGAGGATGGTGAGCGGCGCCGGCACGACGGCGTGGAAGCTCATGTAATGGTGCAGGGCCACCGGATCGATGCCGGTGTCGACGTCGCCGCCCGCCACCAGGGCCGGCAGGCTGGAGGCGAAGCGCAGCCGCCCCGGCGTCTCCGCGATGTAGAGCGGCTTGATGCCCAGGCGGTCGCGGCCCAGCGTCACCCGGCCGCTGTCGCGCTCCCAGATGGCGAAGGCGAACATGCCGTAGAGCCGCTCGACGAAGCGGGGACCCCAGGCATGATAGGCCTTCAGCAGAACCTCGGTATCGCCATGCGAGAAGAACCGGTAGCCGCGGCCTTCCAGTTCGGCGCGCAGCTCCGGGTAATTGTAGATGCAGCCGTTGAAGACGATGCCGAGGCCGAGGTCGGGATCCACCATCGGCTGCTGCGACGCCTGGGACAGGTCGATGATGCTGAGCCGCCGGTGGCCGAAGGCGACCCGCCCCTGGACGAAGATGCCCTGCCCGTCCGGTCCGCGCCGGGCCAGGGCCTCCGTCATGGCCCCGACCGCGGACGCGGATGCCGGGCTGTCGTCGAAACGGATCTCGCCGCTGATGCCGCACATCGTGTGACCGACCTCCTTCCCTGATGGAGCCAGGACGCGGCACATCATGCGCCCTGCTGTCCGGACCAACAGGCGAAGCCACCGCTTGTCCCTGCTGATCGGATGGGGTAGAGCCGGCATTGGTCCGATGGGCTGACCGACGGCGGTGGGACCGGTCCCGAAGGACCATAGGCGGGCGCTCAGTGGGCCTTGCCGCGGCCTTCCGCCGCCTGGCGGCCCTGGTGGGCGCGCTCCTTCTGCTGGTCCGGCGTCAGGAAATCGCGGGCGGCGTCGGACACCACCTCCACGGCGGCCCCCGCCATCTCGCGCACGAGGCCGGCGGCCCCCGACGCGGCCTGCCCGGCCGCGTGGCCGGCGTCGCCCGCCGCCGCCTGCACCTGGGTACTGCGGCCGGCCAGAACGCCCGCCATGGCGGTCAGGGCGGCGGCCAGCGCCTGTCGCCCGGCGGGCGTCTCGATGAAAGCGGAGAGCGACTTCGCCGACTTGCGCAGATGCTTCGGGACCTTCACCCCGGCGATCTTCTTGGGCAGTTTGAAGGACTTGGCCATTGCGGATGCACTCCTTTCTGCTACGCAACGGCCAACATCCGCGGACGCAGGCGGGTTCCGCCCAGGCTTCGGACGGGCTTCGGACGGGGGAAGGCTGTCAGGCCGCCTGGACTGTCCGGTGCTCGCGCCGGTCCAGCAACCCGCTCCACAAGGTGAGCCCCAGCCCCGCCAGGACGAAGAGGCCGCCGACCCACGGCGTCGCGGCAAGGCCGAGGGAGGAATCGACCACCTGCCCGCCGAAGAAGGCGCCGGCCGCGATGCCGAGGTTGAAGGCGGCGATGTTCAGCGCCGACGCGACGTCGACCGCACCCGGCGAATGGCGCTGCGCCAGTTGCACGACATAGAGCTGCAGCCCCGGCACGTTGGCGAAGGCCAGCGCGCCCATGCCGGCCAGCGTGATCAGCGCCGGGATCTTGGCGTCGGCCGTGAAGGTGAAGACGAACAGGACGAGCGCCTGCAGCGCGAACAGCCAGGCCAGCGCGCGGACCGGCCGCCGGTTGGCGACCTTGCCGCCGATCAGGTTGCCGACCGCGATGGCCGCCCCGTACAGCACGAGGACGAGGCTGACCGTGCCGCTGGAGAAGCCGGTGATGGTCTCCAGGATCGGGGCCAGGAAGGTGAAGGCGACGAAGGTGCCGCCATAGCCGAGGGCGGTGATGGCGAAGGCCAGCAGAAGCCGCGGCTTCGCCAGGACCTTCACCTGATCGCCGAGCCCGGCCGCCGGCGGCTGGCTGAGGCGGCCGGGGACCAGCAGGGCGACGCCGAGGCCGCCGCCGACGCCGAGCGCCGACACCGCCAGGAAGGTGGCGCGCCAGCCGAAATGCTGGCCGATCCAGGTGCCCATCGGCACGCCGGTGACGATGGCGATGGTCAGGCCGGAGAACATCAGGGCAATGGCCGAGGCCCGCTTGTGCTCGGGCACGAGGTCGGCGGCGATGGTGGCGCCGACCGAGAAGAAGACGCCGTGGGCGAAGGCGCTGAGCACCCGGGCGACCAGCAGCGTCTCGTAGTTCGGGCTGACGCCGGCCAGCAGGTTGCCGGCGATGAACATCCCCATCAGGCCGAGCAGCAGCGGCTTGCGCCGCAGCCGGCCGGTGATGGCGGTGAGGACCGGGGCACCGACCGTGACGCCCAGCGCATAGACGCTGACGACCATGCCGGCCAGCGGAAGGCTGATGCCGAGGTCGGTCGCCACCGTCGGCAGCAGGCCGACGATCACGAATTCCGTGGTGCCGATCGCATAGGCGCTGATGGCGAGCGCCAGCAGGGCGAGAGGCATGGGAGGACTCCATCTGAAGGAGGATGACGAGGCCCCTTCAGATGCATCCTGTAATCCGGGGATGGAATACGGCGCCGGTTCGCATCATTATGTCACTGGATGACAAGGTGAGCCCGATGAGCGACCCCCGCGCCTGGGAAATGACGGTCTTTCTGCGCGTCGCCGCCCGCGGCAGCTTCAGCGCCGCCGGACGCGACGTCGGCATGACGCCGTCCGCCACGGCCAAGCTGATCACGCGCATCGAGGAGCGGCTGGGCGTGAGGCTGGTCGAGCGGTCGACGCGGCGCCTGCGCCTGACCGCGGAAGGCGAGTTGTACCGCGAGCGCGCGGAAGCCCTGCTGGCGGAACTGGACGCGTTCGATGCGGAGGTGGCGGGCGGCGCCCGCTGCCCGGCCGGGACGATCCGCATCAACGTCTCCGTCCCCTTCGGCCGGCACTGCATCCTGCCGCTGCTGCCGGAATTCATGGCAGCCTATCCGGACATCCGGCTCGACCTCACCCTGACCGACGAGGTGGTGGACCTCTATGCAGCGCAGGTCGACATCGCGGTCAGGGCGGGTCCGTTGCCCGATTCCGCCCTGCTGGCGACCAAGCTGGGTGACGTGCGGCGGCGCATCGTCGCCTCGCCGGACTATCTCGCCCGCCGCGGCACGCCGCGGTCGCCGGCCGATCTGGAGCGGCACGATTGTCTCGGCTTCAACTTCCGCCGCGCCGCCGCCGTCTGGCCGCTGCGCACCGGCGGGCGGCTGACCGACCGCGAGGTCCATGGCCGCATCGTCGCCAACAACGGCGAGACGGTGCGGCACATGGCGCTGCTCGGGCTCGGGCTGGCGCGGCTGGCGGAGTTCCACATCCGCGCCGATCTCGCCGCCGGGCGCCTCGTCAGCGTTCTGGACGAGGCGATGGCCGACAGCGAGGCCTTCCACGCGCTCTATCTCGGGCGGGAGCGGGCGCCGCGGCGGATCCGCGCCTTCCTCGACTTCATGACGCCGCGGCTGCGGGCCATGCTGGCCGGGACCGCCCCCGGCGCGCCCGCTACTTCTGCTTCGCCCGGATCGCCGCCAGACGGTCGCTGAGGCCGGTGGGGGCCGGTTGCGCCCCGCTGGCGGCCTGCAGGGCGGCCTTGATGTCGGGATCGTCCTCCTCCGGCCGGGTCGGCTTCAGCAGCCGCGCCTTGGCGTTGGCGGCTTCGGCATCGGCCAGCTCGCGGGCCGCCGCGTCCTGCATGGCCTTCAGCGCCATGCCGAGCCCGCTGGTGGCGCCGCTGAGCCCGGCGGCCTGCCGCGCCGCCTCCGCCCGCTGCTCGGCGACGGAGCGCTGCTGCGAGGCGCGGGCCATGTCGCGCTCGGCGCGGGTCAGCTCGCCGCGGGCCGTCTTCAGCTTGTCGCCCGCCTGCTGGTAGGTCTGCTCCAGCATGCGCAGGAACTCCTCGGCATCGATGGCGTCCTGCGCCTCGCGCTCGACCTCCGGCGCCATCTGCTCCAGGAGGCCGACCAGCGTCTCCAGGCTCTTTTCGAGGGTGGCCCTGCGGGTGGGATCGCTTTCCCCGTCGATCTGGCGCTGCAGATGCTCGGCCGCGGCGAGGCGCTGGCGCGACAGAGCCGCGATGGCGTCCGCCTCCTTCTTCTCGCGGTCATAGGACTGACGGGCTTCCGCCACCTGGCGGCCCAGCCGGTCCAGATGCTCCTCCATCGTGCGCAGCTCCGCCTCGGTCGCGGCCTTGGGGTCCCACCGGACCAGCGCCTCGACGGCGCTGTTGACCGCCTGATCGGTCTTCACGCCCACCAGATTGCGGATGAAAGCAAGCATCTCCAGTCCCTCCACAGAGTTTCAGCCGGCCATCGCGCCGGCGTTGAGCAGCGCGATACCGAGCTGCAGGGCGGCCAGCGTCGTCGCCGCGGCGACGTTTCCGCTTTCGATCATCGGCCGCAGGTCCCGGAACAACAGAAGCGCGATCCCGAAGGTGACGATCTGCAGGATCAGCGCGACGATCCCCCAGATGACGATGTCGAGCACGGACAGGCTGGTCGCCAGCGTCGCCGCCAGCGGGATCGCCAGCGCCACCACCGTTCCGCCCAGCAGGATGCCCGCCGCCCGGTTGCCGTCGGCCAGAAGCTGGCGCTCGCGCATCGGCGTCACGACGACATAGACGCCGACCCCGGCGAGGAACAGCAGGACGGTGACGACGAAATGCAACAGCAGGACCGGCAGCCCGGTCCCCAGGCCGTTGAGGATCAGGGCGGTGTTGCTCTCCATGGGGCGGGCTCCTTCTTCGATCTCTTGCGCCGGTCAGGCGAGCGACAGGATGGCGGGGTTGACGTCGATGCCGGCATGGACCTCGACCCAGGCCTGTCCGGCCTGCTCCACCGCCGTCACCAGGATGTACTCGGTCGGCGGCGCCGGCGATGCGGCGCCGGTCGGCGCGGCATAGAGCATGGACTGCAGCCGGCGCGACTGCTCGCCGCCGGCCTCCTGCCGCTGCTCGGCGAAGCCGTAGGGCTGGACGCGGCTTTGGCCGGGCGCCCACTGGCGGGCATAGAGCTTGCCGTCCTTGGTCTGGAACTCCGGCCAGCCGATCATCCCTTCCGCGGGGTCGAGCCAGAAGCCCCACTCCTCCGCGCTGGCCGGCGACACCTCGTCGAGCGGCGAGAAGTAGCGGCACTCGTCCGGCTTGCCGTCGGCGCCGAGATGGAGCTGGAAGAAGCCGCCGCCCGGCAGATAGAGCCGGTGCAGCGTGGTGCCGCCGGCCGTCAGGGTGCCCACCGCCTCGACGGAGACCAGGCCGCCGCTGCCGGTGTCGGGGGCGGCGACCTTGGTCACGCCGCCGGCCAGGATGAAGGGCGTCGGGTCGGCGGTCAGCGTCATGCCGACACGGAACAGCGACGGCTTGTACGGTTCGCCGCCGCCGACGGCGTTGCGCAGGATGCGCCCGGCCATGCTGGCGGGGCTGGAGGCCGGGGCCGGTCCGGCGGGCGTCTGGCTCCGCCGCCGGCTGCGCATCCACAGAACCATCGCCACCCCTCCTCCGATCAGCAGGACCGCCAGAACCAGACCGAATCCCATGCCGCCGCGTCCGCCGGCCCGGTCCTCCGCCACCGCCGCATCGCGCGGGATGTCGGGCGGCAGGTAGTTCGGGTCGCGCGGCTGGTCCTTGCGCTCCGCAAGCTGGCGGTCGAGATCGTCGAGCTTGCGGCGCAGCTCCGCGTCGTCCTGCGCCCGCCGCTCGGCCTCGGCGCGCCACTGGGCATAGCCGGGATCGTCGCGGTGATTGTGGAAGAAGTCGGCCGAGCCGGCGCGCGACAGGTTGTCCAGCAGGAACCACAGGAACAGCCCGTCCCAGATGCCGAAGCGCGGCGGCGTGTTGTAGGCGTAGCCGGGCGGCCGCCAGCCTCCGGACCACCCGCCGCCCCGGGACCCTCCACCCCAACTTCCGCCCCAGCCTCCGCCGCCGGACGAACCGCCCCAACTGTCGGTCTGTCCGTAACGCCGGGCGGCGGGCGGCGGGCTGGCGGGCACCGGCGAGGAGCGCGGTGCCGTGGGCGCCGCCATCGGCGGAGGCTGCCGGTAGCGGTCGAGCGCCTCGCCGCTCTGGCGCCGCGACAGCTCGCGGTCCGCCGGGCTCTGATAGCTCGGCCCCGGATTGTATAACGGGGGCGGCGACAGCGACGGGCGGCGGTAGCCGCCGCTGCCCGACGAGCCGGACGACGGCCGCGGCGCGCTGAAGGAGGGCGTGCGCGAGGATCCGCCGGGCCGGCTGTAGCCGCCGCTCGACCGGCTGGAGCCGGCGCGCGCCTCCGCCTCGGACGGCAGCCCGGCGAGGGCGAGGCCGCCCGCCAGCGCCCCCGGCAGAAGGATCGGGGCGGACGGAGCCGGCAGGCCGAGCAGCACGCACAACAGGGCGGCCCTGAGCCGCCGTCCGGCGGCGGAGCGCCACCGGCTGGTCAGGCATGGCGCGGCGGATGGTCGGTCATCGGTCATGCAGGTCCCGCCGTTCGGGTCGCCCGATGCAGGGTCGGGGCAGGGTCCGGCGCAGGATAGGGGCAATCCGGTCCCGTTCCAACCCATTCCAAGCGCCAGCGTCACGGCAGCACGATACCGCAGCGAGATTGATGTAGGCACTCAAACGAATTAGGGTAAACCCTTCGATGGTGGCGCAATGACCGATCGGATAGCAGAAAGTCGCTGATGGAACAGACCGCAGGTTCCGCTCCCCCTGCCGCCGCCCTGCATTTCCCGGGTCCTGCGGTATCGCCCGAGGAGATCTTCTGGGCATGGCGCGAGCAAATGTCCGTACTGTGGGACGTCGCGGTTGCGAATCGCCAGGCGGTGGAGAGCTTCCAGGCCACGCTGTCGGCGCACCACATGGGAACGATGCTGATCGGGCGGGCCACCGCGTCGGCCCAGCAGTTCCGCCGCTCCTCCACCACCATCGCCCGCAGCGCGGTCGATCACTACCTCGTGCAGCTCTATGAGACGGGCGGCTATGGCGGCGTCGCCGGCCAGCGGGAGATCGAGGTGCGGGCCGGCGACATCTGCGTGGTCGATCTGGCCCAGCCGGTGCACACCTCGGCGAGCGCCTTCAGCAATGTGAACCTGCTGGTCCCGCGGGCAGTGCTGGCGCCGCTGCTGCGCGACCCGGACGGGCTGCATGGCGCCGTGCTGTCCGGGCAGTCGGCGCTCGGGCGGGTGCTGAGCCACCACCTGCAATGCCTGACCGCAGAAGCCCCTAATATGACCGGGACGGAAAGCGTCGCCGTGGCGGAAGGGACCGCGGCGATGATCGCCCGCTCGGTCGGGCCGGTGGCCGACATGCAGGCGGCGGCGGGCGGGGCGCGGCACCTGCAGATCCTGCGGATCCGCCGTTACATCGAAGAGCATCTGGCCGCGGAGGAGCTGACGCCGGAGCATATCGCCGACGTCTTCGGCCTGTCGCGCTCCACCCTCTACCGGCTGTTCGAGCCGCTGGGCGGCGTCACCGACTATATCCGCGACCGGCGGCTGCTGCGCTGCTTCATGGAGATCATGTCGTCGGCGCAGCGGCACCGGCGCATCGCCGACATCGCCTACGACTGGGGCTTTTCCAGCGAGTCCGCCTTCAGCCGGGCCTTCCGCCGCCGCTTCGGCATGTCGCCGCGCGACACCCGTGCCGTGGCCTCGTCGCAGTCGGCCTCCTGGGGGACCAACGCCGGGACGGCGCGGCTGGAGGCCTGGATCCGCAGCCTGGGTTGACGGGGGGGCGGCATCGCCGGGACTGGGACAGACGGACAAGCCGCGATCCCCGAAATTGGAACAGGCAGTCAAGCAGTTGGGACGAGCGGTAAAGTGCGGCGAAACCGATTGAGGTATGGTCCGCGTATCGAATATCGGACGACGCGGCCTGCCCCCATGATCGGAACGAACCCCATCGCGCAGTTCCAGGCGCTTTTCTCTACCCAGCCGGAGCTCGCCCGCCCTCTTCAGGACGTCGCGGATCCGTCGCACATGGCGGAGATGCTGGCCCGGATCGGCGCCGCGAACGGGATCCCGACCAGCGCCGCGGAGATCCGCCGCAACATCGATGCCGCGCTGGCATCGGCCCGCAGCCGGGCCGGGATGGCGGACGCCGAGCTGTCGGATGCCGACCTGGATGCCGTCGCCGGAGGCACGGAGGGATGGCGCGCGATGGCGGCGATGTCGGTGTCCCTCGGCGCAGGGTCGCAACAGCCGATCGGCTGCCAGCTCGTCGGCGTCCTGTTCGGCGGCATCCTGTCCGGCGGCCCGACCCCTTGAATGTAGGCGGCGGCGATTTCATGCGGCAGGTCCAGGACCTGCTGTCCCGGCAGCCCGGCCTGCTCGATCCGCTGCGGCGTCTGAGCGATCCGATGGAGATCGCCCGACAACTGGCGCGTATCGCCGGCGCGAACGGCATTGCGACGACCGAGGAGGAGATTAAGCGACGGATCGACAACGCATTGGCCAGGGACCTGCTGAACCGGGAGATGGCCTGCCCGTCCCCCCGCAGCCCCTCGCCTCCGGCAGCGCCCGATGGAGTTTCCGCGCCCCTGTCACCGACCGAAGGAGAGAGCCGATGACGACCACAGCCGAATCCCTGGCCCGCTTCAAAGCGCTGGCGACCGAGAAGCCCGGGCTTTTCGAGCCTCTGAAGGGTGCGACCAACTCCACGGCAGCCGCGGAGATGATGACGCGGATCGCAGCCGACAACGGGCTGGACATCCCGGCCGAGACCTTCCGACAAGAGCTGGATGCTTTCATCGAGAAGGGCACGGAACTCTCCGACAGCGAACTCGACTCCGTGGCCGGCGGCTTCTCCATCTCCTGGCCGGCGCCGTTCCGGTGGCTGGGGATGCCCTCGGAAACCCGCATCTAGGCGGCTGCGCTACGGCACAGGCTCCGGCCGTCGACGACCTCGGCCCGCGGTTGGCTTCGGGCAACGGCCGGGCGCCGGACCACTCCCTTTCACCAAGTTCCCGCTGACAACGTAGTCCAAAGGAAAGACAGAAAATGACCCTCCCGAACGAATCCTGGGCCCGCTTCCAGACCCTGGCGGCCGAGAAGCCGGAGCTGTTCGAGCCGCTGAAGACCGCGACCGACATCGCGGCGGCGGCCGACCTCCTGGCGAAGATCGCCACCGACAACGGGCTGGACCTGCCGGCCGACCAGATCCGCCAGGGGCTGGACGCCGCCGTCAAGCAGGCCGGCGAGATGTCGGATGCCGACCTCGACGCCGTCGCCGGGGGCGCGTCGTTCGGCGTCCCGAACCCGGGCGTCGCCTTCCCCCCCTCCTTCCTCTTCCCCTTCTTCCCCATCTTCCCGATCTTCCGGCGGTAAGCGCCCGGACGCCATCCGGACCGTCCCATCCCCGTCGCCGGCAAGGCGACACGGCCACGACCCGCGACCGGCGCCGCCGGCCGCGGGCGGTCGCCGTTGAGCATCATCAAGCGGAGTGGCAAGCCCCGTGCCGTCCTCACCAGCCGCCTCCGGCCCAGCCCGGCACATCCTGACCCGGCAAGCTCTCGTCCGGCTGCCCTCGCCGGATATGCTGGACCGGCTCCTGCGCGTCAGCACGCCGTCCACCTGGTCGGCGCTGGGCGTGCTGTTCGCCGTCCTGGCCGCCGGGCTGGTGTGGAGCGTGCTGTCCACCGCGCCGATCAAGGTCGCGGCAGCGGGCCTGCTCCTGACGCCGGAGGGGGTGGCCGACATCCCGGCCCCGGCGGGCGGCCGCGTCGCCGAGGTTCTGGTCCCGCCCGGCAGCATCGTGCGCGCCGGAACCGTGGTGGCCGAGCTGGATCAGCCGGAACTGGCCGCCCAGCTCGACGGCAAGCGGCGCGAGCGGAGAAGCTGGTCGACCAGGCGGCCCGCGTGCGCAGCTTCCTCGACAGCGAGGCGAAGGCCCGCCAGACGCTGGCCGAGGAGCGGCGGCGCCGGCTGGAGGCGCAGATCGCCGCCCTGCGCGAGCGCGAGAGGACCCTCGCCCAGCTCCACGACAGCCAGCGCGACCTGTTCGCCAAGGGCTTCACCAGCCGGGAGAAGGTCCTGGCCGCCGCGACGCAGTTGTCCGACGCGCGCCTGCAGCGGGCAGAGGCGGAGAACGCGCTGGTCCAGCTCACCACCGACGAGGAGGCGCAGCGCACCCGCGCCGCCCGCGAGGTGCTGGAGAACGACATGCGGCTGTCCGCCGTCGAGCGGGAGATCGCGGCGATCGAAAGCGACATCGGCCGCAAGACGGTGGTGACCGCGCCGCGCGACGGCGTGGTGGTCGAGGTTTCGGCCAGCCGCGGCGACATCGTGACGCTGGGCGCGCCGGTCATGCGCATGCTGCCGCAGGAGGTGGCCGGCACCGGCGCCGCGCCGCTCGTCGCCCGCCTCTACCTGCCGCCGGGCGACGGCAAGAAGGTGAAGCCCGGCATGGCGGTGCAGGTCATCCCCTCCACCGTACGGGTGCAGCGCGACGGCTTCATCCGCGGCACCGTGGCGGAGGTCTCGCCGATCCCGGCGACGCGCGAGGGGATGATGCGCGTCCTCAAGAACAGCACGCTGGTGGAACAATGGTCGCGCCAGGGCGCGCCGGTGGAGGTCACCGTGCGGCTGGAGGCCGATCCCGCCACGCCGTCCGGCTACCGCTGGTCCTCCGGCACCGGGCCGGACCGCCGGGTGGAGGGCGGCACCATCGTCGAAGGCCGGCTGGTGGTGGACGACATCCGGCTGATCGCGCTCGTCGTGCCGCAGGCGGAGACCGTCCTGCGCCTTCTCGGGCTCTGAGCCATGGCCGCGGATGCCAAGCCGGGCCGGCCGGTGCGGACGCCGACCGTCCTGCAGCTCGAAGCGACGGAGTGCGGCGCGGCCTCGCTCGCCATGGTGCTGGCCGCCCATGGGCGCTGGGTGCCGCTGGACGAGCTGCGGGTGGCCTGCGGCGTCTCGCGCGACGGCAGCAAGGCCGGCAACATCGTGCGCGCCGCCCGCCGCTACGGGATGGAGGCCAAGGGGTTCCGGCTCGACCCGGCGGAGCTGAAGAGCCTGCCGATGCCGGCCATCCTGTTCGTCAACCTGAACCATTTCCTGGTGCTGGAGGGATTCCGCAAGGGCAGGGTCCATCTGAACGACCCCGCCGCCGGCCGCCGCGTCCTGACGGAGGAGGAGTTCGACCGCATCTATTCCGGCATCGCCCTGACCTTCGTCCCGACCGCCGCGTTCGAGCGGGGCGGCGCCCGGCCGGGCCTGATCGACCGGCTGCTGGCCCGGCTGGAGGGGGCGCGCGTCTCCGTCCTGCTGGTGATCCTGGCCGGGCTCGGCCTGGTGGTCCCCGGCTTCGTCGTGCCCGGCTTCAGCCGGATCTTCGTCGACCAGTACCTGATCGAGCGGCAGGAGGACTGGGTCATCCCGCTGCTGCTGACGATGGCCGCCGCCGCGATGGTCCAGGGCGGGCTGCTCTGGCTGCGGCAGGCGGTGCTGCAGCGGCTGAAGACCCGCATCGCCATCCGCGAGGCCTCCGGCTTCGTGCAGCGGATGCTGCGGCTGCCCATCGGCTTCTTCGCGCAACGCTATGCCGGCGCGATCGGCGGCCGCACCGACCTCGCCCCGGCGCTGGCCCAGCATGCGGCCGGCGCGCTGACCGTGCTGGTCATCGAGGCCCTGTCGCTGCTGTTCTTCGCCGCGGTCATGCTGGCCTACAGCCCGCTGCTGACCGCCGTCACCGTCGCCTGCGCCGCCGGCAACATCGCCCTGTTCCTGCTGATGCGCCGCCGCCAGGAGGAGTGGCAGCGCAAGGCGACGCAGGATCAGGTGAAGCTGACCGGCAAGACCATGCAGGGCCTCCAGATGATCGAATCGCTGAAGGCCAACGGCACCGACGGCCCCTTCTTCGAGGGCTGGTCCGGGCTGCATGCCCTGGTGGAGACGCAGCACCAGCGCATCGCCCGCGGCGAGGCGGTCTTCGCCCTGGTGCCGGAGGCGGTCTCGCACCTCGCCACCGTCGCCGTGCTGGTGGCCGGCGGGATGGAGGTGATGGCCGGGTCGCTGACCATCGGCATGCTGGTCGCCTTCCAGTCGCTGCAGGGAGCCTTCAACGCGCCGGTGCAGAGCCTGATGCAGGCGGGCGTCGCGCTGCAGGGCGCCCGCGGCACGCTCGACCAGTTCGACGACGTGGCCGCCCATGCCATCGCCGGCGAGTTCGCCCGCGACGAGGAAAGGGCCGGCGGGGACCGCGGCGCGCCGGTCGGCGCCACCGGTCTGGTCCGCCGGCTGAGCGGGCGGACCGCGGTGCGCGGCCTCGCCTTCGGCTACAACCCGCTGGAGGCCCCGCTGGTCCAGGATTTCGAGCTGGGCTTCGAGCCGGGCACGCGGGTGGCGCTGGTCGGCGCCTCGGGCAGCGGCAAATCGACCATCGGCCGGATGGTCGCCGGCCTGTTCGATCCCTGGGCCGGCGAGATCCTGTTCGACGAGCGGCCCCCCGCGGGCATCGCGCGCGACGTCCTGCGCAACTCGCTGGCCGTGGTGGACCAGGACATCGTCCTCTTCGAGGGCACGGTCCGCGACAACATCACCCTGTGGGACGACACGATGCCGGAAGCCCGCGTCGTCCGCGCCGCCAGGGACGCGATGATCCACGACACCATCCTCGCCCGCACCGGCGGCTACGACAGCCATGTCGAGGAGGGCGGGCGCAACTTCTCCGGCGGCGAGCGGCAGCGCATCGAGATCGCGCGCGCCCTCGTCACCGACCCTTCCCTGCTGATCCTGGACGAGGCGACCAGCGCCCTCGATCCTCTCGTTGAAAAGGCGATCATGGACAACCTGCGCCGCCGCGGCTGCACCTGTCTGATCATCGCGCACCGGCTGAGCACCATCCGCGACTGCGACGAGATCGTCGTCATGGACCGCGGACGCATCGTCCAGCGCGGCACGCACGAGGCGATGGCCGCGGCCGACGGCCCCTATCGCCGGCTGGTGGAGGCCTGAGGCCCATGGCACAGCACGTGATGCCGGTGCAGGGTCCGGCCGCGCCGCCCTGCGACCTGCCGGGGCTGTTCCGCTCCGCCGGCGCGCTGCCGCGCCGGGTGGCCGGCAACCTGCCCTTCCACCTGGACGACCCGAACCGCTGCGTCCTGATCCTGAAGGGCGAGGTCGACCTGTTCCTCACCGACATGTCGGACGAGGCGAGCCGGGGGCTGCGTCAGCATGTCTTCACGCTGCGCGCCGGCGACCTGCTGTTCGGCCTCGACCTGTCGGCCGCCCTGCTGCCGGTCTCCCTGCTGGCGGTCGGCGCGGTCGGCACCGAGATCTGCGAGGCCGGACTGCCGCTGCTGGCGGACGCCCACGACCCCGCCCCGCCACCACCGTCACCGCCGACATCGCCGCGGCGGTCGACCGCTGGGTGGTCGCCGCCTCGCAGGGGCTGTCCCGCCTGATCGTGCCGCGCCCGCGCATCCCGCTGATCATCGCGCCGGGCGAGGGCTGCCGGCTCCACCATCACCAGCGGCTCGGCTGCAACCGCGGCGTCGCCTGGGCGCGCTTCGACGGTGCCCCGCCGCTGTTCCTCGACAGCGAGGAGGTGTTCGAGACGGCCGCCGGCACGGCGCTGCCGCTCTGCGCGGCGAGCTGGGCGACGGCCGGCGGCACCTGCACGGTGACGAGCAGCGACACGCTGTCCGCTCTGGCGGACGGCAGCCTGTGGCCGGCGCTGGCCGCCTTCCACCGGCTGATGCTGGAGGCGCTTCCGCTGAACCTGCGGCTTGCCGCGGTGGACGAGTTCAACCGGCTGCGCGAGCGGGCCTCGGCCAACGAGAACGCCCGCATCGCCGCGGCGGAGCGGCTCGCCATGCCGCTCGGCCGGGCGGCGCGGCGCGAGGCCGCGGAGGTCGGCGCCGATCCGCTGGCCCGCGCCGTCGCCGCCGTCGCCGGGGCGCTTGGCCACCGGCTGACCCCGCCTGCCCTGCGGCGCGACCGCGAGGGCGGGGCGCCGACGCTGGAGGAGATCCTGCGCGTCAACCGGCTGCGCCACCGGCGGGTGGTGCTGGACGAGGGCTGGTGGCGCGCCGACTGCGGCCCGATCCTGCTGATCCGTGCCGCCGACTCCCGGCCGCTCGCCCTGCTGCGCCCCGCTTCCGCCAACCGTTATCTGGTCTACGACCCGGTCGAGGATGTGGAGCGGCCCTTGTCGGCGGCGGAGGCCCGCGACCTGGCGGGGGAGGCCTTCTCCTTTTACGCGCCGCTGCCCTTCCGGCCGCTCCGCGGGCTCGACATCGGCTTCAGCGCCTTCCGCTTCAGCCTGTCCGACGTGCTGGCGCTGGTCGGCTTCGGCCTCGTCGGCGCGTTGCTCGGCATGGGCGTGCCGATGGCGACCGGCTTCCTGGTCGACACCATCATCCCCGCCCACGACCTGCCGCGCCTGTGGGAGATGGTGGCGGTCCTGCTGGTCGTCGCGGCGACCCTGCTGGTCACCCGTTATGCCGCGCAGATCGCACTCGTGCGCATCGAGGGGCGGTCGGGCACGCGCATCCAGGCGGCGGTGATCGACCGCCTGCTGCGGCTTCCCGTCGGCTTCTTCAAGCAGTTCACCTCGGGCGATCTGGCGCGCCGCGCGCTCGCCATCTCGACCATCGAGCAGGCGGTCAACGGCACGCTGACCAGCACCCTGCTGAACGCGCTGTTCGCCCTGTCGGCGCTGGGCCTGATGGCGTGGCATTCGGTGAAGCTGGCGCTGGTCGGGCTCGGGCTGATCGTGCTGCTGATGGCGGTCACCCTGGTGCTCGGGCTGCTGCGGGTGAAGCATGAGCGGCTGGTGATGGAGGCGACGGGCGAGACGGCGGGGCTGATGCTCCAACTCGCCAACGGGATCGCCAAGCTGCGGCTGGCCGCGGCGGAAGACCGCGCCTTCCTGCGCTGGGCGCGCAGCTATGCCCGGTTCAGCCGCCAGCGCTTCCTCGCCGACCAGGTGGGGAACCTGATGGCGATGATCGCCGGCCTCTACGGCCCGCTGGCGACCGCCGCACTGTTCGGCATGATCTACTATCTCGGCCTTGCCGACGGGGCGCTGGGGCTGGGCGCGGTGCTGGCCTTCCTGTCCGCCTTCGGACAGGCGCTGAGCGGCATGACCGGCCTGTCCAACGCCATCGTGCAGATCGCCGCCCTGAAGCCGGTCTACGCCTATGCCGCCCCCATCCTGCGGGCCGTGCCGGAGGTGACGGAGGACAAGGCCGACCCCGGCGAGCTGTCCGGCGCCATCGAGCTCAGCCACGTCGCCTTCGCCCATGGCGACTCGCCGCCGCTGTTCGAGGACCTGTCGCTCTCCATCGCGGCCGGCGAGTATGTCGCGGTGGTCGGCCCGTCGGGCTGCGGCAAGTCGACGATGCTGCGCCTGATGCTGGGGTTCGAGACGCCGTCGGCGGGCGCGGTGCTCTATGACGGCTGCGACCTCGCCAGCCTGGACGTCCAGGCGGTCCGCCGGCAGTGCGGGGTCGTCCTGCAGGGCGGCCAGCTGATGCCGGGCAGCCTGCTCGACAACATCCTGGGCGCCCACACCCGCATGCAGGAGGCCGATGCCTGGGAAGCGGCGCGGCTGGTCGGGCTGGAGGACGACATCCGGGCGATGCCCATGGGCATGCAGACGGTCATCGCCGATGCCGGCGGCACGCTGTCGGGCGGTCAGGTGCAGCGCGTGCTGATCGCGCGGGCCATCATCGCTCGCCCGCGCATCCTGATGTTCGACGAGGCGACCAGCGCGCTCGACAACCGGACCCAGGCCGTCGTCACCGGCAGCATCGACCATTTCAGCGCCACCCGCATCGTCATCGCGCACCGGCTGAGCACCGTCATCAACGCCGACCGCATCATCGTGCTGCGCGACGGTCGCGTCGAGGAAAGCGGGTCCTACGCCGAGTTGTCCCGCACCGGGGGCTTCTTCGCGCAGATGATGGAGCGGCAGCTCCTCTAGCGGCTGCCGCCCCGTGACAAGGCCCCCGTGCGGCGTTTCGCCTCATTCCGAAATGCGAATCACTCGCACCATCATTCCCTCGACGGCACCGTGGCCGCCGAATGAGCTCGCGATCCTGCGAGCCGCGAGGTGAAGCTGATGAGTTTCCATGATCCCGGGACGCCGACGTCCCGTCTCGGCACACTGCGCAAGGGCCAGCGCGCCGAAGTCCTCGGCCTTGACGAGACCGGCATCGCGACCTCCCTCCCGCCCGGCGAACTGGAACGCCGCATGATCGAGATGGGGCTGGTCGAAGGGGCACGCGTCGAAGTGCTGCACCAAGGCTATCCGGGC
This sequence comes from Azospirillum thermophilum, assembly GCF_003130795.1. Classification (NCBI taxonomy): domain Bacteria; kingdom Pseudomonadati; phylum Pseudomonadota; class Alphaproteobacteria; order Rhodospirillales; family Azospirillaceae; genus Azospirillum; species Azospirillum thermophilum. The sequence goes on from NZ_CP029356.1 coordinate 208,158, forward strand.
GGCGACCCCATCGCGGTCTCCGTCAACGAACACACGCTGGCCCTGCGCCGCGCCGAGGCGCGCGCCGTCATCGTCGCCCTGATCGGCTGATCCCGGATCGGCCGACAGGCGACGGCCCGCACACGCGGGCCAGACTTCCCGAGGACCCCTTGTCCATGTCCACCGTGGTATCCGCCGCCCCTCCCCGCATCGCGCTGGTGGGCAACCCGAATTGCGGCAAGACCGCCCTGTTCAACGCCCTGACCGGATCGCGCCAGAAGGTGGCGAACTATCCCGGCGTCACCGTCGAGCGCAAGGTCGGCCAGTTCCTCAGCCCCGCCGGCAAGCGCGTCCAGCTCGTCGACCTGCCCGGCACCTACAGCCTGCGCGCCCGCTCCCCGACGAGGAGGTGACGCGCGACGTGGTGCTCGGCCGGTTCGATCATGAGGCGCCGCCCGACGTGCTGGTCTGCGTCGCCGACGCGACCAACCTGCGCCAGCATCTCCGCCTCGTGCTGGAGCTGAAGAAGCTCGGCCGCCCGATCATCCTGGCGCTCAACATGATGGATGTCGCGGAGCGCCGCGGCTGCAGCATCGACGCCGGCGCCCTGTCGGCGGCCCTCGGCGTGCCGGTGGTGCCGACGGTCGCCATCCGCCGCACCGGCGTGCAGGGGCTGCTCGACCAGATCGACCGGACCATGGCGGTGGTGCGGCAGCAGCCGGATCCCGCCCCCTGCGGCTGGAGCGAGCCGTCTTCGCACGACCTGCGCGCCTACCACCAGCAGGTCGGCGAGATCATCGCCGCGTCGCTGCGCGATGCCGGCCGCCCGCCGGTCATCACCCGGCGCATCGACGCCGCCCTGCTGCACCCGGCGATCGGCCTGCCCTTCCTGTTCCTGGTGCTGTTCCTGATGTTCCAGGCGGTGTTCGCCTGGGCGGAGGCGCCCAAGGAGCTGATCGATGCCGGGCTGAGCAGCCTGAACGGAATGGTCGCCGCGGCGATGCCCGACGGCCTGCTGAAGAGCCTGGTGACCGACGGCATCATTGCCGGCGTGGGCAGCGTCATCGTCTTCCTGCCGCAGATCCTGGTGCTGTTCTTCTTCATCCTGGTGCTGGAGGCGACCGGCTACATGGCGCGGGCGGCCTTCCTGCTCGACCGGCTGATGGGCGGGGTCGGCCTGCACGGGCGCGCCTTCATCCCGCTGCTGTCCAGCTTCGCCTGCGCGGTGCCGGGCATCATGGCGGCGCGCACCATCGAAAACCGCGCCGACCGGCTGGCGACCATCATGATCGCGCCGCTGATGACCTGCTCCGCCCGGCTGCCGGTCTACACGCTGATCATCGCGGCCTTCGTCCCCAGCGAGACGGTGCTGGGCGGCTTCGTCGGGCTGCAGGGGCTGGTGATGTTCGTGCTCTACGCGGCGGGCATCCTGTCGGCCCTGGCCGTCGCCTTCGTTCTGAAGCGGACCATCTTCAAGGGCGCGCGCGAGCCCCTGCTGATGGAGCTGCCGGCCTACCGCCTGCCCAGCCCGCGCGACATCCTGCTCGGCCTGCTGGAGCGCACGCGCATCTTCCTGGCGCGCGCCGGCACGGTGATCTTTGCGATCATGATCCTGCTGTGGTTCCTCGGCACCTTCCCGATGCCGCCCGAGGGCGCCACGGGCCCCGCCATCGACTACAGCTTCGCCGGCATGCTCGGCCATGCGCTGGCCCCGCTGCTCGCCCCCATCGGCTTCACCTGGCAGATCGCCATCGCGCTGGTTCCCGGCGTGGCGGCGCGCGAGGTGGTGGTGGCGGCGCTCGGCACCGTCTATGCGCTGAGCGAAACGGGCGACGCCCTGTCCGGTTCGCTGGCCGGCGTCCTGGCCGCCGACTGGGGCCTGCCGACGGCGCTCTCCCTGCTCGCCTGGTTCGTCTTCGCCCCGCAGTGCATCTCCACCTTGTCGGTGGTGAAGCGGGAGACGAACTCCTGGTTCTGGACGGCGGTGATGATCGCCTACATGACCTTGCTTGCCTATGGCGCGGCCTTCGTCACCTTCCGGGTGTCGAGCGCCCTGCTGGGAGCCTGACCCATGCTGCAGACCGTGATCGTCGCCGTCATCGTCGCCGGGGCCTTCGCCTGGGTGGTCTGGACCCTCGCCCTGCCCCGGACGGCCCGGAACCGCCTGCGCCGCCTCGCCGGGCTTGGCGAGGCCCGGGAGCCCGGCGGCTGTCCGGGCGCCGGCTCGGGCTGTTCGGGATGCTGCGGGGGCGGCGGTTCGGCGCCCACGCCGCATTGAACAGCCGGACGGCACAGCGCATCGCAAGAAAAAAAGGAACGCCGCGGACGGACCCGCGGCGTTCCTTTTCCATATCGGGTTCCATATCGGGCGCAGCCCGCCTCCCGATCCGGGATGTCCGGGCCCGGGGCGGCCGGATCAGGGGCGGCCGGATCAGTCGCCGATCTCGCCGATGGCGGTCTGGATGTAGTTCTGCAGGCCGACGCTGTCGATCAGGCCGAGCTGCATTTCCAGATAGTCGATGCGCTCCTCGGTCTCTTCCAGGATCTCGGCCAGCTCGTCGCGGGTGACGTAGTCGGCCTTGGCCTCGGCGACCGCGACGGCGGTGACCAGACGCTCGCGCGCCTCCTTCTCGGCCGTCAGGTCGCTCGACAGGATCTCCGGCACGTCCTCGCCGATGCGCAGCTTGCCGAGGTCCTGCAGGTTCGGGATCGATTCCAGGAACAGGATGCGCTCGATGATCTCGTCGGCGCTCTTCATCACCTCGATCGAGGCGTGATACTCCCACTTGCCCAGCGCCTTGACGCCCCAGTTCTTCAGCATGCGGGCATGCAGGAAATACTGGTTGATCAGGGTGAGCTGGTCCTTGAGGACGATCTGCATCTGGGCGATGACGTCGGGATTGCCCTTCATGGCGCCGCTCCTCAGGTCAGCTTGCCGATGGCCGACTGCAGGTAGTTCTGCAGGCCGATCATGTTGATGAGGGTGAGCTGCTGCTCCAGCCAGTGGGCGTGGTCTTCCTCGGTGTCCTCCAGCAGCTCGACCAGGATGCGGCGGGTGTCGTAGTCGCGCACCTGCTCGCAATAGGCGATCGCCTCCTTCAGCGCGTCGACGACCTCCAGCTCCAGCGTCAGGTCGTTGCGCAGCATCTCCGGGATGTCCTTGCCGATGCGCAGCGGATCCCGGCTGGCGACGTCCGGCGTGCCTTCCAGGAACAGGATGCGCTTGATCAGCTTGTCGGCATGCTCCAGCTCGTCATGGCGCTCGTGCGCGATGCGCTCGTAGATCGCCTTGAAGCCCCAGTTCTCCATCATGCTGGCATGGGCGAGATACTGGTCGGCAGCGCTCAGCTCCCCGATCAGCAGCTTGTTCAAGCGGTCGATGACGCCTGGATCGCCTTGCATGTCTCTGTCTCCCTTCAAACCAGTTGCGACAAAGAAACCACATCGAGGCGAAACTTGCAATCCATGTCGGCCCTACCGCAAAGCTTTGGCAATGAGAATGACTATCAAGTCTCAATGATAACGACTATCAATACTGACTCGCCAGCCAATACCAGAGTATTCGAAGGGATATTCGAGGCGCGCTATTGCATCACGGCCTTCTGCACAGCAAACGGGCACTGAGATACGAACGACGACCTCCTGCCGCCGGCCGGACGTCGTTCCCGAAACATCACCGAGCACTGATATGGTGCGCAGCGCCGCCCCGTCATGGGTGCGGGGTGCGTCTCCCGGCGGACATCCGGGCCAGGGTGGCGCCGACCGCCAGCGCCCCGACGGTCAGCGCGAGGGTCCACAGCAGAAAGCCGAAGGACATGCCGTCGCGCAGCACCGCCACCCCCAGCGCCACCGTGGCGCAGACGAGGCCCGAGAGCCGCAGCCGCATCGCCGTCCGGTGCAGCGGCCCGCCGCGGGCGTCCAGCAGGTCCCGCCGGCGGCGGTCCAGCACCTGGGCCAGCGCGGCGAAGCCGAGATAAACCAGCGCGAAGACCACGAGCAGGGTGAGCGCGTCATGCATGCTCCGTCACCTCCGTCGGGACCGGCCACGGCCGGCGGCCGACGGTATCGGCGCTTGGCGCCGTTCCCGCCGGCGCCCCGACCGCCCGACCGTCATCCTCCTTCGTCCCATGGTTCTCGAGATCCGACAGTCATGACTGAACAGGCGCCGTGCGCTGCCGGCGCCCCCGATCCGTTCCGTCCCGGCGAAAAAAACCGACGGAACGGCCACGGGGCGGCTTCAGTAATGCGACTGACTATTATTAGCATATCTGATCCCCGCAAGGAACCGTGTCGCTGGTCGGGCGGCTATCGTGCCGGCGCCGGCTCGTCCGGCAGAGCTCGTCGAGCCTCCGGGCGGGAAGTTCGCTGGCGGTGAAGCCGAACCGGCCGATCAGACCGGGATAGTCCGGCGTCCGCAGCAGTTCGGTCAGGCGGGCGTTGAAGGCGGCCCGCAGGTCGCCGTCCTCGGGACGGAAGGCGAAGGCGCCGTGATCGATGCTCGACCGCCCCGGCAGGACCGGCTCCTCGAACGGCGCCGCACGTTCCAGCAGGCGGGGGCTTCGCTGGACCAGGTTCTCCACCGTCGGGGCGCGGGCGGCATAGGCATCGACCCGCCCGCTCCTGACCCCGCTCGCCGCCGTGGCCGCATCGGGAAACAGGAGGATCTGCTCTCCCGCGACGCCGCTGGCACGGGCGTCGTCGATCTCGACGGTGCCGAACACGGCCCCCAGCCGGATCGCCGGATTGCGCGCCACGTCGGCGTAGCCATGCAGATCCCTGGGGTTGCCGGCGCGGACGGCGAAGGCGCTTCCCGCCCGGAAGAAGGGGTCGGAGAAGGCGACGCGCCGGCAGCGCTCCGGCCGCACCGAGAGGCCGGAGACGATCACGTCGTAACGCCGCGCCAGCAGATCGGGGATCAGCGCGCTGAACTCGCTCTCCACCCCCTTCATGGTCGTGACGCCCAGCGCGGCGAAAACCTGCCGGGCGACGGCCGGTCCGATGCCGCCCAACTGTCCGTCCGGCGAGCGGAAGGAGAAGGGCTGCTCCGGCGCATAGCCGATACGCACCTCGCCGGTCCGCAGGATCCGGTCGAGCGTCGCTTCCGCCACGGCCGCCTGCGCAAGGGCGGACCGGTGGCCGGCGACGAGCACAAGGGCAAGGGCAAGGGCAAGAACCAGGGCGAGGATGGCGGGCCGCGGCAGCGCCCACGGCCCCGTCACGCGATCGATTTGTCCGATGTTGCGGCGCTTGCCCGGCATGGCCAGCCCACCCGACCCGGACCATGGCGCCGGCCTCGTCCCGGCGTGGTCATGAAAATGCTGCCACAAATCTACCCCCGCATCGGGACGCAAAAGGATAGTAGATTCGGATTCTGTCCTTCGGCGAAGTTATGCACAACTGGCCGGGGCCGTTTTACTGTTGATCGCTCCGGTCAGGACGGCAGAGGCGACGCCTCTTCGCCCGGTCGAATGAAGGTTGAGACCCCGCATGCGCCTCCGCCTGCCAGTCGCCGTTCTTGCCGCAGCCTTGCCGCTGATCATCTTTGCGATCCTGATGATCATGATGGTCAGCCAGCAACAGCAGCAGTCGGTCGAAGCCGTGCTGCGGCAGGCGACCGCCGCCTCGCTGCGCGCGGTGGACGAGCGGGTGGCGGTGACGCGCAGCGCGCTGGAGATGCTGGCGACCTCCCGGGCGCTGGAGAACCTGGACCAGCCGCTCTTCGCCGACCGGATGGCGCGGGCGCTGCGCCAGCGCCTCGACTGGGTGGCGCTGGACCTGCGCAACCGCGAGGGCGAGGTCCTGGCCTTCGCCCATGGCGACGACCCCTCGGCCAGGCCCCTGGCGGGCGAGGCGATCCGCGCCCAGCTCGACGCCGTGTTCCGCTTCGGGGAATCGCGGGTCAGCGGCCTGCTCGCGACGCCGGAGCCGCCGCAGGAGCCGACCATCGCGGTCAGCATTCCCGTCTTCGGCGATGCCGGGGTCGCCTATGCGCTCACCGCCCATGTCCGGGCCTGGGCGCTGAACCGGGCGCTGCGCGACCAGGGCTATCCGATGGGCTGGATCGTCGCCCTGCTCGACGAGAACCAGCGCTTCCTGGCCCGCACCCTGTCGGAAGGGCCGACGGACCCGGTGCTGGGCACGCTTCCCGATCCCTCGGTCTTCGAAGGGCTGCGGCGGGGCAACCCCTTCTTCTTTTCGCAGTCGCGGCTGGGGGACCGGGTCTATACGGCAGCCGCGGTCTCGGCGGCGACCGGCTGGACCGTGATCCTCGGCGCGCCGGCCACGGTGGTGGAGCGGGTGACCCACCGCACCACGCTCGCCGTGCTGGTCGGCGGGGCCGCCGCCCTTCTCCTGACGCTCGCCATAAGCTGGTCGCTCGCCCGGTCCCACGCCCGGCGCGAGGCGGCGGAACGGCGGGTCGTCGCGCTGGAGGCCTCGTCGGTGGCGGAACGGCGCTCGGCCGCGATCCTGGAAAGCACGACCGACAGCGTGATCGAGCTGGACCCGGACTGGCGCATCACCTTCATGAACGAGCGCGCCCGCAACCTGATCGCCGACGGGCGCGACCTCACCGACCGCGTCCTGTGGGAGGTCTTTCCCCAGGCGGTGGGGTCGGAATTCGAGGAGCAGTACCGCCGCGCCATGACGGAGAAGACGCCGGTGGAGTTCGAGGCCTATTACGGCCCGCTGCGCTGCTGGTACGCGGTGCGCGCCTTCCCCAGCCCGGCCGGGCTCGCCGTCTACTTCCAGGACGTGACGGAGAAGCGGCGGCTGGCCGAGCATCTGACCCAGTATCAGGCGCTGCTGGACCGGGTGATGGAGACGCTGCCGGTCGGCGTCGGCGTCATCGGCGCCGACGGGCGGGTGCTGAACCTGAACCCGGCCGCCCGGCGCATCTGGGGCGGCATCCGCGAGGTCGGCATCGAGCGCTACGGCGAATACCGCGGCTGGTGGCACGGCACGGGAGAGCCGGTCGCCCCGCAGGACTGGGCCGCCGCCCGCGCGGTCCGCCATGGCGAAACCTCGCTGAACGAGATCATCGACATCGAAAGCTTCGACGGGGTGCGCAAGACCATCCGGCACTCCGCCGTCCCGCTCCAGTATGGCGGCACCATCTCGGGCGCCGTCACCGTGATGGAGGACATCACCCAGCAGCTCGCCGCGGAACAGCGGCTGAAGGACGCCGTCGACCGCGCCACCGACATCCTGGAGAGCATCGGCGACGCCTTCTACGCCATCGACCAGCACTGGCGCTTCACCTATGTGAACCGCCACGCCCTGGAGCTGTTCGGCATGACCCGCGACGAGATGGTCGGCCGCGACTTCTTCGAGGTCTTCCCCCAGATCCGCGGCAGCGAGATCCACGCCCGCTACAGCCAGGCGATGGCCGACGGCCAGATGGCGAACTTCGAATCCGTCTCGCCGGTGCTGCGGCGCTGGGTGTCCTTCAGCATCTACCCCCAGCAGGGTGGCGGGCTCTCCGTCTATTTCCGCGACATCTCCACCCAGAAGGAGGCCGAGGCGCTGCTGAAGGACAGCGAGCAGCGCTTCCGCACGCTGGCCGACTCCATTCCGCAGCTCGCCTGGATGGCGCGGCCGGACGGGGCGATCTTCTGGTACAACAGGCGCTGGTACGAATACACCGGCTCGACCTTCGAGGAGATGCGCGGCTGGGGCTGGCGCAGCGTGCACCACCCCGACCACATCGAGCGGGTGGTCGCCCGCTTCCAGTATTCTCTGGAGACCGGCGAGCCGTGGGAGGACACCTTCCCCATGCGCGGCCGCAACGGCGAGTGGCGCCGGTTCCTGTCGCGCGCCCTGCCGGTGCGGGACGAGCGCGGCAACATCATCCTGTGGTTCGGCACCAACACCGACGTGACCGAGCAGTTCGAGGTGGAGGAGGCGCTGCGCCGCGCCAAGGAGGAGGCGGAGCAGGCCGCCCAGTCCAAGTCCAAGTTCCTCGCGTCGGCCAGCCACGACCTGCGCCAGCCCATGCAGTCGCTGTTCCTGTTCGCCGGCGCCCTGCACGGCCATGTCCAGGGCGAGAAGGGCCGGGCCGCCCTCACCCATCTGGAACGCGGCCTCGACATGCTGAAGTCGCTGCTGGACAGCCTGCTGGACGTCTCGCGGCTGGACGCCGGGGTGGTCCGCCCGACCATCGAGAGCTTCCCGATCGACGCGCTGCTCGACCACATCGCCGCCGGCTACGCCCCGGTGGCGCGCAGCAAGGGGCTGGAGTGGCGGATGTCCGGCTGCCTGCATGTCGTGCGCAGCGACCGCGTCCTGCTGGGCCGGATGATCCGCAACCTGATCGAGAACGCCATCCGCTACACCGAGGCGGGCAGCGTCGAGGTCGCCTGCCACGTCGCCGGCGACCGGCTGCGGGTCGAGGTCGGCGATACCGGCATCGGCATCCCCGAGGACCAGCTCTCCCGCATCTTCGAGGAGTTCCACCAGATCGGCAACCAGGAGCGCGACCGCACCCAGGGCCTCGGCCTCGGCCTCGCCATCGTCCAGCGGATCAGCCGGCTGCTCGACCATCCGGTGTCGGTCCGCTCGGTCCCCGGCCGGGGGTCCACCTTCACGATCGAGGTGCCGCTGGGCGAGGCCCCGCCGCCGCCCGACCGCGGCCAGGATGCCGAGGCGCCGGGGGCGAGCAGCGGCGAGCGCTTCGCCGTCGTGGTCGACGACGATCCCATCGTCCTGCTCGGCCTGCAGACCATCCTGAAGGACTGGGGCTATACCGTCCTGATCGCCGGATCGGGCGACCAGGCGATGGAGAAGCTGCGGGCCGGCAACCGGACCCCGGACATCATCATCGCCGACTACCGCCTGCGCGAGGGCGAGGTCGGCACCGACGTCATCCTGGCGATCCGCGGCCTGTTCGGCACGGAGATCCCGGCCATCGTCGTCACCGGCGAGACCGGCCCCGAATGCCAGCGCGACGCCGCGCGCCACGGTTTCGGCCTGATGTACAAGCCGGTGACCCCGCGGCAACTGAGCAGCGCAATGGACCGCTACCTCACAGTCGACGGGTAGTGCCCCTGCGGCTGTTCGCCATACGGCGGCCCGGACAGCCCGGACCCGCACCGCCCATCTTGCGGACAGGCTCAGGCCGACAGGCGCGGCCGGGCCGGCTCCGCCGCCAGGGCCGGTTCGCCCCGGGCGGCCGGCAGGCGCAGCGTGACCGCCGTCCCCTGCCCCTCGCGGCTGTCGATGGCGATGGTCCCGCCGAGCGGCCCGGTCACCGCGTTGTGGACGATGGAGAGCCCCAGCCCATAGCTGCGGCCGATCCGGCCGTCGGTATAGAAGGGGTCGAAGACATGCCCCAGATGCTGCGGCGGGATGCCCCGACCGTCGTCGGCCACCCGGATCTCGACGGCCCCCTCCCCCGCCGCGCGCGCCCGGATGGTGACCGTGCCGCTCCGCCCGGCGGGGAAGCCGTGCTGGACGGCGTTCCGCACCAGCTCGCGCAGGACCATCTCCATCATCTGCCATTGCGCCGTGACCGCGAGCGGCGGCGGCGTCTCGACCACCAGCGACACGCCGGGCGCCAGCATCCCCGGCAGCGCCTCCCTCAGGGTGTCCAGCAGGTCGCGGACCTCCAGCCGCCGCGGCGGGCCGCCGGCGTCGGCGACGAGCTGCTTGAAGGTCTCCATCAGCCCGGCCATCTGCTGCGCGTTGTCCAGGACGATGCCGTTGCCCTCGCGTACCAGGGCGATGAAGTCGGCGAGCTCGGACCGCCGCAGCGTCCCCTGCCCCACCCGCCCGGCGAAGGCGGCGACCGCCTCGTCGAGATGGCTGGTCAGCGACAGCACCGTGCCGAGCGGCGTGTTGATGCGGTGCGCCACGTTCGCCACCAGCCGGCCGAGCGCCACCGTCCGCTCCATCTTCGCCAGCTCGGCCTGGGTCTGCGTCAGGCTGGCATAGGCGGCGGCGAGGTCCCGGTGGGTGCGGCGCAGCTCCTTGTAGGAGGCGGCGAGGTCCAGGTCCCGCTGGAAGGCGCGGCGCCAGTACTGCTCCAGCACATAGCTCAGCCCCAGCGACATGGCGGTGGTCAGCATCCCCACCGGCAGGGTCGCGGTCAGCGGATCCGGCCGGACCTGGGACAGCGGCCACGCGATCATCGGCAGGATCACCGCCATCGCGGCCTCCAGCAGAACCAGCCGCTTGCCGAAGGCGAAGATCCCCATCAGGAAGACCATCACCCAGATGCCCACCGTGGCCAGCGGGAAGAGGGTCGGCGCCGTGGCGTTGCCGAACGCGAGCAGCACGGCGACCAGGAAGGTGCCGGTGCCGACCGCGAGGTGGAAGACCCGGTCGAGCACCCGGCCGAAGGAGCCGGCGATCAGCGCCAGCAGCACCGCCATCGCACCCAGCCGGTAGCTGGAGCTGATCCAGGTGGCCTCCGGATAGAGGCTCCAGTCCGAGATCAGGCGGATGCACAGCACCAGGATGATCAGCAGCGCGAAGAGGCGCAGCGCGATCCGGTCCCGCTCCGCCGCCCGCGCGCCATAGGCCGTGGCATCGGCGCCGCTGAACCTGACCGGCCTGAGGAAGGCGAGAGCCGACTGCATCCGGACGTCCCGATGGTGACCGCATGCCGCGGCCGTACCCCGTTATTGGTAGGCCCGAAGGAGGGGGAGTCAAGGGACGGCGGGACCGGGAACAACCCTTAGGAGGCCGGGGCGCCCATCGTGCCGGACAGGGCGCATTGTGCAGCCACCATCTCCCGCACAACGGGTTGTTTTCTGCTTTCCGTCTTTTTGTTCAAGCGGTTGCGAAGACTTCCCCTCCCCTTTGCATTGTGCATCGGCTGCACGATCGGGCCTTTCGCCGCCACGCGGCGGTCCCTCCTGCGGTGGCGCACGGGGCGCGCCGCATGGCAGACCGGCACGGGGGACGGTGACGGACGCAGACTAAAGGTTGAGCGGGAGCCGGACAAGGACGCGCGGAAAAACGCCTTCCCGCCCGGACCGCCGCGCCGAGTCCATCCGCTCACCACCGTGCGTCGTCGATGCCGAGCGGCCCGGCGGGGCGGTCCCAGCGCAGCGCAGCGCCTTCCACCGACAGCGGCGGCTTCAGGCGCAGCGCCGGTCCCCAGCCGGTGGCCTCCGGCCGGTCCGCGAAATCGTCGCGGGCCGGTCCCTCGATGAGCGGCCCGTCCTGCGGCCCCGGCAGCGAGACCAGCAGCGCCGCCACGCGGGCGAGCGAGCTGCGCCAGCGGGATCCCCGCCCGGTCAGCAGCCGCCGCGTCAGCCCGCGCAGCGCCGCGGTGGCGAGCAGGCAGCCGGCGGCATGGTCGAGCGCCTGGACCGGCAAGGGCTGCGGACGGTCGGCGCCATGGCGGCGCATCCCTTCGGCCGCGATGCCGCTGCTCATCTGCACCAGGCTGTCGAAGCCGCGGCGCAGGCACCAGGGGCCGGTCCAGCCATAGGCGGCGAGCGACACGTCGATCAGGCCGGGCCGGATCTCCCGCCGGGCCGCGGCATCGAGGCCGAGCCGGTCGAGCGCGTCGGGCCGGTAGCCGTGGACCAGCAGGTCGGCGCCGGACAGCAGCTCCGCGAAGCGCGCCCGGCCGCCGGGATCGCGCAGGTCGAGCCGTGCCCGCCGCTTGCCCGGCGTCACCTCGGGCAGGACCGCCGGCTCGTCCCAGCCCGGCGGGTCGAGGCGCAGCACCTCCGCCCCGAAGCCGGCCAGGAAGCGGGTGGCGACCGGCCCGGCAAGGACGCGGGTCAGGTCCAGCACCCTCACCCCGGCGAGCGGCCGGGCGGGCGTGCCGGCCGGGCGGACGGCGGGACCGGCCTCCAGCGCCTCGCACCACAGCAGGGGTTCGGCGGCCACCGCCTGTCCCTGCGGGTGGCGACGCCAGCCGTCAAGGTCGCGCATGGCCGCGGCGCAGCCGCCGCGCTCCACCACGGCGGCCTCCAGCGCATCGGCCTGCCAGCCGGCGACCGCGCCGGCCACCGCCGCCCGGTCGGCTCCCCGGCCGGCCGCCCTGCCGGCCGCCACGCCGAGCACCGCCAGCGCGGCGTCGCGATGGTGCGGGGCATTGGTGTGCAGGCGGACCCAGCCGTCCCGCGCCGCGTAGTCGCCGGCCACCGGGTCCCAGGCCGGCGGCAGCGCCCAGCCCTGCGGCTTCAGCGAGGTGCCGAACCACAGCGAGGACAGGCGGCGGTCGACCGTCACCGCGGGGACGCCGCCGAAGGCCGTCGCCCGATATTCGGCGACCGCCAGCCCGACCGCGGCGGTCGCGGCGGCGGCGAGATCGCTGACGGCGAAGACGGACGGCAGCTCGCCCCCGCCGCGGATGTCGAGGGCGGGGAGGAAGCGGTCGCCGCCGCCGGCCGCCCGCCACAGGACGGCGGCGGCTTCGGCTGGACCGCGGGCAAGGGGGAGGCGTGTCGCGGAAGCGGGTTCCGCGCTGGTCGGCGCCATGGGACGCTCCATCGGGTTGTGGCCGTCGTCGGTCGGGAAGACGGCTTCACTTCATCGCGCCGGCCGGATATCGTCAATCTTGATTAAGTCGATCAATATCAGCGACCGGCCGTGGCGGCCGGCGGCGGGGACAGCCAGATGACCGGGTACCTGTCGGCGGAGGAGGCGGCGAGGCGGCTGGGCGTGTCGCGCCAGACTCTCTACGCCTATGTCAGCCGCGGCCTGCTGCAGGCCGTACCGGCGGAGGATCCGCGGCAGCGCCGCTATCTGGCCGAGGAGGTCGCGCGGCTGGGAGCGGAGCGCAAGCGCGGCCGCAAGCCGAAGGAGGTCGCGCGCGCGACGCTGGACTGGGGCGCGCCGGTGCTGGAATCGGCCCTCACGCTGATCAGCCGGGGACGGCTCTACTATCGCGGCCGGGACGCGGTCCTGCTGGCGGAGACAGCGACCCTGGAAGAGGTGGCGGCGCTGTTCTGGGGCTGTGCGGCCGGGGAGGCCTTCCCCGCCCGGCCACCCAAGGCGCTGCCCGGGTACGGCGCCCTGCTGCCGCATCTCGGCGCCTGCCCGGCGGGCGAGGCGCTGCCCACCCTGCTGGCCGCCGCCGCCACGGACGAGGCGACGGCCTCCTGGCGGCGGGACGACCCGCGGCTGCCGGCGAACTGCGGCGGGCTGGTGCGGCTGCTGTTCGCCGCGGCGCTGCGCAGCCGCCCGGACGCCGGGCCGCTCCACCGGCAGCTCGCCGCGGCCTGGGGGCTGGACGGGCGCGGCGCCGACCTCGTGCGCAGGGCGCTGGTTCTGTGCGCCGACCATGAGCTGAACGCCTCCTGCTTCACGGCGCGCTGCATCGCCTCGACCGGGGCCAGCCTGCGGGCGGCGGTGATCGGCGGGCTCTGCGCCCTGTCGGGCAGCCGGCACGGCGCGATGACCACGCGGATCGAGCATTTCTGGAAGGGCCTGTCGGCGGCGGAGCCGGCGGCGGCACAGCTTCGGCGCCGGCTTGCCGCGGGGGAGGAGATTCCCGGCTTCGGCCACCCGCTCTATCCGGAGGGCGACGTCCGCGCCAAGGCCCTGCTGGCGCGGCTGCTGCCGGAGTATCCCGAAGCGGCGGAGCTGGCGCGCGCCGCCGCCGACCTGACGGGGCGGGCACCCTCGATCGACTTCGCCCTGGTCGCGCTGCGGCGCCACCTCGCCCTGCCGGAGGGCGCCGCCTTCATCCTCTTCGCGCTCGGCCGCTCGGTCGGCTGGATCGCCCAGGCGCTGGAGCAGCGGGGGACGGACCAGCTCATCCGCCCCCGCGCCGTCTATGCCGGACCGCAGCCGGACCGGCCGGAAGGACCCGCTTAAGGCGGCGGGGCGCCCGGCCGCGGCGGCTCCCCGACGGCGGAGGAGCGCTGCGCGGGCGTGACGCGCCACACGGTGTTGGACAGATCGTCGGCGACGATCAGGGCGCCCCGCGGATCGACCGTGACGCCGACGGGCCGGCCGCGGGTCTTGCCGTCCTCGCCGAGGAACCCGGTCACCACGTCGACCGGCGGACCGGCCGGGCTGCCGTCGCGGAACGGCACGAAGACCACCTTGTACCCGCTGGGCACGCTGCGGTTCCAGCTGCCATGCTCGCCGACGAACACCCCCTCGGCGAAGCGGGCGCCCATCGCCGGAGCGGAGAAGGCGACGCCGAGCGCCGCGACATGCGCCCCCAGGCTGTAGTCCGGCCGGATCGCCGAGGCGACCTTCCGCGGGTCCTGCGGCTGCACGCGCGGATCCACGGTCTGTCCCCAGTAGCTGTAGGGCCAGCCGTAGAAGCCGCCTTCGCGGACCGAGGTGAGGTAGTCGGGGACGAGGTCGGGGCCGAGCTCGTCGCGTTCGTTCACCACCGCCCACAGCGTGTCCGTGCCGGGCTGGATGGCCAGAGCGGTCGGGTTGCGGATGCCGGTGGCATAGGGCCTGTGCGCGCCCGTCCGGGCGTCCACCTGCCAGATCATGGCGCGGTCGACCTCGGCCTCCATCCCGCGCTCGGTGATGTTGCTGTTGGAGCCGATGCCGACATAGAGGAAGCGCCCGTCCGGGCTGGCGGCCAGCGACTTGGTCCAGTGGTGGTTGATCGCGGAGGGCAGGTCGGTGACCTTGACCGGCGGCCCGTCGGCCTGTGTCTGCCCGTCGCTGTAGGCGAACCGCACCAGGGCATCCTGGTTCGCGACGTAGAGCTGGCCGCCGGCCAGCGCCAGCCCGTATGGCGCGTTCAGGTTCTCGGCGAAGACCGTGCGCTCCTCGTAGGCGCCGTCGCCGTCGCGGTCCCGCAGCAGGGTCAGGCGGTTGCCGCTCTTGACCGGGGTCGTCCCCCTCGCCTTGATGACCCCGGCGATGACGTCCTTCGGCCGCAGCGCCGGCGCCCCGCCGCCGCGCCCCTCGGCGACGAGGATGTCGCCGTTGGGCAGGACGAGGGTCTGGCGCGGAATGCCGAGGCCGGTGGCGATGGGCGCGACGGCATAGCCGTCCGGAACGGCCGGCCGCCGGTCGCCCCACGGCGCGGGATCGGCGATCTTCATGCTGGGCAGCAGGCCGCGCTGCGGTTCGGGAAGGCGCGGGTCGGCGCCATAGCCGGGCGGCGCCGGATCGTTGTCGCAGGCGGACAGCAGGGCCGCGGACAGCAGGGCGGCCAGCAGGATGGCGGGGCCGGCGGCCGGCGGGCTGGACCGTCTCATGGCCGGCCCCCCGCGCGAAGGCTGGAGAAGCCGACCCAGGTCGCCAGGACCGCCAGCACGGCGACGACCGCCGAGAGGACGAGCCCCTCCGGCATGCTGCCCCACGCGTCGCGCGCATGGATGAACGAGCTGTTGAGGCCGAGGACGAAGACGGCGAGCAGCAGCAGAACATAGAGGAGGGGCCGCCCGCCGCGCCGCGGCGCCCGGACGAGGTCGACCAGCCCCCACGACAGCGCGAGGCCGGCAAAGACCATGCCGGCGGCGATCAGCCAGGCGGCGAAGTTGCTCCACTGGATCTGCTGCGTGCGGGCATAGGCGACGTCGCCGAGCAGGCCGCCCAGGAACAGCGGGACGGTGCTGGCGAGCAGCACCGCATGGACGGGATGGATCGCCCTCGGCGGTCCCTGGACGAAGGTGGCAGCCACGGCGTCTTCTCCTTGCCCGGCGGGGCCGTGCGCCGGACTGCGCAGGGACCATCGCGTAGGTAATGCGGGCAAGGGGCGCTTGTTCCGGGCTGCCGCCCGCCGGACCACGCCGCGGCCCGGAGCGCCGCGGCAGCACCTGCGGGCGGCCGGGATCCCGACGGGACCGGTCCCGGCCGTCCCGCGCGCCGGTCAGACGCCGTCCCAGAAGGTCTGCAGGCTGCCGACGACGCCGTAGGCGTCGGCCCCCATCTTCACCCAGGCCAGATCATGGATGCCCATCTCGAAGGCCCTGGACGATGCCTGCAGCGAATAGTCGCCCCAGTAGGGGTTGGTGAACATCGGGTTGGCGTAGACGTCCTGGTACCCGTAGCCCGGCACGTTGTAGGTCAGGTTCTTGTCGATCACGAAGGTGCCGGGGCTCAGCAGCTCGACGTAATCGTCGAGCGGCAGGGTGCCGACGACGACGTTGCCGGTGATGCTGTTGTTCAGGAGGTTGCCGGCAGCCCCATGCTTGGGCGCCCATTCCAGCCGGATGAAGTCCTCGATGTTGCTGGCAAGCACCGCGAAGTTGTTGGTCACCACGTTGTTGTCGCCGCCATGGATCTGGATCGAGGCCCAGTCGGCGTCCTTGATGAAGTTGTCGCGCACCGTGATGCCGCCGGCCATGTCGTCCAGATAGACGCCGAACCCCTTGTGGTTGTGCAGCCACTGGTCGCTGTTGCTGGTCGCCAGGCCGCTCGCATGCTCGATCCGATTGCCCTGGATGATGTTGCCGGTGTCCTTGCTGGACCGGCCCAGGATTTCGATGGCGCCGCCATCCGCGGTTTCCAGTCCGGTGTAGCTGATCTTGTTGTACTGGATGATGTTGTTGTAGTTCACCGTGTTGCTGGTGCCGCCGTAATCCTTCAGCGAGATGCCGTAGCGGGCGCTGTGGTCGATGTCGTTGTTGGAAATGAGGTTGTTGTCGACGCCGGTGCCGAAGATCCCGGCCACCGCCTTGCGGAACTCACCGATGTTGCTGATGCTGTTGGCGTAGACGTTGTTGGCGTTGCTGCGGCCGTCCAGTTCGATCCCGTTGTTGGCCAGGTGGTTCATCGCGTTGTGGGCGACGAAGTTGTTGGACGAGCCGGCGGTCAGCTTGATGCCCGTCCCGACATTCTGGAAGACGTTGTCGCTGATGTAGTTGTGCTGGGCGTTCGTCAGCACCAGGGCGTTGCCGTCGGTGGTGGTGTTGGTGAAGGTGAAGCCGTCGATGGTGACGTTGCTGGTGCCGTTCAGGCGGATCAGCGTGCCGAGCCGCGGCACCTCGACGCCCGACGCCTCGAAATGGGCCGGGTCGGCCGGCTTGTAGACCAGCTTGCCGTCCGACGGGCGCCAGGCGAACTCGCCGGCCTGATCGACGAAGGCGGCGTTGTTCAGCAGCTTGTAGGTGGTGCCCTCGGCATAGGACATGCCGGAGCCGGTCTTCATGGTGATCAGGCGGGTCGCGTCGTTGACCGAGGTGATGGTGGAGAGCACGTCGCCCAGCCGCTCGGCGTCCATCACCTGGATGATGGTGCCGGGGGCGATGTCCGACGCCTTCATGTCGCCGGTGTGGTAGCGGATGGCGAAGCGACCGTCGACGCCGCTGCCGCCGGCATCGGCGAACATCCAGCCGGAGGTGACGTCGCCGTTGTCGTAATGGCCGAGTTCCGCCAGATGCTGGCGCTGGCCGCCGACGATCAGGTCGAGGTAGGAGGCGGCGGACAGCTTGGCCGCATAGATGCCGTTGCCCTCGTCGACGAAGCCCTTGACCACCTCGCCGCCGCTCAGCGTCACCTTCTCGCCGGGGTAGTTCTTGAAGCTGTGGCCGTTGTCGAGCCCCGTCAGTTCCAGCGTCTTGGTCAGGTGGTAGGTGCCGCCGCGGACATAGGTCGTGTCGATGTCGCTCGCCCGCATGGCGGCCTGCGCCTTCTCCAGGCTGGCGAAGGGGCCGTCGGTGCCGTCGGCGTTGGGAACCGCCAGCTTGCCCGACCAGGTATCCTTGCCGTTGGCGGCCACGTAGAAGGCCGGCCCCTTCGGCGCGGTGATGATCGGAGCGGGCGAGAAATACTCCGGCCCGGCCTTGAAGTTCAGGGCGCCGCCCCAGTAGAGCCCCTCCTGCCCCTTCACCACGTCCTTGCCGTCCACGGCACCCTTGTCATAGGTGACCATGCTGGCGTCGGTCGAGGCGATGGTGTGGCCGGCGATGCTGATCGACTTGACGAACAGGTTGCGGTCCTGGCCGTTCGCCCAGGAATCGTTGTCGTACCAGACCTGGACGGTGTGACCCTTGGTCGGGTCGATCTCCGCATCGAACTTGTAGGCGGTGGTGCTGGTGGCGCCGACCTTGGCGTCGCCGATCACCTTGCCGTCGACCAGCAGCTTGAAGTGCGGCGGGATGCCGCCGGCCGAGGCGCCCGACGCGTTCACCACGATCTCGACGGTGGCCTTCGGCGGCGGCGGCGGAGGCGGGGGCGGCGGGACGTAGGGGCCGCCGAACACGTCCTCCGGCAGGCCGAAGCTGAGCGCGCCGCCCCAGTAGAGTCCCTCCTGCCCCTTGACCACGTTGCGCCCGTCGACGGCGCCGATGTCGTAGGAGGCGAACTCGCTGGTCGACGCGAAGGTCTGGCCGTCGACGTCGATCGACTTCACGAACAGGTTGCGGTCGACGCCGTTGACGTTGTCGTCGTTGTCGTACCAGATCTGGATCTTGTGGGCCTCGTTGGGGTTCACGTTGGCGGTGAACTTGTAGTCGGCCGCGGTCTGGCTGGTGACCCAGGCGTCGCCCACCACCGTGCCGTCGACCAGCAGCTTGAAGTGCGGGGCGCGGCCGCCGGCCGGGACGCCCCAGGCCTTGACGGTGATGGTGGTCGTCATCACCGGCGGGGCGTCGTCGCCCGGCACCGGGGCGGGGGCGAAGAAGGCGGCGGGCAGCGGGACGTTCAGCGCGCCGCCCGAATTCATGTCGGTCTGGCCGGTGACGACCTTCAGCCCGTCCACCGCGCCGGTGTCGTAGCGCACCGAATTGTCGATCGACAGGATGGTGTTGCCGTTGATTTCGAACGACTTGACCGACAGGTTGCGGTCCTGGCCGTTGATGACGACATCGTTGTCGTACCACAACTGAAGGTTATGAGCCTGGTCGGCCGCGACCTTGGTGGTGAAGACGTAGCGGGACTGGCTGGTCGACGTCACGTAGGTCTGCCCGATCTCCTTGCCGTCCAGGCGCAGCACGAAGTGCGGCCAGACACCGGCGGCCGGCGTCCCCCATGCGTTGACCGCGATGGTGACATCGATCAGTTCGCCCGAAACGGTTGCCATGGAGAACCCCCTTCATGCTGCTTTCAACTTGTGCACGTGGAGGGTGCAAGGGCTTGCTTACCTGTTTCCTAACACTTTTGGTTAAGAAAAAATGAGTAGGCGGTCCTGGTCGTGATAAAAAAGGGACCGTTCCCTCTCATAAGGGATACTCCTTACGGTCCTGCTTCATTTCGAAATTGGTTATTCTTTTCAAGCAAAGCCGGCGCTCTTCCATCGGAAGTGGCAACCAGACCGGCGGAGGAACCGCCGCATCCGATCAGGACCGGAAACAAGGCAGTAATCCCCCTCCTGCCACAAAACTGAAACCTCCACCATGGGATGGTTGTTTTTCTTGGTTGCTTCCATAAAATTAGGAAATACAACTCTGCTCCAAGATAATTTCTCCGCATTTCTGACAGTTGATTTGATTTCTCAAAGGCGTTTTCCTCAAATCCCAAACAATGCGGCAGAAGAAGACAGCCGCAGTTCAGCGATATTTCTTCGGGAGGGCCTCACCATGGCGGAAGAGCGGTGCGGCGGCCGGGCCTGCGGTCCCGGCCCGGGCCGGCTGGGATGCGGCCTTATCCTGCTGGGTGTGCTGGCCCTGCCGCCGGCGGCCGGGGCCGCCTCCCTGGAATCGTGGCTCGGCTCGCATGAGGCGCAACCGCCCGGCGCCGGTCCCGCCCCGACGCCTGCCCCGACAGTTGTCCTGCCGCAGTCCGGGGCCGGCGGCAGCGGCGCCGACGCGTCCACCGACTGGCGCCTGATGCCGTTCCTGGCCGTGCTGGCGCCCGACGCGGTGGCCGGGCAGCCGACGCCGCTGTCGATCGCCGTGCTGTCCCCCTACGGGCAGCCCAACGCCGGACAGGAACCGCAGACCTACATCCTGATCGCCGATATTCCGGACGGGGCGGCGCTGTCGCAGGGCAGCGAGACCGCGGAGGGAACCTGGCGCGTGCCGCTGGAGGCGCTGCCGCGCCTGACCATGACGCTGCCGCCGGACGCCACGGGCAGCGTCACCCTGCATATCACCGCGGTGACCGACCATGGCGGCGGGGTGATCGCCAGGCAGTCCAAGGACCTGACCATTCCGGTCCTGCAGACGGCGGCGGTCCAGGCCTCGGCCGGCGCGCCGCCGGCCCAGGGCGGCACCTCCTTCGGCGTCGAGGCCGTGCCCCTGCCGGGCCGGTCCGGCGGCGAGCCGGCACCGGCCGCCTCCCAGGCGGCCGCAGCGGAGCCGGCCGGGGAGACCGCCCGGGATGAAACCGCCGGGAACGAGACGGCCGGGGACGAGACGGCCGGGACCAAGGCGACCCCGGCCAAGGGGCCGGCCCCCGAACCGCCGCCCCCCGACGGGCCGCCCGCCGCCCAGCCGCCCCCTGGACAGCCGCCCCCCGGCCAGCCGGTCGCCATCGCCGCCCTGGCACCGCCGCCGCCGCCCAAGGCCGAGACGCCGCCGGCCCGGCCGCAGGAGGTGGTGCAGCGCCCGGCGAAGCTGCCGGCGGGCATCGCCGAGGCGACGCTGCTGAAACGGGGCGACGCCCTGTTCGCCCAGGGCGACCTGACGGGCGCGCGGCTCTATTACGAGATGGCCGCCGCGGGCGGCAATCCGAAGGCGGCGCTGGCGCTCGGCCGGACCCACGACCCTCTGGTGCATGAACGGCTGCGGGTGCGCGGCCTCGCCGCCGACCCGGAGCAGGCCGCCTCCTGGTACCGCAAGGCCGCCGCCGCGGGCGACGCCGAAGCCGAACGGAATCTGCAGAAGCTGACCGACTGGCTGGCCGGCAAGGGCCGGTGACGGACAGGCCGGGAGACCACAGGGGGCGCACATCATGGGCATCGCAACCACCACCGGCGGCAGGCTCGTCCGCAAGCTGCTCCTCGGGCTTCTGCTCGCCGTCGCGGGCGGGCTGCCGGCCGGCGCCGCCGATCCGCGCGGGACGAGCGCCAACGGCGGCACGGTCGGCGTCGTGTCGGGCGGGGTCGAGGGCACCTATGTGCGCATCGCCAGCGATCTCGCCTCCGTGCTCGACGACGGCGACGCGCTGCGCATCCTGCCGATGCTGGGCAAGGGATCGGTGCAGAACCTGAAGGACATCGCCCTGCTGCGAGGCATCGACGTCGGGATCGTGCAGTCCGACGTGCTGGCCTATGCCAAGCGGGAGCGGCTTCTGCCCAACATCGACCGGCGGATCAACTACATCGCCAAGCTCTACAACGAGGAGTTCCACATCCTCGCCGGCCCGGACGTGAAGAGCATCGGGGACCTGGCGGGCAAGGCGGTGAACGTCGACGTGCAGGGCAGCGGGACGCACATGACCGCCACGCTGATCTTCGACATGCTGGGCATCCGGGTGCGGCCGGAAACGACCGACCAGACCGTGGCGCTGGACCGGCTGCGCAAGGGCGAGATCGCCGCCATGGCCTATGTCGCCGGCAAGCCGACCCGCCTGTTCCGCGACCTGAAGGCGGGCGACGGGCTGCATTTCCTGCCGGTGCCGCTGTCGGCAGAGCTTCTCGACACCTATCTGCCCTCCCGCCTGACCAGCGCCGACTACGAGGGGCTGATCAAGCCCGGCGAGGAGGTGGAGACGGTCGCGGTCGGCGCCGTGATGGCGGTCTATGGCTGGGAGCGCAACACCGACCGCCACCGCAAGGTGGCGCGCTTCGTCGACGCCTTCTTCGGCCGGTTCGACGAGTTCCTGAAGGCGCCGCGCCATCCCAAATGGAAGGAGGTCAACCTCGCCGCCACCATCCCCGGCTGGACCCGCTTCGAACCGGCGGAGGCCTGGCTGCGGCAGGCGTCGGCCGCCGGCGGGCCGCAGGGCGCGGCGGTGAAGCAGGAGTTCGAGACCTTCGTGTCCCAGCGCGGCATCCCGCCCCAGCAGGCGGAGAAGCTGTTCGAGCAGTTCCTGCTGTGGCAGGCCCGGTCGCCGCAGTGAGCGGAGCCCGGCGGTCAGCGGAGCGCCGACCATCAGGGCCCCCTAATGGAACCACCCCGGCCGCACCGGCGTTGAGGCGGCAACGACCTTTCAGCGCCGGAAAAGGAGCCCGCCATGAAGACCGCCGCGCTGCTGCGCGCCGCCTGCCTGCTGTCCCTCGGCACCGCCCTGCTCGCCCCGCCCGCCCTCGCCCAGGGACCTGCGCAAGGCCAGGGACAGGCCCAGGGGCAAGGCCATGGCGGACCGGGGATGCCGGGCCATCCCCGCGGCACGATGCAGCAGGGCATGCCGGACGGGGCCATGCCGAAGGACCCGACCGCGCGCGCCTACATGGACGCCATGCGCCGGATGAACCATGCGATGATGGCGGTGCCGATGACCGGCGACGCCGACCGCGACTTCGCCGC
Source organism: Azospirillum thermophilum (assembly GCF_003130795.1). Classification (NCBI taxonomy): domain Bacteria; kingdom Pseudomonadati; phylum Pseudomonadota; class Alphaproteobacteria; order Rhodospirillales; family Azospirillaceae; genus Azospirillum; species Azospirillum thermophilum. Next base: position 230,369 of record NZ_CP029356.1, read on the forward strand.
CATGATGCTGGAACACCACAAGGGCGCCATCGACATGGCCCGGCTGGAGGTCGAGCACGGCAGCGATCCCGAGTTGAAGCGGATGGCGCAGAAGATGATCGACGACCAGACCAGGGAAGTCGAGAATCTCCAGGACTGGCTGAAGCGCCATCCGACCGGGGCCGTCAGGCGGTGACGGCGGGGCGGGCGCGTCAGAACCGCGCCTCGACCAGATGGACGAGCTGGGCGCCCACCTCGTAGGCGGCGCCCTTCGCTGCGCGCAGCGGCGGGGCGCCGACCGGCGTCGCCGGCAGGGGCAGCTCGTCCTCCGCGATCTCGCCCAGCAGCAGGCGGGCGAGCAGCCGGCCCGAGACGGTGCCCGGCGAGATGCCGCGGCCGTTGAAGCCGCACATGGCGAACACGTTGCGGTCCAGCTTGTGGAAGCGCGGCAGGTTGTCGGTGGTCATGCCGATCCGCCCGTACCATTCGGACTCGAACCGCAACCCGTCGATCTCCGCGCCGAACTGCGGGAACAGCGCCTTCAGCGCCCGCCGGGACCAGGATTTGTGGATGGCGGTGCCGGTGCCGCGCAGGGCGCCGACGCTGCCGAACACCAGCCGGCCCGCCTTGTCGAAGCGGAAGGAGCTGAGCACCTCCTTGGTGTCCCAGCAGCCCTCGCGGCCCGGCAGGATGGCCGCCAGCATCTCCGCCGGCAGCGGTTCGGTCGCGAAGTTGAAATAGGGCAGGTAGATCTGCTCGCCGCGCAGTTCCGACCACGGGCCGGTGCCGTAGAAGTCGGTCGCCACGATCACCCGCTCCGCCGAGACGGAGCCGCCGGCCGTGCGGATCCGCCAGCGCCCGTCCGACTGCTCGGCCGCGACGGCCGCGCTGCGGGTGTAGAGGCCGGCGCCCGCCTTCAGCGCCGCGGCGGCAAGACCGCGGGCGTAGGCCAGCGGCTGGATCGTCCCGGCCCGCAGGTCGAGCAGCGACCCGGCATAGGCGGCGGTGCCGACCCGGCGCGCCGTCTCCGCCGCGTCCAGCAGCTTGACCGGCGCGCCGCGCGCCTGCCACTGCCGCTCGCGGTCCTCCAGTTCGCTCAGCCCCGTCGCGCCGACCGCGCAGTGCAGGGTGCCGTTGTGGACCGCCTGGCAGTCGATGCCGTGGCGCCCGATGATGTCGAAGACGAGGGCGGGGCCGTTGCCCAGCGCGTCCAGCAGCCGCTCGCCGTAGACCGGGCCGAGCACCTCGATCAGCGCGTTCGGCATGACCCACATGCCGGCGTTCACCAGCCCGACATTGCGCCCGGCGCCGCCGAAGCCGATCTCCACCGCCTCCAGCAGGGCGACGCGGGCGCCCCCCTCGGCCAGATGCAGCGCGGCCGACAGGCCGGTGTAGCCGCCGCCGATGATGCAGACGTCGGCGGCGACGTCGCCCGCCAGCGCCGTGGTCGCCGGGGCGGGCGGCGCGGAGGTTTCCCAGAGCCCGTGGGTGCGCGGGTCGTTCAGCATGTCGGATCGCCCCCTCGCGGGGTCCCTGTCCGGGGTGGCCATGCGCCGGTTGGAGCCGCCGGGTCATTCCGATTGCTCAATCGGAGGCACCCGACAGTCGGTCCGGCGACGGCAGAATTGGCTTGCAGACCGCAATTTCGCTTGAACGGAAGTGTAATCCAAATAATCAATTCTCAATACCTCATTCGCCTCCGGAATGAGGTGCCCCGACGCGACATTCCCCGGACCGCCATGCAGAGCCCGCGCCGCTTCCTGCCCTCCCTGCCCCTGCTCTCCGCCTTCGAGGCCGCCGCCCGCACCGGCAGCATCACCGCCGCCGCCCGCGAGCTGTCGCTGACGCAGAGCGCCGTCAGCCGCCAGATCAAGGCGCTGGAGGAACAGCTTGAGGTGCAGCTCTTCCACCGCGAGCGCCAGACCATCCGCCTGACGCCGGGCGGCGACACCTATGCCCGCGAGATCCGCGACGCGCTGCGCAAGATCACCAGCGCCTCGCTGAACCTGCGCGCCAACCCCTATGGCGGCACGCTGACGCTGGCCATCCTGCCGACCTTCGGCAACCGCTGGCTGGCGCCGCGGCTGCCGAAGTTCCTGGCGGCCAACCCCGGCATCACCATCAACCTGCTGACCCGCATCACCCGCTTCGATTTCCGGCTGGAGCCGGTGGACGCCGCCATCCATTTCGGCACGGCGGACTGGCCGGGGGCCGACGTGGCCTTCCTGCGGCCGGAGACGGTGGTGCCCGCCTGCAGCCCGGAGCTGCGCGACCGCTTCGCCTTCCGCGAGCCGGCGGACATCCGCAAGGCGCCGCTGCTGCACCTGACCTCGCGTCCCGACGCCTGGGAGCGCTGGCTGGAGACCTACGGCGTGGCGGCGAACGCCGTGCACGGCATGCTGTTCGACCAGTTCGCCACCGTGGCGCAGGCCGCGATCTCCGGCCTGGGCGTCGCGCTGCTGCCGCTGTTCCTGTTCGAGGAGGAGCTGGCGAGCGGCCGGCTGGTCCCGGCGCTCGACCTGCCGACGGCGAGCAGCGCCTCCTACTATCTGGTCTGGCCGACCGACCGCGCCACGCATCCGCCGCTGATCGCCTTCCGCGACTGGCTGCTGGAGGAGACCGCCCCCGACCGGCCCTGAGGCGGGCGCCCGGGGCGGGGGCGGGACGCGGCCGTCTCCGCCCCCGTCTCCGCCGGGGTGCCTTGCGGCGTCAGACGTTCAGCAGCAGGTTCTCCCGCTCCCACGAGCTGATGACGCGGTTGTAGGCCTCGTACTCCGCCTCCTTCACGACGGTGAAGGCGTCGATGAACTTCTCGCCAAACACCTCCTTCACCGGACGGCAGCTGTTGAACTTGCTCAGCGCCTCCGACTGGTGCCGCGGCAGCGTGAAGGCCAGCCGGTAGGCGGAACCCTTCACCGGCTCGGTCGGTTCCAGCCCCTGCACCATGCCGAGATAGCCGCAGGCGAGCGATGCGGCGATGGCGAGGTACGGGTTGGCGTCGGCGCCGGCCACGCGGTTCTCCACCCGGCGCGAATCGGCGGGCGAAACGGGAACGCGCAGGCCGGTGGTGCGGTTGTCGCGGCCCCAATGGACGTTGATCGGCGCGTCGGAGTTCGGCACCAGCCGCCGGTAGGAGTTCACGTTGGGCGCCAGCAGCGGCATGACGTAGGGCAGGTACTTCTGCAGCCCCGCGACATGGGCGTGGAACAGCGGCGTGTCGCTGCCGTCGGGGGTGGCGAACAGGTTGCGCCCCTCGGCGGCGTCGACCACCGACTGGTGGATGTGCATGGCGCTGCCCGGCTCGCCCTGCATCGGCTTGGCCATGAAGGTGGCGTAGACGTTGTGGCGCAGCGCCGCCTCGCGCGCCGTCCGCTTGAACAGGAAGGCCTGGTCGGCCAGCTCCAGCGGCTCGCCGTGGTTGAAGTTGATCTCGATCTGCGCGGCGCCGGCCTCGTGGGTCAGCGTGTCGATGTCGATGTCCTGCGCCTCGCAATAGTCGTAGACCATCTCGAAGATCGGATCGAACTCGTTGACGGCGTCGATGCCGAAGGCCTGCCGCCCGCTCTCCACCCGGCCGTTGCGGCCGACCGGCGGGACCAGCGGATAGTCGGGATCCTTGTTGACCTGCACCAGGAAGAACTCCAGCTCCGGCGCCACCACCGGCTTCCACCCGCGCTCGTCGTAGAGGGCGAGGACGCGCTTCAGGACATGGCGGGGCGAGAAATCGACCGGGCTGCCGTCGGCATAGACGCAGTCGGTGATGACCTGCGCCGTCGGCTCCTCGTACCAGGGGACGAAGCGGATCGTCCGCTCATCGGGGATCATGTAGATGTCGGAATTCTCGTCCGACGTGACGTCGTCGTCCTCCGGATACTCGCCGGTCACGGTCTGGACGAAGATCGCCTCGGGCAGGCGCAGGCCGCGGTCGCGCAGGATGCGCAGGAACTTCTCGGCCGGAACGATCTTGCCGCGGGCGATGCCCGACATGTCGGGGACAAGACATTCAACCTCGGTAATGCGGTTCTTCTTGATGAAGTCTTCCATAAATCCCATGAGACTGGTGGACCGCTCCGAGCGATGGGCAGCCCCCTCCCTTCCGTTGACGACGGGAACCAGTATGCCGCTGCGGCGGGGTGTCGCGCCAGAGGGGACCGGCGCCCCGGCTGCCCCATTGACGTTTTACGCGGGCCGATCCTAACTCCCTGCCATGCCGAAGCCGACCCACCTGCGATCCTGGTACGCCGATACCGCCACCCCGCACCCCCGCCATCCCGCGCTGGAGGGGGAGGAGAGCTGCGACGTCTGCGTCGTCGGCGGCGGCTACACCGGGCTGACCGCCGCGCTGGAACTGGCCGAGCAGGGCTATTCCGTCATCCTGCTGGAGGCCCACCGCGTCGGCTGGGGCGCCTCCGGCCGCAACGGCGGGCAGATCATCACCGGCTACAACAAGCCGATGGCGACCATCGAGCGCTGGGTCGGGCGCGAGGACGCCCGCCGCCTGTGGGAGCTCGGCGAGGAGGCCAAGGCCCAGCTCGCCCTGCGGGTCGAGCGCCACGCCATCGCCTGCGACCTGACCTGGGGCTTCGCCTACGCCGCGGTGAAGCCGCGCCACATGGGCGACGCGGCGGAGCTGGAGCGCGAGATGCGCGAGGGCTACGGCTATGACCGGGTGCGGCAGCTCGACCTCGCCGGCATCCGGGGGGTGGTCAATACGGACTCCTATGTCGGCGGCCTCTTCGATTCGGGCAGCGGTCATCTCCACCCGCTGAACTACGCGCTGGGGCTGGCGCGGGCGGCGGCGGCGGCCGGCGTGCGCATCTTCGAGGACAGCCGCGTCACCGCCATCGACAGCGGGCCGCGGCCCCGGGCGGCGACGGAACGCGGGCGGGTGACGGCGCGCTTCCTCGTGCTGGCCGGCAACGCCTACCTCAACGGGCTGGTGCCGTCGCTGGCGCCGATGATCATGCCGGTCGCCACCTACATGATCGCCACCGAGCCGCTGGGCGAGGAGCGGGTGACCGCCCTGCTGCCGACCAACGCGGCGATCAGCGACATGAACTTCACGCTGAACTACTACCGCCGCTCCTCCGATCACCGGCTGCTGTTCGGCGGCGGCGTCAGCTATTCCGGCATCGACATGCCGCGGGTCCGCCAGTCGATGCGGACCAAGATGCTGGGCGTGTTTCCCGAGCTGCGCGACGTGCAGGTGGAGTATTTCTGGGGCGGGCGCGTCGCCATCACGGTCAACCGCATGCCCCAGTTCGGCCGGCTGTCGCCGACCGTGCTGTTCGCGCACGGCTATTCCGGCCACGGGGTGGCGCTGGCCGGCATGGGCGGCCGGCTGATCGCCGAGGCGGTGCGCGGCACGGCGGAACGGTTCGACGTCTTCACCCGCATCCCCCACACCGCCTTCCCCGGCGGCCAGCGCCTGCGCACGCCGGCGCTCGTCCTCGCGATGCTCTGGTTCCGCCTGCGCGATCTGCTGTAGGGTAGGCGACCAGCCATGGAACAGCGCCGCCCCGGGGAATGATGACCGTGCCTCCTGACAGCGACCAGGGACCAGACAGCGACGCGGGAGCGGGCGCGCAGGAGACCGCCGCAGCGGAGAACGCCACCACGGAGGGTACGGCGGCGGAGAATGCCGCCGGCGGCCCGCCAGCCCCCAGGCTGCCGACGGGGCGCCCGGCGCGCCGATGCGCGACACCCATTTCGACTTCCAGCACAAGGTCTTCTCCTGCCCCGGCGCCTATTTCGCGATCGAGCCGACCAGCAAGGAGCCCGTCCTCAACATCATGCTGGGCGACCTGAACGCCGCCCTGCCCTTCCCGACGCTGGTCGAATCCTTCCAGATCGCCGAGGACAGCCACGACGCCCGGCTGCTGGAGGTGGTGGAAAAGGGGCTGGCCTACGTGAAGCAGATCCGCCCCGGCGAGCAGATCCCGGGCGAGCTGCTGGACGGCCGCGCCTCCTGGTCGGTGGAGGACAAGCACCGGCTGATCGCCAAGGGCCGCCTGATCATGCAGGTGGTCTCCTCGCTGTCCGGCAGCGAGCGGCTGGTGGTCGACGCCGACGAGCTGGAGCAGCTCGTCGAGGATCCGCAGACCACCGCCCGCATGAAGGAGGCGCTGGGCCGCATCGGCGAGAAGCTGGGGCTGACCGGCAATGTCGAGCAGTATCTGACCGACCGGGTGGACGATCTGGCGCAGGAGCTGTCCTACGTCGAGGCGCTGCGCGACCGCTTCAAGCATATCCGCGGCATCGACAACAAGCTGACGAAGCTGGAGCAGATCTACCGCAGCGACCGCACGCTGTGCAGCGAGATCGCCCGCATGCACGGGCTGCTGCGCAAGCCGCTGCGCGAGTACGACCTGGTCTTCGACCAGGCCGACGCCCAGACCGGCGAGGTCATCAACGCGCTGCGCTCCTTCGACGCCACGGTGCAGTTCATCCGCCAGATCCGCGACGACATGCGCGCCCGCCTGCTGGAATGGGAGGATCTCCTCCAGGCGTGGGACGAGATGCCGCTGGAGCGGTCGCAGGCGCTGGAGCAGCTCCAGAAGCAGACCTACCGCTTCCTCGCCAGCCGCTTCATCGAGACCAAGGTGTGGATCCGGCGGTGACGGCCTGCCGGCCGGAATTGCGTTAACCAAGAGTCAACCCTCTCCGCCGACCCTCGGCAGCAGGACGGGACGCGGGAGGGCGCCATGGCGGACGGGACGAGGATGCTGGCCGGCCTCCTGGCGGGAGGATGCCTGCTGGCGGCGGCGCTGCCGCTGCCCGGACCGGCCCTGGCGGGACCAGCCGGAGACGCGGCGGCCCCGGCCGACGAGCCGCTGACCTACTGCGCCGGCGCGGCGGCCGGGCGGCGGTGCAGCGCCTCGCTGCTGCAGCCCTTCGCCGACAACCGCGGCGGCCAGGACAGGGTCACCCTGACCCTGACGCGCGGCGGGACCTGCGACGCGCTGCACATCGCCTTCGACCAGACGATCATGCTCGACCAGCCGGTGTGGGTGGCGGCCGGCGGCCCGCGGCTGGAGTTCGCCGCCGCCGGCCGCGCCCGCCCCGGCGGCCCGGCGGTGGCGGTGAAGGAACCGCGGCAGGCGGCGCTCGGCTGTGCGGCGACGGCGCGGCTGGTGCAGGCGGCGCGGTCGGGGCTGCCGGTCCGGCTGGGCTTCCAGGTCGCGCCGCGGGGGATCACCACGGTCTATCACTGGCCGGGCCTCGCCCAGCGCGAAGTGGCGCTGCCGCTCGACCGGCTGGCCGACGCACTGGACCGGGCGGAGGCCGCGGCAAAAGGCGTGGCGGCGGACTGACCAAGACCTCGAAGGCACGACAGCACTAATCCCGGCGCTCTCTTGACGCAGGGGGGCGGGCGGCACCAGGTATGACGCCGGCTTCCTCCAGTCTTGAGCAGGTGACGGCGTGTTGAACATTGCGCGCAGGCTGTGGCCCGAATCGAAGCCGGTGCCGGCTTCGGTTCCCCGCGGCGTGCGAGTCTACGCGGTGGGCGACATCCATGGCCGGCTCGACCTGCTGGACCAGCTTCTCGGCCAGATCCAGCGCGATGCCGCCCTGGCGCCCGACCGGGTGAAGTATCTGGTCTTCCTCGGCGATTATGTGGACCGCGGCCCCCATTCCAGCCTGGTGGTCGAGCGGCTGGCGACCTGCCCGCTGCCCGGCTTCGGCTCCGTCCACCTGCGCGGGAACCACGAGGCGACGATGCTGGGCTTCCTGCGCGACATCCGCGTCGGGCCGGACTGGCTGGCCTATGGCGGGACCGCGACGCTCGCCAGCTACGGGGTCCCACCCCCGTGCGAGGACGCGCCGCCCACCTTCATGGCGGAGGCGCAGCGCCGGCTGACCGCCGCCCTGCCGGCCCATCACCGGTCCTTCCTGGCCGGGCTGCGCACCAGCCTCAGCATCGGCGACTATCATTTCGTCCATGCCGGCGTGCGTCCCGGCGTGCCGCTCGACCGGCAGAGCGACGACGACCGGCTGTGGATCCGGCGGGAATTCCTGGAATCGCGGACCGACCATGGCAAGGTGATCGTCCATGGCCACACCATCGCGCCGGAACCGGACATCCGCGCCAACCGCATCGGGATCGACACCGGCGCCTTCGCGACGAACCGGCTGACCTGCCTGATCCTCGACGGGACGGACCGCCGCTTCCTCTGCACGGTCTGACCTGCGGCAGGGGGACGGAGGTTACGCCCCGCTCTGCGTCAGCAGCGTGGTCAGCCAGCGGAAGTTGGAGCCGTCGCCCGCCTGGATGGCACTCGCCACCACCTGGGCGGCCGGGTCGCCGCCCTGCGGGTCGGGAGTCGCCTGCCCGGCCTGCGCCGTCTCCGCCCCGTTCTCCTCCTGGGCGAACAGGGTCACCGCCCCGACGCCGAGACGGATCGCCGGCTGCACCGGCTGGGTGGCCGAGCCGGCGTTCGGCTCGCCGTCCCCGGTGCCGGTCCCGCTGACGCCGTTGAGCGCCTCCAGCATCGCGGCGAACTGGCCGGCCAGTTCGCCGGCGCCGCGGGACGCGCCGGTGCCTTTGCGCTCCAGGACCTCTTCGGCCCGGATGCGCATCGACTGGGCGGCCTCGCTGCTGGCCATCATCGTCATGGGACCAACCCCCGGCGACGGATTAAGACGCTGCCGGTACCCAAGCAAGTTCCGCGCCAGGGAATGTCACAAGCGGGGACGAGGCTTTCCGCCGATCGCCGGTCCGCCACCCGGCAGAATCTTCCCGGTGCCCCGGCAGAAAATTCCGCCCGACCCGGCAGCGTCTGCCGGTCGGCCCGCCGTCAGACCTTGGCGTTCAGCAGCGACTTCAGCATGTCGTCCTGGGTGCGGACCACCGCGATGTTGGCGCCGTAGGCCCGGCTGGCGGCCATCTGGTTCACCCGCTCCTGCGCCGGATCGACATTCGGCGCGGCCACCATGCCCCGTGCGTCGGCATAGGAGGCGTCCGGCTCGTATTCCTGCAGGTAGGCGGGAGTGATCGGCGTGAAGGAGGCCCTGGTCCCGGCCGGGGTCTGGCTGGTCTGCGCCACGCCCAGCGGCTGGTAGGCCTGCGGCTGCCCGTCCGGCACCGCGCCGGCCGCGTCGGGGACCGCCCCCTTGCTGCGGAGATTGGCGACGTTGGAGGCCGACGCCTCGACCCGCCGCGTCTGGGCGGTCATCCCGCTGAGGGAGGTTCCGATGCTGCCGGCCATGGGAATGCCGCCTCGCTGCCGATGCCAACCGGGGCAGTCTACCACGTCCGGAACGCTTTGCCAGCCGCCGGCCACGCGGTTTGACTGGACGGGACGGCCCGCTCTGCGCGACAAGACGGCTTCGCATTCCGTTGGACCGCAGGGGATCCATGGCGACCATCGCCGAAGCCCTGGCGCTCGCCGCCGACCACCATCAGGCCGGCCGGCTGGCCGAGGCAGAGACGCTCTACCGCCGCATCCTGGAGGCGGATCCCGAGAACGCCCCCGCCCTGCATCTGCTGGGCGTCCTGGCGGCGCAGCTCGGCCATTTCGCCGCGGCGGCCGAGCTGATCGGCGAGGCGATCCGCCACAACCCGTCCGTGCCGGACTATCACCGCCACCGCGCCATGGCGCTCGACCGGCTCGGCCGGACGGAGGAGGCCGCCGACGCCTGCGCCGCGGCCGCCGGCCTCGCCCCCGGCCACGCCGACACCCTGTTCAACCTGGGCGTCCTGCTCGACCGGCTGGGCCGGCGGGGCGAAGCCGCCGACGCCTTCGCCGGCGCGCTGGACGCCGATCCCGGCCACGCCGGCGCCGCCAACAACCGCGGCCTCGTCCTGCGCAGCCTGGGGCGGGAGGAGGAGGCGGCGGAGAGCTTCGGCCGCGCCGGGCGGATCGACCCCGGCTTCGCCGCCGCCTGGTACCATCAGGCCCTCGCCCTCACCGCCCTGGGGCGGGAGGAGGAGGCGCGGACCGCGCTCCGCCGCGCGGTCTCCGCCGATCCCGCGCTGGCCGGCGCCCAGGTCAACCTCGCCAACGCGCTGCAGACCGCCGGCCGGGCGGAGGCGGCGGCGCGCCATTACGACCATGCCCTGCGCCTCGATCCCGGCCTCGCCGCGGCGTGGCGCGGCCTCGCCTCCCTGCGCCATGGGCAGGGCCGCTTCACGGAGGCCGCCGCCGCCTATGGCGAGGCGATCCGCCGGGGGACGCCCGATCCCTTCCTGTGGAACGCGCTGGGAACCTGCCGGATGGCCGCCGGGGACGGTGCGGGCGCCGCCGCCGCCTTCACCGCCTGGGCAGCCGTCGACCCCGGCGACGCGGAGGCGCACTACGCCCTGGCCGTGGCGGCGGCGCGGGCGGGGGACGATGACGGCGCCGAGCGCGCCTACCGCCGCACCGTCCGCCTCGTCCCCGGCGACAGCCGGCCGCCCGGCAATCTCGCCCTGCTGCTCGCCGGGGCCGGGCGCCACGGCGAGGCGATCGCGCCGCTGCGGCTGGTGGTGACGCTGAACCCGACGCTGGCCGAGCCCTGGTACAATCTCGGCGTCTCGCTGCGGCTGGAGGAGCGGGGCGCGGAGGCGGTGGAGGCCTACCGCCGCGCCCTGATCCTGCGGCCGGACGACCTGGCCGCCGCCTACAACCGCGCCGTCGATCTGCAGGAGCTCGGCCGGATCGAGGAGGCCGCGGCCGGCTACCGCCGGGTGCTGGCGCTCGCCCCCTGCCACGGCGAGGCCCACTGCAATCTCGCCAGCGTCTTGCGGGCCGCCGCCCGCTATGCCGAGTCCACCGCCGGCTACCGCCATGCCCTGGATCTGGAGCCCGGCAGCGTGGCGGCCCACCGCAACCTGCTGTCCGCCATCCTCTACGACCCGGCCTGGACGGAAGCCCGGCGCTTCGCCGAGCACCGCCGCTTCGAGGAGCGGCACGCCCGGCCGCTCTATGCGCTGGCCCGGCCGCCGGAGGTCGTGCCCGACCCGGAGCGCCGGCTGCGCATCGGCTACCTCTCCTCCGACTTCCGCGAGCATCCGGTGGGACGGAACCTGGAGCCGCTGCTGGCCAGCCACGACCACGGCAGGGTCTTCGTCGCCTGCTATGCCGACGTGCCGCGGCCCGATGCCGCGACCGTCCGCTTCCAGGGCCATGCCGACCTGTGGCGGCCGATCGCCGGCCTGTCCGACGCCGAGGTGGCGGAGCGGATCCGCGCCGACCGCATCGACGTGCTGGTGCTGCTGGCCGGCCGCTTCGACAACAACCGGCCGCTGGTCGCCGCCTACCGCCCGGCACCGTTGCAGGTCAGCCTCTATGACGGGGCGACCAGCGGGCTGGAGGCGATGGACGCCATCCTGACCGACCGGGTGATGACCCCGCGCCACGGCGCCGAGCTGTTCACCGAGCGTCCGGTCCGCCTGCCCACCCTCTACGCCTATTCCCCGATCCCCGAGGCGCCGGAGGTGACGCCGCCGCCGCTGCTGGACCACGGGACGGTCACCTTCGGCAGCTTCAACAACCCGGCGAAGCTGTCGGACGAGGCGCTGGCCCTGTGGGCGCGCGTGCTGCGGGCGGTGCCGGGTTCCCGCCTCGCCCTCAAGTACAAGAACCTCTACGCCGCCCCCGGCCTGCAGGCCCGCATCCGCGGCGTGCTGTCGGCCGGCGGCGTCGATCCCGCCCGCGTCGTCACCCCCGCCGCGGTGCAGGAGCGGCAGCACCACCTGGCGCTCTACCGCGGGGTGGACGTGGCGCTCGACCCCTTCCCCTTCTGCGGCGCGACCACGACCTTCGAGGCGCTCTACATGGGCGTGCCGGTGGTGACGCTGCCGGGCGCCAACATGATGAGCCGCTGGTCCGCCTCGCTGCTGGCCGCCGTCGGGCTGCCGGACCTGATCGCCGGCACCCCCGACGACTATGTGCGGATCGCGGCCGGGCTCGCCGGCGATCCGCGGCGCCTGTCGGAGCTGCGCGCGGCGCTGCGCCCGCGCATCCATGCCGCCCCCTTCCTCGACGGGCGCAGCCGTGCCCGCAACATGGAACGCGTCTGCCGCGCCCTGTGGCGCCGCTGGTGCGCCGGGCGCCCCGCACAGCGTTGAAGGCGGCCCGGCGTCGAGGCGGCCCGGCGGGCGCCGCCGGCCGGTCAATCGCCGCTGTATCTTTTGCGGGCCTTGCGCCATGATCGGGTGTGGAACCGGGCGGTTTTTCGCCCGGAACCTGCGTCATGAACAGCCGCGCCGCCGGGGTCGCCGTTTCGATGGTCTATGCCGCTTTCGACCTGCCCGACTTCCACCTGATCGCCGCCGGGCAGACCGATGTCGGCCGGACCCGCTCCCGCAACGAGGACGGCTTCGACCTCGACGAGGCGGCGGAGTTCGCGGTGGTCTGCGACGGCATGGGCGGCCATGCCGGTGGCGACATCGCGAGCCGGACGGCGGTGGAGGCCGTCGCCGGGGCGTTGCGCGACTTCATGCCGGCCGCCAGGGCCGCATCGGACCGCCCGCCGGCGCCGGCCGACGACCATGACTGCACCCTGTCCGAGCCGGCCGGCGGCACCTCCGTCCTGCACGAGGCGGTGTCGGCGGTGCGCGCCGCGGTGCAGGAGGCCAACCAGCGGATCCACCGGCAGAACCGCGAGCGCGGCTATGCCGACGGGCGCGGCATGGGCACGACGCTGGTCGGCTATTGGCGGGTGCCGGGCACCGCGAAGCTGGTCGCCTTCCATGCCGGCGACAGCCGCCTCTACCGCCTGCGCGACGGGGAGCTGCTGGCCCTGACGCGCGACCACAGCCTCTACCAGATGTGGCTGGACAATGGCGGGACCGGCGTCGCCCCCCAGCGCAACATCATCGTCCGCGCGCTGGGCACCGGAGGGGCGGTCGAGCCCGACATCTGCCTCTACTCGCTGATGCCGGGCGACGTCTATCTGCTCTGCTCCGACGGGCTGAACGGGCTGGTGCCGGATGCGATGATCACCCGCATCCTCGCGCGGGAGCCGCAGCCGCGCGCCGCCTGCGCCGCCCTGGTCGACGCCGCCAACGCCGCCGGCGGGCTCGACAACATTACGGTGGTGGTCGCCCGGCTGGTGCCAAGGGCCTAGGCGGGTGTCGCGCTAGGCGGGCCTTCCCCGCTCGCGCCGGCGCAGGACGCTCGACACCCCCGCGACGGCCGACAGCACCGCCCCCAGCGCCGTGGCGACCAGCGTGCCGCTGTCCTTGGGCAGCAGGCCGAAGATCAGCCCGACCGCCGCCGCCCCCAGCGTCTGGCCCAGCAGCCGCGCGGTGGACTGGATGCCGCTGGCGCCGCCGCTGCGCTCCTTGGGCGCGCTCGACACCAGGATCTTGTTGTTTGGCGTCTGGAACAGGCCGAAGCCGAAGCCGGCGAGCGCCATCCGCCACGCCACGTCCAGGCTGTGCGGCGCGGCCGGCAGCAGCACCAGCGACGCCATGCCCAGCGCCAGCAGCGTCAGGCCGACGGCGCTGAGCACGCTCGGGTCGTAGCGGTCGGCGAGCCGGCCGGCGACCGGCGCCACCACCGCGACCGCCAGCGGCCAGGGCGTCATCAGCAGCCCGGACTCGGCCAGAGAACGGCCGATCACGTCCTCGAAATAGAAGGGCATGGCGACGAAGGCGATGGCCTGGGTGGCGAAGGAACAGACGGAGGTGACGACGGTCAGCGCGAAGATCGGCCGGCGCAGCAGGTCGACCGGGACCAGCGGCGCCGCCTGCGCCTGCGACCGCCGGACCAGCACCGTCCCCACCGCCAGCGCCGCGGCGAGCTGCAGACCGACCATCCAGCCGGGCTGGCTGCCGTCCACCCCCTTGAAGCCGGTGATCAGCAGCCCGATGGTCAGGGCGCTCAATCCCGCGCCGACGAAGTCGAAGCGGTGGCCGGAGGGCGGCGAGTCCGGCAGCGACCGCGCGGCGATCACCAGCGCCACCAGCCCGAGCGGCACATTGACCGCGAACAGCCACTGCCAGGAGGCGACGGAGAGGATCAGCGCCGCGATGCTCGGCCCGGCGGCCGAGGTGACCGCCACGATCATCGCGTTGTAGCCGACCCCGCGGCCGAGCTGCGCCTGCGGGTAGATGTAGCGGACCAGCGCGATGTTCACGCTCATGATCCCGGCCCCGCCGAACCCCTGGAGGACGCGGGCGAGCGTCAGGGTCAGCAGCGTGTCCGACAGGGCGCAGGCGGCCGACGCCAGGGTGAAGACCAGAAGCCCTCCCCAGTAGACCCGGCGGTAGCCGACGATGTCGCCGAGCGACGCGAAGGGGAACAGCGAGACGGTGACCGCCATCTGGTAGGCGTTGACCACCCAGATCGAATCGGCGGCGCTGATCGCGAAGGACTTCTCGATGGTCGGCAGCGCGATGTTGGCGATGGCGCCGTCCAGCACCGCCATCACCAAAGCCACCGTCATCGTCAGCACCGCCCAGTAGCGCTGCGGCACCGGCAGCCCGTCGCCCGGCGGCGGGGCGGACGGCGGGGCGGACGGCGGGGCGGTCCTCACGGCCGCGGGGTCGGGGATCGGGTGGTCCGGCATGGCATGGAGCATACGGAGGGTCGGCGCCTCCCCCGCCACGGTTTTCCCGCATGCATGCGTTGCAGCGGACGGCTCCGCCCCGGAACCCCCGGGGGCCGCTCCATGTTGGGAAGGCTGAGGACGTTACGAAACCGGAAAGAGGCTCCGATGACCAAGCACATGCCCCCCGTCCCGCCGGCCGGCCGCAGCGACAAGGGTCCCGGCGGCGCCACCGACCCGTCGGCCGACGACACCAACGACCGGGGGAACCGCGAGGTGCCGGCCAACCTGAAGGAACAGGACCGGCAGGGCGACATCAAGCAGAACACCACCCACCAGGGCTACCAGCAGGACCGCTGACCCCAGCAGGAGCCGACAGCATGTCGAGAAACACCGCGGACACCAACCGCCACCATGGCGGTCCCGGCAGCAGCCAGCAGGACGCCACCGAACCGATGACGCCGGAGGAGAAGCACCCCCGCCCCGGCGAGCCGACCAACGGTCCCAACAGCACCGTGTCGAGCGGCGGGGGCGAGCGCGACCGCCGTCACACCCACGACCCGGCGACGAAGCGCTGATCCGTCCCCGGGAGTCCCGGCCTCACGACTGCGCCAGATCCCGCAGGATCGGGCATTCGGGACGGTCGTCGCCGTGGCAGGCGTCGGCCAGCTCCCGCAGCGTGTCGCTCATGGCGCGCAGCTCGGCGATCTTCGCCTCCAGCTCCTCGATGTGGGCGAGCGCCACCCGCTTGACCTCGGAGCTGCAGCGCGAGCGGTCCTGCCACAGCCCGACGAGGTGCTGGATCCGCTCGATCCCGAAGCCCAGCGTCCGGGCCCGCCTGATGAAGCGCAGCACATTCACGTCGGTCTGCGTGTAGACCCGGTAGCCGGACGCGGTGCGTCCGGCCTCGGGATCAGCCCGATCGATTCGTAATAGCGGATCAGCTTGGCGCTGACCCCGGACGCCTTGGCGGCGTCGCCGATGGTCATCGACATGGTGCCCCCTGGCGTTTCGGCGGCGCCCAGCCGCGCAGCGTCAGCGCGTTCGCCACGACGCTGACCGAGCTCAGCGCCATCGCCCCGCCCGCCAGGACCGGGCTGAGATAGCCCAGCGCCGCCAGCGGAATGCCCACGACATTGTAGAAGAAGGCCCAGAACAGCCCCTGGCGGATCTTGGCGTAGGTCCGCCGCGACACGTCGAGCGAGCCCGGCACCAGCAGCGGATCGCCGCGCATCAGCGTCACGCCGGCGGTGTGCATGGCGACGTCCGTGCCGGTCGCCATGGCGATTCCGACATCGGCGGCGGCCAGCGCCGGGGCGTCGTTGATGCCGTCGCCGACCATGGCGACGGTCTTCCCCTCCGCCTTCAGCGCCGCCACCACGGCGGCCTTGTCGCCCGGCAGCACCTCGGCGAAGACCCGGTCGATGCCGAGGTCGGCGGCCACCGCGCGGGCCGCACCCCGGCTGTCGCCGGTGACCATCACCGGCTCCACCCCCTGCTCCTTCAGGGAGCGGACGGCGACGCGGGCGCTCTCCTTCACCGTGTCCCCGAAGGCGACGAGGCCGAGCGCCCGCGGCGCCGGCGCCGTCTCCGCCAGCCAGGAGACGGTGTGGCCCGAGGACTCCAGCGCCGCGGCCCGCCCGGCGAGCGCGGGATCGGCGACGCCGTTTTCCGCCATCAGCCGGCCGCTGCCCAGCAGGACGCGGCGCCCCTCCACCATGCCCGACACGCCCCGCCCGGCCAGCGCGCGGAACTCCGCCGTCTGGAGCGGCGCGAGGCCGGCCGCCGCGGCTCGCTCGCGCACCGCCTGGGCCAGGGGATGCTCGCTGCCCGCCTGCAGCCCGGCCGCCAGCCGCAGCAGCGCCGCCTCGTCGCTCCCGGCCGCCGGGACGAGGCCGGTGACGCGCGGCTTGCCCTCAGTCAGCGTGCCGGTCTTGTCGAAGGCGACGGCGGTGACGGCATGCGCCCGCTCCAGCGCCTCGGCGTCCTTGATGAGGATGCCGTGCCGCGCCGCCGCCCCGGTGCCGACCATGATCGCGGTCGGGGTGGCGAGGCCCAGCGCGCAGGGGCAGGCGATGACCAGGACCGACACGGCGGTGATGATCGCCCGCTCGACGTCGCCGCCGGCGATCCACCAGCCGGCGAAGGTCGCCAGCGCGATCGCCAGCACCACCGGGACGAAGACGGCGCTGACCCTGTCGACCAGCCGCTGGATCGGCGCCTTGGAGGCCTGGGCGCCCTCCACCATGCGGACGATCTGCGCCAGCATGGTCTCGGCCCCGACCGCCAGAGTCTCCACCACCAGCCGGCCGTCGACGTTGATGGCGCCGCCGGTCACCCGGTCGCCCGGCGCCTTCTCCACCGGCAGGCTCTCGCCGGTCAGCATGGATTCGTCGACGCTGCCGCTGCCCTCCGCCACCCGGCCGTCCACCGGGATGCGCTCGCCGGGGCGGACGACGACGCGGTCGCCGGGGCGCACCTGCTCCACCGGCACCTCGGTCTCGCCGCCGTCGCGCAGCAGCCGGGCGGTGTCGGGGCGCAGGTCCATCAGCGCGCGGATCGCCGCCGCCGTCTGGCCCTTGGCCCGCGATTCCAGCCATTTGCCGAACAGCACGAAGGTGATGAGGACGGCCGACGCCTCGAAATAGAGGTGCGGCGCGTGGCCGTGCGCCGCCGTCAGCAGCATGTGGAGGCTGAGCCCCCAGGCCGCCGAGGTGCCGAGCGCCACCAGCAGGTCCATGTTGCCGGCCCCCGCCCGCACCGCCTTCCAGCCGGCACGGTAGAAGCGGGCGCCGAGCCAGAACTGCACCGGCGAGGCGAGGAGGAGCTGAAGCCAGCCCGGCAGCATCCAGTCCAGCCCCAGCAGGTCGCCGGCCATCCCGGCGACGAGCGGCAGCGACAGCGCCGCGGCGATCAGGACGTGCCGCAGTTCCCGCCGGCCGCGCGCCGCCGCCTCGTCGCCCTCGGCCCCCTTCGGCCGGTCGGCCGGGACCGGGGCGGCGGTGAAGCCGGCCGTCTCGACCGCCTCGGCCAGACGGGCGGCATCGACCGCGCCGGCATAGGCGACGACATGCGCCCGCTCGGTCGCCAGATTGACCGCGGCGCTGGAGACGCCGGGCACGCGGCCCAGCGCCTTCTCCACCCGCGCCACGCAGGAGGCGCAGGTCATGCCGCCGACCGTCAGATCGAAGCTCTCGGTCTGCGGCTCGAAGCCGGCGGCCTCGATGGCCTCGGCCACCGCCTTGGGATCGGGAGCGCCGTCGAACCGCACCCGCGCCCGCTCGGTCGCCAGATTGACCGACACCGACGACACGCCCGGCACGCGGCCCAGCGCCTTCTCGACCCGCCCGACGCAGGAGGCGCAGGTCATGCCGGACACGCCGATGTCGAGAACATTGCCGGGGACATCGCCGGAAGGACGGGCGTCGTCTCCGGCCGCGCCGGGCAGCTCCACGGTGGACATCGCAGATCTCCTGTACTGGCTCGCCGACCCTTCGGCCACCCCGCACCTGTGGTCAATAAGGGTTCCAGCGATGGGAAGGTCAAGCCGCCGGAAGGCCCTGCGGTTCGAATCCGGCCGCGGTCAGCGCGTGGGTGACGGCGGCGGGGGCCGGCCGGCCGGCGACCTCGACGCTGCGGCTCGGCAGGTCGATGGCGACGCTCTCCACCCCCTCGACCGTGCCGAGGGCCTTGCGGACCGAGGCGGCGCAGCCACCGCAGGTCATGCCGGGAATCGTGAAGCGCAGCATGGGACTCTCCTTCGCATGGGACATATCCATGTCCCCAGCCTCCGCCTTCCCATCGTTGGAAGGTCAAGAGGAAAAATGCGGCTGAACTTTCCGGCGCCGCGTCCGTTCCCCCTGCGCCCAGCCACCACAGCGGTTTTCCCCCGATGACCCGCCTGACCATCGACGAGGCCCAGCAGCGCGTCTTCCGCATCCTGACCCACGACATGGTGGAGGAACTGCGGGCCGTGGAGTACGAGACGCCGCCGCTGGCCGACGCCCCCTCGCCCACCCCGCTGGCCGGGCTGCGGCGGGCGACGGTCACCTTCAGCCACGCGCCGGGCGCCCCCGACTGCCTCTATCGCATCGAGGCGTTCGGCGACGCGCTGCTGATGCGGCTCCAGCTCAATGTCCGGCGCTTCGTGGCGATCTATCAGGTGCCGGTCGAGGATCCCATCGACAGCAACACCATCGCCCCGCATTTCGAGCGCTGGGCCATCGGCGCCGGCCATGCCGGCTGGATGATCGGCTGGCGCGACGGCACCGACCCCTGGGCGGCCGACCGCCGGGTGGTGGAGACCTACTGCTACGCCATGCTGCCGGAGGATTACCTGGACGATCCGCTGGCGCAGCTCTACTGGCGGACCGACCTGCTGCAGATGACCCGCGCCTTCATGCTGGAGGCCCGGCGTATGGGCATCCGGCTGTCGGCGCCGAAGTCGGTCTAGCCGCCCGCCATCCTTCCGGCCGCCGTCCTCCCGCCCGCAAGGTCCATGGCCGCCGCCACCGCGGCCCGCAGACCGGCGGCCGGGCTGGTGAGGGGCGCCGGCCCCGACCGCACGAGCCGGGCCGCTCCCGCCATGGAGGCCTGGGCCAGCGCCACCCGCGTCGCCCCCTCCTGCAGGGCCCGGTCGGCGGCGGCGGCCACCAGCGCATGATATCCGGCAAGGTCGCCGGCCCTGAAGGCATCCCACGCCCGCGGCACCAGCCGCGCCTCGACCTCCGCCGCCGATCCCGCGGCATGGCGGCGGAACAGGGCGAGCGTCGGCGCCAGCGTCGTCTCCACCGCGCAGAGCGCCACCACCCGGCCGCCGCCGCGGACCGCCTCGCGCGCCAGGGCCTCATCGACGCGCAGCACGGGCGTGGGCGATCCGGCGAACGCCTCGACCGACGGCCCGAGGGTCGAGCAGGTCAGCAGCACGGCATCCGCCCCGGCGCGCAGCCGGTCGAGCGCCGCGACCGTCGCGCCGCGGATCGCCCCGGTCAGGCCGCCGGCCCGTTCCGCCTCGGCCAGCAGGTCTGCGCGCAGCTCATGGCACAGCTCCACCGGCGGCGGGCCGGCCGGCTGCAACGCCCCGTCGAAGACGGCGAGGTTGCTGGCGGCGGTGTGCAGGCAGGCGATGCGGATCGTCGTCATCATGCTTCCCCGGCGTCTTCCGATGCTCCCCGCGACGCTACCCCGGTCCCGCCCGCGGCGGCGAGCCCCGTTTGCGCCGACCCGGGAATGGGGTAATCAGGGGCGCCCCCGCGGCGGACGACGCGGCCCGCCGCCCGGGAATGCCCGGATCCGCCAGGACAGGAAGACCAGGACAAGAAGACAAGACATGACCGGCCAGACCTCCACCCTCCTGCTCGCCATGGATCTGGCGGGCGTGTTCGTCTTCGGGCTCAGCGGCGGGACCCTGGCGGTGCGGCACCGGCTGGACCTGTTCGGGGTGCTGGTGCTGTCGCTGGCGGCGGCGCTGGCGGGCGGGGTGTTCCGCGACCTGCTGATCGGCGCGGTGCCGCCGGCCTCGCTTCAGGACGACCGCTATCTGCTGGCGGCGCTGGCGTCCGGCTTCGCGGCCTTCTTCTTCCATCCGCAGATCAACCGGCTCGGCAAGCCGGTGATGGTGCTGGACGCCGCCGGGCTGGGGCTGTTCGCCGTGGCCGGCTGCGGCAAGGCGCTGGCCTTCGGGGTCGGCCCGCTGCCGGCCGCCCTGCTCGCCAGCCTGACCGCCTGCGGCGGCGGCGCCATGCGCGACCTGCTGGTGGCCGAGGTGCCGCGCGTCCTGCGCGAGGAGATCTACGCGCTGGCCGCCCTGCTGGGCGCGGCCATCGTCATCGCCGGCCAGGCGCTGAAGCTGCCGGACCTGCCGGTCGCCGTCACGGCGGTGCTGGCGGTCTTCATCCTGCGCGTCGTCAGCGTCCTGCGCGGCTGGAGCGCGCCGCGGGCGCCGGGAAGCTGAGGGACGGGCCGCGTTTTCAAACCGCGCTTGTCCGGACCGGAAGGGACCGCTAGGCTGATCGCCGTCTCCGGCCGACCTGCGCCTTCTCCCCGTCCCGGCGGGACGTCGTTCCCGGCGCCGTTGTGCATCGCCCGCACAATGCACGCCTGCGAACGAATCGCCCAACCCCTTGATGCAGAACAAAAAATGGTCGATGACGTCATTGTGCGGCGGAAACGCTCCGCACAATGCGCACAAGGCCGCACCGCCGCCGCCCCACGCTCCCCCGCCCGGGCGGAGGAGCGCGGAGCGGAGAGGATCAGCCCCGCTTGCCCCAGCCGGGGGCCGGGAAGACCGGCTCCATCTCGGCCGAGCCCTTGGGCAGGACGACGGTCGGGCGCTGGTCGCGGTTCTGCACGCAGGCCGACACCAGCGTGGTGTTCTGCCCCTTGTCGTCGAAGGCGATGGCCGGGCCGACCATCAGCTTGTTCGACAGGTTGGTCTGGCGCAGGGCGGCGAGCAGGGCGGCCGGATCGGCGGAGCCGGCGCGCTTGAAGGCGTCGGCGGCGATCAGGATCGCCTCGAAGGTGAAGGCGACGTTGAAGGCGTAGCCCTCGAAGCGGTCGTTGGGGAACTGCTTCCGGAAGGCGGCCGAGACGCGCTGCGTCATGTCGGCCTTGGGGTCGTACCAGGGCAGGTTGGTGATGGCGTAGTCGGCGTACTTGCCCAGCACCTTGTAGAACTGCTCGTCATAGAGGCCGGGCGAGCCGGGCGAGGCGATGCCCATCGGCTCCCACCGCTGCTTGACCATCTCGCGCACCAGCAGGATGGCGTCGTTGGCGCGGGTGGTGACGATGGCGAGCTGGGCGCCGGTGGCCTTGGCCTTGGCGACCTCGACCGCGAGATCCTGGGCCTTCGGGTCGTAGGAGATCGATTCGACCAGGGTGAAGGGCATGTCCAGCTTGGGGAACAGCGCGTCGATCGCCTGCTTGTTCGCCATGCCGAAGGTGTCGTTGGCGTGCAGGAAGACCGCCGTCTTCGGCGTGGCGCCGGTGGCGGCGAACAGGTCCTTCATCAGCGCCATCCCGTTCTGCACCAGCATGGTGGAGGTCGGGAAGTTGCGGAAGATGGTCTTGTAACCCTGCTCGGTCAGCCGGTCGGCGGCGGCGATGTTGATGACCAGCGGCACGCCGCGCTGCTCGCACACCTGGGCGGCGGCGGCGGTCTGGCCGCTGTCGAAGGCGCCGACGATGACGTTGGCGCCGTCGTTGATCAGCTTCTCCGTGCGGGAGCGGGCGACGTCGACGTTCGATTCGGTGTCGGCCGACAGGATCTCGACCCTGTGGCCGAGGTCGGCCAGCACGGCCGGCGCGATGTCGGCGCCGCGCTGGCAGGCCTGGCCCGCCTGGGCCAGCAGGCCGGAGCGCGGCAGCAGGACGCCGACCTTCAGCGTGGGGGCCTGCGCGAAGGCCGGCGCCCGCCCGAAGGCAGCCAGCGTTCCCGCGGCGAGCGCCGCCTGACCGACCTGCCGGCGGGTCAGGGCAAGGCGCAGGTCTCCTCCCAG
This sequence comes from Azospirillum thermophilum, assembly GCF_003130795.1. Lineage (NCBI taxonomy): Bacteria > Pseudomonadati > Pseudomonadota > Alphaproteobacteria > Rhodospirillales > Azospirillaceae > Azospirillum > Azospirillum thermophilum. The sequence goes on from NZ_CP029356.1 coordinate 252,322, forward strand.
GGTACCGTTATTTCGTGTGCGGTCGTTCTTCATGGTCAGGCGTTTCCTTGCCGCATGAGTTTGATTGGGAAGATTTCCCCGGATGACGCCGCCGTGTCAAAGTGGAATCCTCCCCCCGCGATCCCCGACCGGACCCGCGCTCGCCCCACCGTCCGCCACGCCACCGCCCACCCGCAACGCAAAGGAACGCCGCGTCATGGCGACCATCGCCGAAGCGCTCGCCATCGCGCTCGATCACCTGAAGGCCGGCCGCCACCGGGAGGCCGGCATCCTCTACGGCCGGGTGCTGGAGGTCGATCCCGACAATGCCGAGGCGCTGCACCGCAACGGCGTGCTGGCCTGGCTGGCCGGCGACCTCCCCGGCGCCACCGCAATGATCGCCCGCTCGGTGGAGCGCGACGGCAGCGACGCCGATGCCCACTTCAACCTGGGCGCCCTGCAGCACATCGCGCTGCGGACGGAGGAGGCGATCGCCAGCTACCGGCGGGCCATCGACATCCGGCCGGACTTCCCCGACGCCGAATACCACCTGAGCGAGGCCCTGCAGGCGATCGGCCGCATCGGCGAGGCGCTGGGCGTCCTCGACGGGCTGCTGGCCCGCCATCCCCACCACCCGGACGGCTGGCGCCAGCGCGGCGACATCGAGGCCGACCTCGGACGGCCGGGGGCGGCGGTCGGCTTCTACGAGATGGCCCTGTCGCTCAACCCCGACGACCAGGGCGCGCGCGACCGGCTGGCGGCGCAGGACGCCGCCTACCGCAGCCGGCGCACGATCCTGGAGGCGGCCGGGCCGGACGGGCGGCACGACCTGTCCGACGTGACCTTCCTGATCGCCTTCCGCGCCGACAGCGACGACCGCAGGCGGAACCTGCGCTACATCGTCCAGTACCTTCTGAAGCACACCACCGCCGCCATCCTGATCGGCGAGGACAGGACCGGGCCGAGCGACCTGCCCGACACGCTGGGTCCGGAACTGGCCGCCCGCTGCCTCCACCTGCAGGTGGAGGGCAACGACACCCCCTTCACCCACAAGGCCCATCTGGTCAACCGCATGGTCGATGCGGCCGGGACGCCGGTGGTGGCGCTGCACGACACCGACATCGTCGTCGATCCCGTCCAGTACGTGCTGGCGCGCGACGCGGCGCGGAAGGGCGGCTCGCTGGTCTTCCCCTACAACGGGCTGTTCTTCTGGGTGCTGGGCAAGGAGGTCGTCCGCTTCGGCCATACCCTGTCGACCGCGCCGCTGAACGCCCTGTGCCCGCGCTTCCCGCTGATGCACCGCAACTCGCCGGGCGGGGCGGCCTTCTTCGACCGCATGACCCTGCAGGCGGCCGGCGGCTACAACGAGGCCTTCCTGTCCTGGGGCTACGAGGACGACGAGCTGGTGGAGCGCTTCCGCCGCCTCGGCCTCGGCGTGGAGCGGATGCCGGGGCCGCTCTACCATCTGGACCACGCGCGGCCGGAGAATTCGTCCGAGCGCAACCCCTTCATCCAGGCCAACAAGGCCGAGCTGGAACGCATCCGGACCATCGACCCCGACCGGTTGCGGGCGGAGATCCGGGAGGGGCGGCTCCGGCGCCCGCTGCTCTCCTCGAAGGACCTGCCGCCGCCGGCCGCCGGCTGATCCGCCGGGAACGGCGGGGGAGCGTCCGGGGCCGGCCGGCTGTTGACCGGGGTATGCAGCAACAGCCGGACCGCCCGCCATGCCCCGCCCCTCGCCGGCCACCAAGCCAGCACCCGCCCCGGCCGCCGCGAGCGGCGCGGACAAGGAGCCCTTCGACATCGACGAGGTCTTCCGCCGCCTGCGCAGGGCGGTGGCCGGCCGGCCCAAGGCGGCGATGTTCGAGCTGCGCGACCGCGGCCATGCCAGCCCCTTCGAGCAGCTCGTCGCCAGCCTGATCTCCGCCCGGACGCGGGACGAGACGACCCTGGTGGTTGCCGGGCGGCTGTTCGCCGCCGCCCGCACCCCCGAGGCCATGGCCGCCCTGCCGGAGGCGGAGATCGCCCGGCTGCTGGACGGCGCCACCTTCCCGGAGCCCAAGGCACGCGACATCCGGGAGCTGTCCCGCCGCATCGTCGGGGAGCATGGCGGCGCCGTCCCGGACACGCCGGACGGGCTGATGCGGTTCCGCGGCGTCGGCCCGAAGATCGCCGCGCTGACGCTCGCCGTCGGCTTCGACATCCCGGCGGTGGCGGTCGACATCCACGTCCACCGGGTGACCAACCGCTGGGGCTATGTCGCCACCACCAGCCCGGAGCGGACGATGTCGGCGCTGATCGACAGGCTGCCGCGCCGCTACTGGGTGGAGATCAACGAGCGGCTGGTGCCCTTCGGCAAGTGGATGTGCACCGGCGAGCGGCCGCACTGCTCGACCTGTCCGCTGCTGTCGATGTGCCGGCAGGTCGGCGTCACCGCCTGCCGCTGAGGGGACGGTGACGCCGGGCCGGTCGAATTGACGCAGATCCTGGAGGGGCGGCGAGGCCTGCGCTAGAACAGGCGCCGGTTCCGCTTCATCCGTCCGGGAGATGCCTTGCGATGATCGTCTATGCCCTGCACTGCGCCTGCGGCCACGAGTTCGACCAGTGGTTCGACAACATGGCCGACTATGACGCCAGGAAGGCGGAGGGACTGACCTGCCCGTCCTGCGGCGGCACCGAGGTGTCGAAGGCGATCATGGCGCCGCGCGTCGGCAAGGCGAAGGCCGAGCCAGCCCCTATGCATCCCTGCAATCCCGGCGGCTGTGCCAACAGCCTGTGCCCGATGGCGCAGATGGCGTCCTGATCCGGGGAACCCTCCGCCGTCAGCGCAGCGGGACGGCCATCCATGCGCAGGCGTGATCGGGTGGACCTGTCATGCTCGGGCCTGGACCGGCGCAGGCGAGGCTTCAGGCGGCGACCAGCTCGAACCGGTCGACGTCGACCAGCCCCCGGTCGGTGATCTTCAGATGGGGGATCACCGGCAGCGGCAGGAAGGCGAGCTGCAGGAAGGGCTCCGCCAGGGGACAGCCCATGGCGCGCACGGCCGCCCGCAGGGCGCGCAGGTCCTGCTCCACCGTCTCGAAGGGCTGCAGGCTCATTAGCCCGGCCAGCGGCAGGGCGAGTTCGCCGACCACCGTGCCGTTGCGCACGGCGACGAAGCCGCCCTGCAGCTCGATCAGCCGGTTGACCGCCAGCGCCATGTCGGCGTCGCTGGCGCCGACGACGCAGACATTGTGGCTGTCATGCCCGACCGAGGAGGCCAGCGCCCCCTCCGCGAAGCCGAAGCCGGAGACGAAGCCGCGCCCGACGTTGCGGTTGGTGCCGTGGCGGGCGAAGACGCAGATCTTCAGCAGGTCGCGGGACGGGTCGGCGACCAGACGGCCGCCGGCCGCGGGGACCTCCATCCGCCGGTGCTCCGTCAGGATCTTGCCCGGCAGCACGCCGATCACCGACTGGACGGAGCCGCCCGCGGGAACGGCGAAATCCTCCACCGCCACCGGGTCGAGCCTGATGGAGCCGAGCCCGACCGGCTCCACCGCCGGCCGGCCGGCGAAGCTCTCCTCCGACACCGGACGGCCGCCGCGAATGACCCGCGAGACGGCGCAGCCCTCCAGGTCGTCGAGCAGGACGAGGTCGGCCCGCTGCCCCGGCGCGACGAGGCCGCGGTCCTGCAGGCCGAAGCTGCGCGCCGCCGACCAGGTCGCCGCCCGGTAGACATGCGCGACCGGCGCGCCCAGCCGGATGGCGCTGCGGATGAGGTGGTCCATGTGCCCCTCCTCCGCGATGTCCAGCGGGTTGCGGTCGTCGGTGCAGAACCCCAGGAAGGGCGAGGTCTCGGCGCTGATCACCCCGGCCAGCGCATGGACGTCCTTGGAGACGGAGCCGTCGCGGATCAGCACCTGCATGCCCTTGCGCAGCTTCTCCATCGCCTCGGCGGCGCTGGTCGTCTCATGGCAGTTGCGGATGCCGCAGGAGAGATAGGCGTTGAGCTCCCGCCCGGAGAGCAGCGGCGCGTGGCCGTCGATGTGCCGGCCGTCGAAGGCCGCGAGCTTGTCCAGGACCCCGTCCACCTTGTGGAAGACGCCGGGGAAGTTCATGAACTCAGCCAGCCCCAGCACGCGCGGATGGTCCTTGTAGCGGACGAGGTCGGGCGCCTCCAGCCGGGCGCCGGACGTCTCCAGCTCCGTCGCCGGGACGCAGGAGGAGAGCTGGACGAACAGGTCGGTCGCGGTGCCGCCGGCGCTCTCCAGGAAGTAACGCAGCCCCGCCTCGCCCAGCACGTTGCAGATCTCGTGCGGGTCGCAGATGGCGGTGGTGGTGCCGCGGGGCAGGACGCAGCGGTCGAACTCCTGCGGCGTGACGCAGGTCGATTCGCAATGGACGTGGGTGTCGATGAAGCCGGGCACGACGGTCAGGCCGCGCCCGTCGATCTCCTCCACCCCGTCGTAGGACTCGTAGGTGCCGACGATGCGGTCGCCGCAGATGGCGATGTCGCCCGCGGCGATCTCGCCGGTCACGACGTTGAGGAACCGCGTGTCCTTGATGACGAGATCGGCCCGGCTCTCACCCAGCGCCTGGCCGATGCGCCGCTTCAACTCGTCCCGACCGACCGCCATCGCCCTGCCCCTCGTTCGTTTCCGTTCCCCAGAGAGTGGCGAGCCGGACCCGGAGGTTCAATCGATCCCTTACCGGCCACCGTCAGAAGGTCCGGGTCTTCGTGCCCTTGCCGTCCCAGGGCCGGCCGTCGCACTCCGGCTTCTCCTCGAGCTGGACGAGCTTCAGCGTCTGCCCCTCCACCCGGTAGCGCCACTTGCTGCCGCAGTCGCCCAGCCCGCGGCCCTGCTCGAAGAACTCGACGAGGGGGCCGTTGAGGGAAACGAGGCCGACCGGGGCGGCGCCGGGATCGACCCGCCGCTTGCCGTCGGCCAGCACCTCCACCCCCAGCCGGGCCGCGATCCCCTTGGCCTTGTCGATGAGGAAGGGGAAGTTGGAGCACTGATAGGCGCCGCAGCCCTCCGGCACCGCGACGAACAGCCGGCCGTCCGGCAGCGCGGCGGCGAAGCTGAAGCCGCCGTAGAGCTCGAGGTTCGACAGAACCTCCTCCGCCCCGCCGGGGTCGGGCGCGTCCGGGCTCGGGAACAGCGTGGTCAGCGTGTAGGCGACGAAGCCGGCATCGTCCTCGGCGTCGCGTCCGGCCTCCTTCAGCGGGTCGATCGGCTTCGCCACGGCGATGGCGGCGGCGAGCGCGCGCTGGCCGGCCAGCCTGATCACCTCCTGGATGCGGCGGTGATAGACGCCGTTCAGCATCATCGGGTCGTTGTTGGCGTCCTTGAAGGCCTTGTTCCGGTCGAGCAGCCAGCGGCCCTGCGCCGCCTTCAGCGCGGTGACGCGGTCGGCCGGCTGTCCCTCGACCGCCAGCCGATAGACCCGGCCGAGCAGGCGGTCCATCGCCGCCAGGGAGTCGTCGGCGCAGATCGCCTTTTCCGCCGGCTGGGTCGCCTTGGCGCAGTCGAAGCCCGGCTGTTTGGTCAGCGGGGCCGCCTCCGACGCCAGCGGCGCCAGCAGAATCATCGCGGCGAGAAGTCGGCGCATGGAAAAACACTCCGTCACAGCAAACCGGTGGACCAGCAAGAGCCGGGCTTCGACAAGAGCCGGGCAAGGAGAGGTTGTCAACCCGCCGCCCCCGACACCGCCCCCGACACCACTCCGCCGCGGCCGGGCGATGCGCCGTAACGGACTATGCAAAAGAACGCCGTCCAACCTGCGGTGGATCGCCGCACGGGCTTGGAACAGGACCATACCTGTTGAAGATTGCGGCCGCGGGACAAAAGAGTCGTGTTCATCATTAATTGTCCGGAAACCTCACAATATCAAACTCGCTTCGGAACAGTGCGGCGCACGCACCGTGATCGCGCCCGGGGAGGTTGCGCAGGATGCTTCACAAACTTAGAAACGTTCGAATCAGCTCCAGAATTTACTTGATCTCCGGCCTGATGGCGGCCGTCGCCTTCATCGTCGGCGTGATCGGTCTTGCCGCGATGCACGACCTCTCCACCCGGACGGAGGCGATCGAGCTGGCCTACGAGCGGCAGGCGCTGGGCGAGCGGATGAACGCGCTGGTGCTGGCGGCGGTGATGGATTCGCGCGGCATCTACATGGCGAAGGACGCGGCGGAGGTCGAGAAGTACGCCAAGCCGCTGCTGGCCACCCTGACCACCCTGCAGGAGCGGAGCAACCGCCTGGCCGACCTGACCCCGCCGGCGGAGCGGGCGGAACTGGGCGAACCGGCCGCGAAGGTGGCGGAGTTCGTGCGCTTCCGGACCGAGCTCGTCCGCATCGGACGGGAGAAGGGGGCGGAGCAGGCGCGGATCTACGGCGACAACGACGCCAACCGGACCAACCGGCAGGCGCTGAACAGCGCCCTGATCAAGCTCGTGGACTCGCTCAACCAGCGCGTCGCCCGCTACCATGCCGATCTGGTCGCCGCCCAGGGGCGCTGGACGCTCGTCATCGCCGCGGTCGGCGGCGGCGGCGCGCTGTTCGCGCTGTGGATGACGATCGTCGTCGCCCGCCGCCAGATCGCCCGCCCGATCGTCGAGATGACCGGCGTCATGACCCGCATCGCGTCGGGGGACACCGGGTCCGACGTGCCGCACACCGGCAACCGGGACGAGATCGGCGACATCGCCCGTGCCGTGGTGGTGTTCCGCGACGCGCTGCTCCAGGTCAGCCGGCATGCCGAACAGGAGCGCGTGGACACCGAGGCCCGGCGCCGGCGGCAGGAGTCGCTGGAGGCGCTGACCCACAGCTTCGCCCAGAAGATCGACGGGCTCTGCCGCACGCTGACCGGCGAGGCCGACCACATCCGCAGCAGTGCCGAAACCCTCACCCGGACCGCCCGCGACGCCTCCCAGCGGTCCTCCAGCGTGGCGGCGGCGGCGCAGCAGACGACCGGCAACGTCGAGATGGTCGCCGCCGCGGCGGAGGAGATGACCCACTCCATCGACGCCATCAGCCAGCGCATCGGCGAGGCGGCCCGGATCGCCGGCGAGGCCGAGAAGGAGGCGCAGCGCACCAACGAGACGATCCAGGGCCTCGCCGCCGCGGCGGAGCGGATCGGGGCGGTGGTCAGCATGATCAACCAGATCGCCAGCCAGACCAACCTGCTGGCGCTGAACGCCACCATCGAGGCGGCGCGGGCCGGCGAAGCGGGCAAGGGCTTCGCCGTCGTCGCCGGCGAGGTCAAGAACCTGGCCAACCAGACCGCCAAGGCGACCGAGGAGATCTCCGGCCAGATCGCCGCGATCCAGGCGGAGACCCAGCACGCCGTGGGCGCCATCACGGCGATCGTCGGCACCATCGAGAAGATCAGCGACATCAGCACGGGCATCGCCGCGGCGATGGAGGAGCAGGGATCCGCCACCCGCGAGATCACCCGCAACGTCCACGACGCCGCCACCGGCACCCAGAGCGTGTCGCAGACCATCGCCGGGGTGTCCGACGTGGCGGAGCAGACGGGCACCGCCGCGGACAGGATGCTGGACGCAGCCCGCGGCCTGACCACCCATGCCCGGACGCTTCAGTCCGACGTGGACGAGTTCGCCGCTCAGATCAAGACGATGTGAGAGGAAAGCACGGAAGAGCCGCGGCCGGTCAGGCCGCGGCGTCGTCCCGGTGGATCATGTCGCCGAGCTTGTCGAGCAGATAGTCCAGGTCTTCCTGCGCCAGATCCTCGTACTGGGTCAGGATCCGCTCGATGAGGCGGCGGCGGTGGCGCTCCTGGTCGTGCGCCTCCCCGTCATAGGGAGTTTCCTTCAGCACGTCGATGGCGATGCGGCAGGCCGGCAGCAGCGCCGGCGGCAGCTTCGCCTTGTCGTAGAGCGACTTCAGCCCCAGCCGCCCCGCATCGTGGATCAGCAGCCGGGCGTTGGTCAGCGGAACGTTGGCGAGATGGGACATCGCCATCTCGAAGAAGGCGATGTCGCCGGTGCACAGCGAGCGGACCAGCAGCGAAGGCGTCAGCCGCCCGGTGCGCGAGAGCTGCGCCACCAGCCGTTCCAGCGCGCGCTCGTCGTTCTCGCCGGTGAGGAGGGAGACGGTCGCCCGCTCCCGGCTCTGCAGGATCAGGTCGGCGGCGACCTTGGCCGGCAGCTCGTGGTTGGAGACGAGATGCTGGCGCAGCTTCTCCGACACCACGGCGACCAGCCGCTCGGCGATGGTGATCGGCAGGTGGGCGCGGTGGACCAGCGGTTCCTGCACCGTCTCGCTGTCGCCGAACCGGTCGATCACCCGGCCGAGGCTGCCTTCGCCGAGGTCCGCCCCCTCGTTGGCGACCAGGGCCGCGACGGCCCCTTCGGAGCCCACCTCGATCAGGGCGTCGGCGACGCTGGCCGGAACGGTTTCGCGGCTGGCGATGGCGGTGTGCTTGGCGTCGGTGCCGGTGCGGACGATCTCGACGAGGTCCGCGTTGGTCAGCACGGTGGAGACGCTGAGAATCGGGATCGCCACCGCCTCGACGTCCCGCGCCAGGGTCAGCGCGATGTCGCGGGGAAGCGAGGGGCTGGTCTTCAGGTTCTCGGCCAGCGACTGGCGGACGCGCACGACGGCGTCGTTGACCATCACCCGGACGATGTCCTCGGCCAGCCGGCGTTCAGACGGGGAAAGCGTGTCGCTGTCGAAATGCCGGGCGACCTTGACCGCCAGATCAGCACGGGTGCTGGGCGAGGGGTCCGACAAAAGGCGGGCGACGTCTTCTTTCGACAAATGTTCGGTCATGGGTCTCCGACCCCAGCTTTTGCGCGGCCCGTCCCTCTACGGCGGAGACGAATTCGTTACGGCCAAGCATGGAGCCAAACGGTTGAACCTTCCTTAACGTCAGCCGATCGGACCGTTTCACCCGTCATGCTTGCAACCGTGAGTCAGGGAATCCCGACGAAGCTCGGCGGCTCGGGAAGGATCGGGCGGCGCCGGCGCACGCCGTACAGCGCAAGGTCGATCGCCGCCATCTGCTCCTCAACCGAGATCGCGGCCTGCGACGCGACCTCCAGCTCCCGGTCCTCGTAGACGTAGCTGTCCGGGCGCTCCGCCCCCCAGCGGCCGACGGCGGCATCGCGCTCGTGCAGCAGGGTGACGATCTGCGGCCGGAACAGCCGCATCAGCGCCGTGATCCAGCGGTTGGCCGGCCAGGAGGGCCGGGCATGGTCGATGATGAAGCAGTCCAGCATCCGCACCACGTCGCCCGCCGCATACCACGTCTCGCCGGTGACCCAGCGGTTGGTGGTGAACAGGCGCACCGGCTGGCCGGTGACGTCCATGGCGATGCCGATCAGGTGCGACAGCGCGTCGTTGTCGTTGGGGGGACTCTCCAGGTCGGGCAGCGGCGCCGGCCGCAGCCCGTCCGGCATGCCGTGGGGCCGGAGAAAGGTGTGGAAGTGGCCATGCTCGCCGGGCAGCCGCTCCTCCTCCGGGTGGCAATGGTAATAGTACTGCGCATGGTACTCGGCGTCGTAGACGTCGCCCGGCGGATAATGATGCCACTCGTAGAGCGTGCCGTGCCCGCGCACCAGTTCCCCGACCACCGTGTCGCCGGTCTTGGCGAGCACGCGCTGGCAGGTCCGGATTTCGCGCCCGGCCTCGGCCATCTCTTCCAACTCTTCGCGGGAAAGCCCCGAGAGATCCGTCATTGGCCAGTCCGCCCCGTGCGGGAATAGCGCCGTTTTCGAACCAATTACGTACGCCGCTATGACTGGTTGGCAAGCAATTTCAACCGGCGGGATGCCGTCGCCCCGTCAGCTCCGCGTGGCGGTCACGCGCATGACCGCCGTCCCCTGGCGCAGGGCCCAGGGAACCAGGCCGCCCATGACGGTGCCCAGCGCCTCGTTGAAGGCGGCGATCACGTCGGTGAAGGCCCGGCCGCGCACGGGCACCACCGCCTCGAACGTCTCGCCGGCCTCGATGGTGCGGCGGGGCATGGCGACCAGCTTGGCCGAGAGGCGGACATGCACCCGGTCGGGGACGGTCGCGCCGGGGGTGCTGTACTCCGCCTGGAAATCCCGCAGTTCCGACTTCAGAACGAAGTCCGACCGCAGCCCGACCGTGTCGCGGCCGACCGAGACGATCCGCCCGCTGTCCTCGAAGGACTGGACGATCAGCCCCTGCACCATGTTCGGCACCCGGTCGGCCCAGGAGACGTCGGCGAAATAATCGACGGAGGTGGCCGAGCGGGCGAGCGCGATCCGCGGCGTGTCGATGGCGGCCCCGGCCACCGGCGTCTCGACCAGCAACTGCCAGTCGGCCTTGCGGATCGACGGGTCGACCGCGGTGTGCGGGGTCAGCGTGTAGAGGCTGGGGGCGGTCGGGTTGAGCGCCGCGACGCAGGACGCCAGCACAAGCGCCGCGCATGCGGCCGCGCACACCGTCGCAAGGGTCTTCATGGACGTCATGGACTGCCGACTCCTCATTTCCCGCGCACCTCCACGCCCTGCCTCGTGCCGCCGAACAGGAAGTTCGACGGGTCGTTCTCGATCCGCGTGACCACCCGCGAGAGCTGCCCCGACAGGTCGCGGAGCTGGGTGATCAGCAGGGTCAGTTCATACAGCCCCGTCGCGCTGAAGTCGCGCAGCGGATCGCGGTTTTCCGCAAGCAGGGCGTTCAACTGCGTCGAGGTCTGCTTCAGCGACTGCGCCAGCTCCTTCCAGTCGGTCCCGGCCTGGCGGACGGTGCCGTTGAGGGTGGTCAGCGTCTCGCGCGCCTGGCGCAAGGTGCCGTTCAGTTCCGGCCCCACGGATTCGAACCCCTGCAGCGTCTTCTGCGCCTGCTGCATCGTGCCGCCGATGCCCTGCCCGGCCTCGGCGAGCTCGGCGGACAGGGTGCGGACGTTCGCCAGCGTCTCGGAGATCGCGCGCTGGTTCTCGCCGTTCAGCAGGTTGCCGAGCTGGCTGATCACCTCCAGCGACCGGTTCAGCAACTGGGGGGCGGCATCCACCACGGCGGACAGCGGCGACGGGCGCGACGGGATGACGGGGATGCCGTCGGGGTCGGTCGTCTTCAGCCGCTCGCTGGTCGCCGTCCCGCCGGCGATCTGGACATAGGAGCCGCCGGTGATGCCCTGGACCTCCAGCGAGGCGATGGAGTCCGCCATGATCGGCGTGCCCTCCTGCACCTGGATGGTCACGCGCACGCGGGTCACGTTCTCGGGATCGAGCCGGATGTCGCTGACCGTGCCGACGGGGACGCCGCGGTAGCGCACCGGGCTTCCCTGCTGCAGGCCGGTGACCGAACCGGTGAAGTAGATCCGGTACGGCTGCCGGGTCTCCTCGAGCTGGATTTTGGCGACCCAGACGGTGAAGGCGAACAGCCCGGCGATGAGCGCGAGCACGAAGCTGCCGACCAGGATGTAGCTGGCGCGGGTTTCCATGGGTGCCGGTCAATCCTCAGCATGGCGCGCGGCACGGCCGCGCGGTCCGTGGAAATAGTCGTGGATCCAGGGATGCGGATCGGCGAGATGCTGGTCCAGCGTCCCCACCCGGATCCGCTTGTCGATCAGGACGGCGATGCGGTCGCAGATCGACACCAGGCTGTCCAGGTCATGGGTCACCATGAAGACGGTCAGCCCCAGGCTGCGCTGCAGCCCGCGGATCAACTGGTCGAAGGCCGCGGCGCCGATGGGGTCGAGGCCGGCCGTCGGCTCGTCGAGGAACAGGATGTCGGGGTCGAGCGCCAGCGCGCGGGCAAGGCCGGCCCGCTTGATCATGCCGCCGGAAAGCTGGGACGGATGCTTCGCCCCGGCGTCGGGCGGCAGCCCCGCCATGGCGATCTTGACCCGCGCAATCTCGGCGATCAGCGAATCCGGCAGGTCGGAATGCTCCCGCAGCGGCAGCATCACGTTCTCCGCCACCGTCAGCGAGCTGAACAGGGCGCCGTTCTGGAACAGCACGCCGGTCCGCGACTGCAGCGCCACCCGTTCCCGCTCCGACAGATCGACGGTGTCGCGGCCCAGCATCTCGATGCGGCCGGCCGCCGGACGGATCAGGCCGAGGATCTCCTTCAGCAGGACCGACTTGCCGGTGCCGGAGCCGCCGACCACCCCCAGCACCTCGCCCCGGCGCACGTCGAGGTCGAGCCCGTCATGCACCGTCTGCGGCCCGAACCGCGTGACCAGCCCGCGCACCCGGATGACCGGTCCGCCCGCCTCCGCGGCGGTCCCGCGCTCCACCGCCCGATCCTGGCCCGCGGGCGTGCCGTCCGTTCGCACCAGTCCGTTGTCCATGCCCTGCCGCCCTCACACGCCGATGAAGGAGAACAGGACGGAGAACAGGGCGTCGATGACGATCACCAGGAAGATGCCCTCCACGACCGATTTGGTGGTCAAGGTGCCGACGCTCTCGGCACTGCCGGAAACCTTCAACCCTTCGTAGCAGCCAACGATCGCGATGACGAGCGCGAAGACCGGCGCCTTGACGAGCCCGACGATGAAGGTGTTGAGGCTGACCGCGGTCTGGAGCTGTCGGATGAACTGCCCGAAGGTGATGTCGAGCGTCGCGTAGCTCATCACCGCCCCGCCGAACAGCCCCATGATGTCGGCGTAGAAGGCGAGCAGCGGCAGCGTGATCATCAGCGCCAGCGCCCGCGGCACCACCAGCAGTTCCACCGGGTCGAGGCCGAGCGTGCTGATGGCGTCGACCTCCTGGTTCACCTTCATGGTGCCGATCTGGGCGGTGAAGGCGGAACCGGAGCGGCCGGCCACGATGATCGCGGTCATCAGGATGCCGATCTCGCGCAGGACCGAGATGCCCAGCAGGTTGACCACGAACAGTTCCGCCCCGAAACGCTTGAGCTGGTCGGCGCCCTGGAAGGCCAGCACCACGCCGATCAGGAAGGACAGCAGCCCCAGGATCGGCAAGGCGTTCAGCCCGGTCTGCTCGATATGGAACATCACCGAGGTCAGCCGCAGCCGGGAGGGCTGGAGCAGCAGGCGCCCGAAGGTCACGGTGACGAGGCCGAGGAATCCGACGAGGTCGCGCGCCTCCTTGCCCGCCTCGACCGTCGTGCGGCCGATGCGGACCAGCATGTCGACGACCGGCCGCGGCCTCTCATGTGCCGGCTTCGGCGTCCGGCCGGCCTCGCGCACCGCGTCGAACAGGGCGGCATGGTCGGGGCGCAGCCCGTCGATGGTCACGGCATGGCCGTCCTGGGTCAGCCGCTCCGACAGGCGCAGCAGCAGCACCACACCCACCGTATCCAGCGCCTCCAGCCGGCCGAGGTCCAGCCGGACGGCGCCCCGGACGGCGGCCGGGCGCAGCCGGTCGAGCCGCTCGGCCAGGCCCTGGGCGGTCTCCAGCGTCCAGCGTCCGCCGGCCGACAGGCGGCAGGCGCCGTCGCCGGCGTCGGCCGTCTCGATCCAGGCCCGATCAGCGGCGGCTTGCAGCGCCATGACCCCGTCCTGCGTAGTTCTCGGCATGCGTCCCATACCGCGCGAAAGGAAAAACCCAGGCTCGAACGTGGCGGTCATTACGGTTCCGGTCAACCCTGGGGATGGCGGAGAGCGCGGCGAAACGGCGGTTTGCACCCTGCCTAGGGCGTCGGTAGTATCACCGCAACATGACGGCACCATGACGGGCCCCCGCCCGCCGGCTGCCCGAGCCTCGCCCCACGGACCCAGCGCCATGAACCTGAAAGAGCACATCCGCGGCATACAGGATTTCCCGAAGCCGGGCATCCTGTTCTACGACATCTCGCCCATGCTGGCGCATGGCGAGGCGTGGAAGACCGCGATCGAGCGGCTGGCCGACGCCATCCGCCCGCACAAGCCGGACCTGCTGGTCGGCATCGAATCGCGCGGCTTCCTGGTCGCGGCACCGCTCGCCCTGGCGCTGGGCATCGGATTCGTCATGGTGCGCAAGCACGGCAAGCTGCCCGGCGACAAGATCGCCCACTCCTACGACCTGGAATACGGCACCGACACCATCGAGGTGCAGGCCGACGCGGTGGAGCCCGGCCAGCGCGTGGTGGTGCTGGACGACCTGCTGGCCACCGGCGGCACCATGGCGGCGGCCATCAACCTGCTGCGGCAGGTGGGCGCGGACGTGCGCGCCGCCGCCTTCCTGGTGGAACTGACCTTCCTGAACGGCCGCGACAAGCTGGACGTCGAGGCGATCTCGCTGCTGTCCTACGATTCCTGATCCATTGCCCGGTCCCTTGTTTGCATAATCCTTGGGCGGTTGGCGGCATTTGCCTGAAATCTCATCAGGGACGACCGCCGGCCGATGGCGCCGCCGGCCCCGCTCCGGCAGGGCGGCGGCGCGTTCCATATGATGGCATACGGCTTGCGTGGGGCGGCGGGTACATCGGCACTAGTGGTCGTGTCCCATGACTCATCTGGCCCCCGTGCTCCGCGAGCTTCCCTCCCCTCTTCCCGTGCGGCCGCCCGAGACGGTCTCCATGCGGACCCGCGACGGGGTGAGGCTGGACGCCGACGTCTACCGGCCCGACGCCGCCGGCGAGTGGCCGGTCCTGCTGCTGCGGCTGGCCTGCGGGCGCCGCACGGCGCTGACCAGCCATTACGCCCATCCCCGCTGGTACGCCGCCCGCGGCTATGTCGTGGCCGTGCAGGACGTCCGGGGCTGCGGCACGTCCGAAGGCCGCTTCCGTCCCTTCCAGGCGGAGCGCGAGGACGGCGCCGACGCGGTGGCCTGGGCGGCCTCCCTGCCGGGCTCCTCGGGACAGGTGGCGATGTACGGCTGCGGCTATGCCGGCATGGCCCAGCTCCTGGCGCTCGCCGCCGCGCCGCCGGCGCTGAGGGCGGTGGCGCCGGCCTTCGCCGGCTGGGACGTCCATTCCGACTGGGCCTATGAGGGCGGCGCCTTCCGCCTCGCCGACGCCATGGGCTGGGCCCTGCGCTGTGCCGCCGAGGCCGCCCGGCGGCTGGAGGACGGCGTGGCCCACCGGGCGCTGAGCGATGCGGTCCGCGCCCTTCCCCTCGACGACGAGATCCCGTCGCGGCCGGAGGTGCTGCGCGCCTATGCCCGCTATACCCATCACGACGACTGGCTGACCGACCCGGCGCCCGGCCCCGCCTGGGACGCGCTGTCGCCCCGTGCCATGGTGGAGCGGATGCCGGCGGACGTCCCGATCCTGCAGATCGGCGGCTGGTACGACCCGCGGCTGGCCGGTTCCCTGGATGCCCATGAGGCGCTGAGCGCCCGGCCCGGCGCCGCGCCGGCCCGGCTGGTGGTCGGCCCCTGGACGGCGGCGGGGCCGCAGGAGCAG
Organism: Azospirillum thermophilum; assembly: GCF_003130795.1. Taxonomy (NCBI): domain Bacteria; kingdom Pseudomonadati; phylum Pseudomonadota; class Alphaproteobacteria; order Rhodospirillales; family Azospirillaceae; genus Azospirillum; species Azospirillum thermophilum. The sequence goes on from NZ_CP029356.1 coordinate 267,568, forward strand.
GGAACCGCGGCGGTGGCGCTCGACCGGCTGCAGCTTTCCTGGTTCGACCGCTTCCTGAAGGGCGAGGAGAACGGGGCGGAGCGGGCCGGGCCGGTGCGCCTGTTCGACGTCGGCGCCGGCCGCTGGCACGACGCCCCCGCCCTGGCCCCGGCGACGGCGGCGTTGCACCTGCACGGCGACGGGCTGGCGGCGCGGACCGGGGGCCTGCTGCAGCCCGCCCCGTCGCTCGACTGCGGCACGGACGTGGTGGTGCATGATCCGCGCAGCCCGGTGCCCACGGTCGGCGGCCATGGCGGACCGCAGCCGGGCACGCAGGACCGTGCGGCGGCGGACGCCCGGCCGGATGTCGCCGTCTACGGCAGCGCACCCCTGACGGAGCCGCTGACCCTGGCGGGACGGGTGGCGCTCGACCTGTGGGTGGAGGCGGACGCCCCCTGCTTCGACGTCGCCGCCGCCCTGTCGGTGGTGAAGCCGGACGGGCGCGTGCTGCCGCTGACCCACGGCTATGCCCGCGTCGAGCCGGGGGCGCAGACCCGGCCGCTGGTCCTGCCGATGCGGGCGGTCTGCGCGACGCTGGCGCCGGGCGAGGCGCTGCGGGTCAGCATCGCCGGCTCCTGCTTCCCGGCCTATCCGGTCAACCCGGGCAACGGGGCGGAGCCGGGGGAGACCCGCCGGGTGGACGCCCAGCCGATCACCCTGCTGATCCACAGCGGCGTCGCCCGCCCGTCGCGGCTGCGGCTGCCGGCGGGAGCGGAGGAGCCGGCGCTTCAGGCGCTCTCGTCCACCTCCATCACGTCGGTCGGGTCGGGAAACCCGTTCGCGACACTGACGAGGCAGAGTTCCAGGCTCTGATCGAGAAAGCGCATCATCAGTTCGCGGTACGGCGTCTTGTCGCCGACCGACCAGGCCCGCTCCACGAGGTCGGCGAACAGGATGCGGTCGTCCGCCTTGACGAAGACCGGCGGGTAGCCGGAGCGGTTGAGCAGCAGGTTGCACAGCATCAGTGCCGTGGCGGCGTTGCCGGCGGCGAAGGGCCGCACGCTCATCAGCCGGTGGTGCGCCTCGAAGGCGGCGTCGGGGCTGGGCTCGGTCCGGCGCAGCCAGCCGGACAGTGCGGACATCGAGACCCGCAGCTTGGCCGGGTCGGGCGAGGCGACGGCGTCGGGATCCGCCAGCGGCCCCTCGCGATAGCGCCCGGCCCCCTCGTCGATCCCGGCATAGAGCAGGCCGTGGAAGGCGGCGATCGTCCGTTCGGTGACGATGCCGCCCGGCTGGTAGGACAGGCGGGCCATCAGCTCCAGCGCCTTGCGGTGGTTGAGCGCCAGACGCTGCATCGCCGGGTCGCGGTTGCGCAGCGCGGGAGAGCCGCGCTGGAACAGCGTCTTCACCTCAGCGGCGGTCAGGGGGCCGCCTTCCACGCCGAGCCCGGACAGGGTCAGCTCCAGCTCGAACCGGTCGGCGATGTCGGTGACGACCCGCATCGGCAGGGGACGGGCCTTGTCGAGAAGCCGCTTCTTTTCCGCGATATCGTCGAGCAGAGCCATCCGTCGCCCCTCCCCTCGCCCCGGCCAGTTCCACCATCCGTCATATAGCCTGTCCGCCGCACAGGGAAGACCAAGCTTGGCGGCCGGCGGCACACCCCCTGCGGGAATTTGCCGCTTTTACGACAACAGCGGCCCGGCCTAGGATTCGCCACGGCCTCCCCCAGACACGACCACGCGCCGGTGCGCAACCATGCCGGCGCGGACGTGCAGCCACGAAGGGGAACCGGGTCGCACGGGGATTGGCGCCATGGACCACGTCGCCTGGGACGAAACGATGAGCGTCGGCGTCGCCATACTGGACGACGACCACAAGAAGCTGCTCGACATGTTCAACGGGCTGCTGCGCACGGGCATCACCGCGGGCAACCGCGACGACCTCTGCGCCCTGCTCGGCAGCCTGCGCGCCTACACGACCGTCCATTTCGCCCGGGAGGAGGAGTGGATGGAGAGCCACGGCTTCCCCGAGCTGCCGGCGCACAAGGCGGCCCACCGGTACTTCGTGGAGGAGGTCGAGAAGCTGCACCGCGACTTCGAGGGCAGCAACACCACGATGCTGCGCGTCGACCTGATCCTTCTGCTGAAGGAATGGTTCATCGAGCACATCCAGCATGTGGACGCGCAGTACCGGCCCTATGGCGGCGGCACCGCCCCTCACTGAGCCCCCCGACCGAAGCGGACGGTCAGCGCACCCAGGCCACGCGGAAGGGGCGCTGCACCCCGTCATGCTCGGTGACGGCGACATAGTCGCCGGGAACGAAGCGGTGACGGTCGAACCGGAAGATCGGCTCGTCGTCGTCCGTATCGTCCTCCTCGTAATCGAACAGCCAGACCGACCCGCGCTGGACCAGCCGGCCGGTCTGGTCGTCCTCGCCGCGCCAGAAGCGGTGGACCGTGCAGTCCTGCTCGTGGAGCCGCCATTCGACCGGGTCGAACTGCCCGTCCTCGGTCAGCGGGGCGGTGAACTCGTAGCCATGCTCGGCGCTGCCGTCGGGATGATCGGCGGTGCGCGCCAGTTCCAGGCGGATGGTCTTCAAGGGCATGGGCGGTCTCCGAAGGTCGTCGCGGCGGCGGCGCGGGGGCGGGGAAGCCCGCCCGCAGCAACGACAATCGGCGGGTGGCGCGGACGTTCCGCCGCCACCCGAAAGAGCAGAGCCCCGATCAGAGGCCCGGATGGCCGGCGACGAACCCCCTCAACACGTCCTGAAGCTCCGCCACATGGGCGAGCCGGCCGTGCGCCCGCGCCACGGCGATGTCCTCGCGGATCATGCCAGCGATCCGCCGGGCGGCGTCCGGGGCATGGACGAGGCAGCAGCCGATCTCGACCGCCACCATCTCCGGCACATGCTCGTGCTCGGCGATGGCGTCGATCTCCGCCTCGGTCAGGTCGCTCAGCGCGATGCAGTCTGTAATGGTGATCATGGCACGCTCCTCCCTCGCGGGCCGGGATCCTCGCGGGTCGAACCCCTGCGGGTGACCATCGACCGGCGTGGAGGGCGTGCCTGTTGGACGGCGAAGCGCCGCGCGTCTGGTCAGTGGGCCATCAGCACCGGGAGCCCGGCGTGATTGAGCACATAGCGGGTAACGCCACCCAGGATCATTTCCCGCATTCTGCTGTGGCCGTAGCCCCCCATGACGAGGAGGTCGGCGCCCAGTTCCGCGGCTTTCTCGGTAACCGCTTGTCCGACGGGTTCCGATCCGGGTTTGACAATAGTTAACTCAGGGTTAATGCCTTGCCAAGCCAGATAGTCCGCAATGCGACGTCCCGCCGCAGCCTGGGTGACCGAGGTCTCGGCCGTCAGCACCAGCACCCGGTCGGCGCTGCGGATGAAGGGCAGGGCGCCGCTGACCGCGCGGGCGGCCTCGATCGTGCCGTTCCAGGCGAGCGCCACGGTGCGGCCGATCTCCGCCGGCACCACCTTGGGCACCAGCATCAGCGGCCGGCCGCCGGTCATCAGCGCCGTTTCCATGGTCGCATAGCCCTGGGCGTCCTGGTCCGGGTCGGTGTGGGCGAAGACCAGCAGGTCGGCGAGCCGGGCTTCGGCCGGCACCACCTCGTCGGTGCGGCCGACGATCTCGCGCCAGCGGGCCGACGGCTCCTCCACCGTGGTGGGGGCGTCGCGCAGCTCGATCCCCGCGGCCTGGACCGCCGCGTCGAAATGGCGGCGGGCGGCCAGCAGATGGGTGTTCGCCTCGGTCTCCGCCGCGCGCATGATCTCGTCCACCATGGCGCCGGACATGCCTTCGCCCAGCATGGGGACGGCGTCGCGCGGGTCCAGCCTCACGAAGAGGGCCTCGACATGGGCGTCGAAATCGCGCGCCACCGACAGGGCGGCGTTCAGGGCGACCGGATCGTTGTCGGTACCGCCGAGCGGCACGAGGATTGTCTTCAGGGACATGACTTCCTCCCGGGCCGGCCCGACCGGCCCTTCAGGACGGTGGATGGCAAAAGCGGCGGCTGGCCGGACCATCGTTTCAGTACCGCCGGAGACGACGCGGTGCTGGCATCATGCCAGGGCGCCTTCCGGCTCGCTCCTGCCAAGCGGAATTAGGCCAGTCTTTTCCGGGCCTCGGCAAGGACATCCGCGGCAACCCTGCCAGCACCGATACGCATCCAGCAGATTTGACCCAGGTCATAGGCTTCCTGCCGCTCTGCAACCTCTGCGGTTGCGTCGGATGCATCCTTGCGGCGATTTGACACACGGTCGATCCGCAAGTCCAGCGGCGCCTCCAGCCAGATGCCGTCGAATCGGACGGCGGCCCGGCGGGCGACCGACTCGAACAGGTCGCGCTCGTCCGGCCGGGCGCAGACCGCGTCGACCACCGCCGCGTGGCCGGCCGCCAGCACCTGCCCCGCCCGCTCCGCCAGCAGGGCGTAGACCCGCTCCGTCACGCCCGGCGCATAGCCCCCGGCCGGCAGCCGCTCCGTCTCCGCCACGCCGAACAGCGCCTTGCGCACCGAATCGGAGCGCAGCACCACCGCCCCCGGGGCCGGCCCCAGCGACGGGGCGAGCCCGCGCGCCAGCACCGACTTGCCGGTGCCCGACAGCCCGCCGACCGCCACCAGCCGGGCGGCCGCCGGTTCCAGCGCCGCCGCGGCGCGACCCAGATAGGCGACCGCCTCGGCCGCCGCCCCGGCATCACCGGGCTTCAGCGCGGCGACGGTCCCCGCAATCTTGGCGCGCACCGCGGCGCGGACCGAGAGGAACAGCGGCAGCGCCGCCAGCCCGGCGAGGTCTCCGGTCACCTCCAGATAGCGGTTGAGCACCGCGTTCCCCAGCGGCCGCAGCCCGCGATGCTCCAGATCCATCAGCAGGAAGGCGAGGTCGTAGAGGACGTCGACGACCGCGAAGGCGGGGTCGAACTCGATGGCGTCGAACAGGGTCGGCCGGCCGTCCAGCAGGACGATGTTGCGCAGATGCAGGTCGCCGTGGCAGTGGCGGACGAAGCCGGAGCGCCGCCGCTCCTCCAGCAGCGGGTCGAGCCGCGCCAGCGCCTGCATCGACAGGACGGCGAGCCGCTCCACCCGGGCGGGCGGGAAGAGCGACGGGCTGGCCCGCAGTTCCTCCAGGTTCTCCTCCACCACCGGCCGCAGGGACGGGCCGTCGGGCCGGCGCTCCGCCACCGCATGGAAGGCGGCGACGGCGTCGGCCAGACCGCGCATCAGGTCGGACGTCAGGCCGCCGGCCGTTGCCATGCGGTCGAACAGCGCCCCGTCCGGGAAGCGGCGCATCACCACCACCCAGTCCAGCACCTCCCCCGCCCCGCCGAGCGCCAGCGTCCCGTCGCTGCGGCGCACCACCGGCTCCACCCCCTGGTAGAGCTCCGGGGCGGTCCGCCGGTTGAGGGTCAGCTCCGCCTCGCAGGCGGCGCGCCGCCGGTCGGATGTCGAGAAGTCGAGATAGGGGTAGCGCACCGCCCGCTTCAGCTTCACCGCGCGGTCGCCGGCCAGGAAGACCATGGCCGCATGGGTGTCGATCCGCTGCACCGCGGCACCACCATGGGTGCGCGGGTCGGCGAGGAAGGCGACGACGTCCCGCTGGTCCCGATCCTCGGGACCCGGGACCGGCCGCGCCGATTCGGGCGGGTCGTGCTGCATGGCAGCAGGATACCACGAACCGGGCCCTGTCGTGCGGATTGTGCAGCGCGTTTCCGGCGCACAATGGGGGGAGGACCGGGATCCTCCTTCCGCATCAGCGGCTTGCCATCGACCGTTCGCAGGCGGCCGTTGTGCATCGACGGCTGCGCGCCCGGCCGCCATGGATGGAGTCCGGCCGTCGACCGCGGCAGGATACGGGAGAGCCGGGGACCGCGGCAAGACGAGCCGGCAACACGGCTGCCACACCACCCCGCGAAGCACCCGCAATACCTGTGTCAAATGCATCCGGCGCCGCCTTTCCGGTTGACGCGGCGCAGCAGGAGTCCGACATCAAAGGGGTAGTGCCGATACACCCCTCGCAGGGGTGCGAGCCGCATTATTATCAAGGGGGCACGGCCACCCGTCGGGCCGGTTCGCTTGTCTCGGAGGCTGCTCGCCGTGAGCCGACTGCCCGTCGCCAACGCCCTGACCTGCCTGGCCTTCGCAGCCGCGGCCCTGCTGTCGGCGACCGGACCGGCATCGGCGCAGGACAGCGGCGACCGGATCGGCTCCTGGAAGGTCGGCGGGCTCGCCTATGCCGTGGGGACCCAGAGCGAGACCAGGGTGTCGGACCTGCTGCAGGACAAGGTGCGCATCGGCGCCTCGCTGATCCCGCAGCTCGAATCCGTCGCCACCGTCCGGCCCTTCCTGTCCGCCGCCCCGTCCACCCCGGACATGGCGGGGGCCTCGGGCCTCGGCAACGTGCGCGCCGGCATCCTGATCGACGTGCCGCTCGGTTCCTTCGTCTTCACGCCCAGCTTCGGGGCCGGCTCTCTCGCCCGCTCCCCCCGCGAGAGCGGACCGACCACCGAGTTCCGCTCGCAGCTCGAACTGGGATATGAGTTCGACAACAAGTCGCGCTTCAGCCTGGGCTACAGCCGCATCGCCACCGACGGCAACCCGACGGACGGCACCGTGCCGGTCAACAATGTCTTCGGGCTCTATTACCGCCTGCCCTTCGGCGGTCAATGAAACCCATCATCCGGAAGTGAATCGTCGGCACGGTGACCTGCGGCAATTGGGGCGAATCCTCTTAACCGCATCTTAATCATGCACAGGTCAAGTGGACCCCGTAGAAAAACGCTCCTGGGGAACACACCATGGCCACCAAGCGCAAGTCCGCCGCCACCGCCGCTCCGGCTGCCGCCCCGGTTGCGGAGGTCGCCGCCCCCGACACCAGCGTCGGCGCGGAAGTCATCCTCCGCACCAACTTCGCTCAGGTCGAGCAGGACTCCGTCGCCCTGCTGCACGCCGCCAGCCTGCTGATCGAGGCGGACACGCCGGAGAAGGTCAGCTTCGCGCTCGACCACAACCTGAAGCTCTGGGTCGCGATCAAGACCGTGCTGGTCAACGACGAGTGCCCGCTGGAGCCGGAGGTGAAGGCCAACCTGCGCAATCTGGCGCAGTATGTCTCCACCACCACGATGGAGGCGACCCAGGGCACCATCGAGGCGCGGCGGCTGGTGTCGCTGGCCCGCATCAACATGAACATCTCCGAGGGCCTGCTGCGCGGCGGCCAGAACAAGCTGATCGCCGAGCGCGCCTACGAGATCTGGGAGCAGGAGGGCCGCCCCGAGGGCCGCGACCAGGAGCACTGGCTGCGCGCCGAGGCGGAGATCAGCGGCAAGCTGCAGGACTGACCGCCCGGCCGCCTCAGCAGGGCCGCCATACCGCCGGGACATGACCGCCCGCGTTGCGACATCGTGACGCGGGCGGCGCCGTTTTGCTACGGTTGCGCAGTGAGACCTGCCTCCCATCCCCCGTCCAGCCGTACGTACGGACCGACAACACGCCGCTCGGCATCGGCATGATGCTGGGATCGGTGCTGCTGTTCTCGCTGATGAACGTGCTGGTGAAGCTGCTGACGGAGACCTTCCCGGTCGTCGAGGTCGCCTTCTTCCGCAGCCTGTTCGCGTTGATCCCGGTCGGAGCGATGATCGCCGCGCAGGGCGGCTGGGTGGCCAACCTGCGCACCGCCCGCCCCTTCGCCCATCTGTGGCGCGGCATGATCGGCATCGCGTCGATGTCGGCGATGTTCTGGTCCTTCCACCTGCTGCCGCTGGGCGACGCGGTGGCGCTGACCTTCGCCGCGCCGCTGTTCCTCACCGCGCTGTCGGTCCCGCTGCTCGGCGAGCGGGTCGGCATCCACCGGTGGAGCGCGGTGCTGGTCGGCTTCCTCGGCGTGCTGATCATGGTGAGGCCCTCGGGCGACGTGCTGCAGTTCGGCTCGCTGGTCGCGCTGGCCGCCGCCGCCGGTCAGGCGGCCGCCATGATCACCGTCCGGCAGTTGAGCAGGACGGAGCCGGCCAACACCATCGTCTTCTACTTCACCACCGCCACCACGGTGATGCTGGGCCTCGCCCTGCCCTTCGCCTGGAGCACCCCCACCGCCCACGAATGGCTGCTGCTGCTCGCCACCGGCCTGCTGGGCGGCGGCGGCCAGCTTCTGGTGACGCGGGCCTATTCGCTGGCGCCGGCCGCGGTGGTGGCGCCGCTGAACTATCTGTCGCTGCTGTGGGCCGTGCTGTTCGGCTGGCTGCTGTGGGGCGACGTGCCGGCCAGCAACATGGCCGCCGGCGCCGTGGTGGTGGCCGCGAGCGGCCTCTACATCCTGCACCGCGAGACCCGGCGCCGCGCCGTTCCGTCCAAGCCGGTGCCGGCCGGCTCGGACGATTAGCACGATCGGGGACACACGGGCCGGGAACTGGTGCTACGCCTTCTTCACGAACTCCGACTTCAGGTTCATGGCGCCGATGCCGTCGATCTTGCAGGCGATGTTGTGGCCGTCGGCCCCGTCGGTCAGGCGGATGTTCTTGACCTTGGTGCCGCCTTTCACGACCAGGGACGAGCCCTTGACCTTCAGATCCTTGATGACGGTCACGCTGTCGCCGTCGCTCAGCGGATTGCCGTTGGCGTCCCGCACGCCCTCCGCGGCCTCGGCGGCCGGCTCGCCGGCGGCCTGCGGGTTCCACTCATGGGCGCACTCCGGACAGACCCACAGGCTGCCGTCCTGGTAGACATGTTCGGAATTGCACTGCGGGCACGTCAGGTCGCTGTCCATTCTGGTCCTCGTCGTTCGGGGGCGGCATCCTAGTGCAGGCGGCGGGCCGGGGAAACAGCCGCGGCGAGGGCGGAGCCGCCTTATTTCGGCCATCGGGCGATGCTGGAGTCGGACGCGCTATCCCTATCCGCGGAGTCGGACTTTCTTACGGGTAGATGGTGGGCAAACCCGGGCGGAACGGCCAATATCCTGGGAGGGCCGCCGCAATGGACGAAATGGCTGCGGACGAAATGGCTGCGGACGAAATGGCTGCGGACGAAATGACTGTGGGCGGGACGGCTGCGGGCAGGATGGGAGTGGCGAGATGAGCGAGCAGGAGCAGCGGACGAGCCGGAGCCGCACCGCAGCCGACCATCCGGCGGCACCGCGCCTTCGCCTGATCGAGGCCCGCGCGGCCCTGCTGTGGGAGCGGCTGTGGCCGGCCCTGTGGGCGCCCGCCTCGATCGCCGGCCTGTTCCTGGCCCTGGCGCTGTCCGGCCTGCTGCCCGGCCTGCCGGGCTGGCTGCATTCGGCCGTGCTGATCCTGCTGGCCGCAGCCTTCGTGCTGTCGCTCGTCTTCGGCTTCCGCCGCTTCTCGCTGCCCGGCGAGGCGGAGATCCGGCGCCGGCTGGAGCGGGACAGCGGCCTGCCGCACCGTCCGCTGCACACGCTGGCCGACCGGCCGGCCGGCGGCGACCCGGTGGCCGAGGCGCTGTGGGCGCTGCACCAGGAGCGGGTGCGCGCGGCGATGCGCCGGCTGCGCGTCGCCTTCCCGCAGTCCGACGTGCCGTCGCGCGACCGGTTCGCCCTGCGCGCGCTGGTCGTGCTGGTGCTGGTGGCGGTCGGCGGCGCCACCTGGGGCGACTGGAGGCCGCGGCTGGCCGCCGCGCTGACGCCGCATTTCGGCGTGGGGACGGTGACGGCCGCCGCGACGCTCGACCTCTGGGTGGCGCCGCCGGAATACACCGGCCTGCCGCCGGTCTTCCTGAAGACGGGCAGCGCCGGCACCCAGGCCCCGGCGGCCGAGGGTGCCGGCGCCCAGCCGGTGCCGGTGCCCAGGGGCAGCCTCGTGCTCGCCCGCGTCACCGGCGGGCGCAGCACCCCGACGCTGGAGGCGGGGGACCGGACCGCCGCCTTCGAGGCGGTGGACGCCGCGACCTTCCAGATCCAGCAGCCGATCGAGGGCGGCACCCGGATTTCGGTCACCCAGGGCGGCGGCACCCTCGGCTCCTGGCCGGTGCGGGTGGTGCCGGACAACCCGCCGATCATCGCCCACGCCAACCCGCCCTCCAAATCGGAGCGGGCGGCGCTGAAGCTCGACTATGCGGCGCGCGACGACTACGGACTTGCCGAGGTGAAGGCGGTGATCCGCCTCGCCACCGAGGGGGCGGAAGGGACGGAGGACGGCGCCATCGCCGCCCTGCGCGACGCGCCGCCGATCGAGCTGCCGCTGTCGCTGCCCGGCGTCCGTCCGAAGGAGGCCCATGCCTCCGGCTTCCATGACCTGACGCCCCACCCCTGGGCCGGCCTGCCGGTGACGATCCGGCTGGTCGCCACCGACGGCGCCGGCCAGACCGGCAGCTCGGAGGAAGCCGCGCTGACCCTGCCGGAGCGGGTGTTCAGCCATCCGGTCGCCCGCGCGCTGGTCGAGCAGCGCAAGCAGCTCACGCTCCGGCCGAAGGACGCGCATGTCGACGTGGCCCGCGCGCTGGCCGACATCTCGGCCCGGCCCGGCACCTATGGCGGCGACATCGTCGCCTTTCTCGCCATGCGCACCGCCATCGGGCGCCTGATGCTCGACCGCAGCGAGGAGTCGGTGCCGCCCGTCCAGCAGCTTCTGTGGGAGACGGCCCTGCGCATCGAGGACGGCGGCGTGTCGCAGGCGGAGCGCGACCTGCGCAACGCCGAGCAGCGCCTGTCCGAGGCGCTGGAGCGCAACGCGTCGGACGAGGAGCTGCGCAAGCTGATGGACGAGCTGCAGGCGGCGCTCGACGCCTTCATGCAGGCGATGGAACAGCAGATGATGGAGGCGCTGAAGCGCGGCGAGCAGATCCCGACCATCCCGCCGGAACTGGCCGACCGCATGATGGACCGCAACGACCTGCAGCAGATGATGGACCAGATGCGGCAGATGGCGGAGACCGGATCGCGCGACGCCGCCCGCCAGATGCTCTCGCAGCTCCAGCAGATGCTGGAGAACATGCGCAACGGCGCCATGGCCATGCAGATGCAACAGCAGCAGCAGAACGGCCAGAACCAGGCCTGGGAGATGATGCGCGAGCTGCAGGAGATGGCCCGCCAGCAGCAGCAGCTTCTCGACCAGAGCTTCCGCCAGTCGCAGGAGCAGATGCAGCGCGAGCAGAACGGCCAGCCGATGCCGCGCAGCCGCCAGGGCCGCCAGGGCCAGCAGAACCAGCAGGGCCAGGGCAGCATGCAGGGCAGCCCGACCCTGCAGAAGCAGGCCGAGCAGCAGGAGGCGCTGCGCCGCCAGCTCGGCGAGCTGATGCGCCGCATGGGCGAGGCGACCGGCGGCGAGATCCCGCGCCCGCTCGGCCGGGCCGAACGCGCCATGCGCGACGCCGGGCAGGCCCTGCAGCAGGGCTCGCCCAGCGGCGCGGTGCCGCCGCAGACCCAGGCGATGGACGAGCTGCAGCAGGGTATGCAGGGGCTCGCCGAGCAGCTCGCCCAGCAGATGATGGGCCAGGGGCCGATGATGATGGGCCAGCCGCAGGGCACGCAGCAGCGCCCCAGCCGCGGACGCGACCCGCTGGGCCGCCGCCCCTCCGGCTTCGGCAGCATCGACGCCAACGACGTGAAGATCCCCGAGCAGTCCGACCTGCAGCGGGCGCGGGAGATCCTCGACGAGCTGCGCCGCCGGTCCGGGCAGTATTCCCGCCCGCAGACGGAGCGCGAGTATATCGACCGGCTGCTGAAGCAGTTCTGACGGCTGGTAACCACCACAAGAGGGGTAAGCCGGCATCGCGCCGGCTGCCCCGCGACTTCCCTCAATGCCCAGTGTTCGCTCCCCGTGGGTCCGCCTACCGTAAGGGCGCCGCGCCATGGCGTTTGCGGTGCAGCACGACCTGGGTGAAACAAGGGCAGGAGCGGATGAGGCGATGATGGCAGGCTGGCTGAACGGCGTGCCGGGCGGATCGGACCGTCACGCGGCGGGAACGCCATGCTGACGATCCTGCGGAACATCGGGCTGCTGACCCTGTCCACCGTGGTGACGACGCTGTGCGGGCTGGTGGCGACCGGCTGGCTGGCGCGGGCGCTGCAGCCGGAGCAGTTCGGCGTGATCGGGTTCGGCACGGCGCTGGTCGGCTTCTTCTCGCTGCTGGTCAATTCGGGCATCGCCACGCTGGCGATGCGCGAGATCGCGCGTGATCCCGGCTGCGTGCCGGAACTGACCGGGACGGTCGTCTCGCTGCGGCTGACGCTGTCGCTCGTCAGCTACGGGGCCTTCGCGGCGGTGCTCTTCGCGCTCGACCTGCCGGCCGACGCCCGCGCCGTCTATCTGGTGCAGGGGGTGCAGCTGATCGCGCAGGCGCTGGTGCTGGACTTCGTCTTCGCCGGCATCCAGCGGATGGGCGCCATCGCCCTGCGCCAGATCGGCACCGCCCTGCTGACGCTGGGGGCGACGGTGCTGCTGGTGCACGACAGCGGCGACACCGCCATCGCCGCGGGCATCACCGCCGGGTCGGCGGCGGTCAACGCCCTGTGGATCTGGATCGGCTATGTCGCCCTGTTCCGCCGGATGACCTTCCGCTTCTCCGTCCGCCGCTGGTGGGACCTGCTGGCGCAGTCCGCCCCGATCTCCATCGGCGGCTTCGTCTGGATGGCCTATCACAGCACCGGCGTGCTGGTCCTGGGGCTGATGCGGCCGGCGGCCGAGGTCGGGCTCTACAGCGCTGCCTACAAGGTGGTGACGCTGGTGGTCATGCTGGCCCACGTCATCCGCAACGCCTTCCTGCCGCCGCTCGCCAACGTGTATGGCGACCGGCCGGCGATGCAGGCGGGGGTGCGGCGCTTCGTGGTCACCATGGCGGCCATCGCCGTGCCGGTGACGGTCGGCGGCATGGCCCTGGCGCCGGAGATCCTGGCGGTGCTGTTCGGCCCGGCCTTCGAAGGCGCGCGGGAACCGATGCGCATCATGATGGCCGGCGTGCCGCTGCTGTTCCTGGTGATCGTGCTGGGCGACCCGCTGCTGGTCTGGCACCGGCAGAGGCCGTACATGATGGTGATGCTGGTCTGCGGCATCGCCAACGCGGCGCTGTGCTTCGCGCTGACCCCCTTCCTCGGCGCTCTGGGAGCGGCGACGGCGAGCGTCACGACGGCCGCCCTGATGCTGGTCGGCATCGCCGGCAACCATATCCGCACCGTCGGCCTGCTGCCGGCCCGGCCGCTGCGGCAGGCGGGCCTGAGCGTGCTGCTGACCTTCGCCGCCTATGCGCTGTTCGCCCTGGGCGCCGCGGACTTCACCGGCCACCTCGTCCCGGTCGCGGCCTTCCTGGTGAAGGGTTGCGTCATCGTGGCGCTGTGCGGGCTGGCGATGATGGTCACCGGGCTGCTGCCGGTGGTCCGGATGGCCGGCGCCTGGCGCCGCTCCGCCGGGCAGCAGGCGCGGGCCTGAGCGTCAGCCGCCGTCGCCCGGGGCGCGCGTCAGCCGCCGTCAAAGGTGACGGTGATCTCCGCCACCGCCCCCGGACCGGAGCCGGGATCGGGGTGCGCGGCGCGGAAGGTGGCGACCTCGCCGGGCAGCAGCGTCGCGGGCGCCGCCTCCAGCGTCCAGCCCGGCAGCGGGGCATGGTCCTTGCCGAAGGGCAGCACCTTCACCCGCGGCACCGGCCGCTGGCTGTCCGAGACGTTGACGATCTGCCCCTCGACCTCCAGGACCGTGGCGCCCCCCTCGGCCTTCTGCCGGGAGCTGACGTTCTGCAGCTTCAGCCCGGCGCCCGGCGGCTCCACCGGCAGGCCGGCCGTCTCGTAGAGCAGGGAGGCGGGCGGCCAGAGCGAGACGACCGCCTCGCGGCCGAGCGCCAGCCCGCCGGCCACCAGCAGGACCGTCGCCGCCAGCGCCGCCCAGGGCACCAGAGCCCGGCGGTCCGGGCCGCTCCGCCTGCCGGCCGTCTGCCTTCCGCCGCCGGCCGACCGTTTCGCAGGCGGACGGATTTCCGTCACCTCCTCCGCCATCACGGTTTCGAGGCCGGCCTCTTGCACCGGGGGCGCCTGCCACCAGATGTGGCCGCATTGCGAGCAGCGCACGCGGCGCCCGTTCGGCCCGACCGACGCATCGTCGAGCGTGTACCGCGTGCTGCAGGTCGGGCAGGAGACGATCATCGTTCCGGTCGCGAAAAAGGGGACATGCGCGTTATAGATAGGAGTAGGCGGCAGCGCAAGGAACCGCCCGTACCGGCAGCCCCGCGCCCGGCGCGTCGCTGTGGACGGGGGGTGCCGCACGGGTGCATTGTCCGGGTGCGCGTGATGCGGGGTCCTCGCGTCCGGCGGGTCCGCGTCTTGCGGGGTGAGAGGGCTTTGGTGGCATCGTGATTCGCTTCGAGAATGTCGGCCTGCGCTACGGCACCGAACCGGAGGTGCTGCGCGACATCAGCTTCACGCTGGAACCGGGCTCCTTCCACTTCCTGACGGGGGCGAGCGGGGCCGGCAAATCCTCCCTGCTGAAGCTGATGTACCTGGCGCACCGGCCCTCGCGCGGGCTGATCACGCTGTTCGGCCGCGACATGGCCCGCGCCACCCGCGCCGACCTGCCGGAACTGCGCCGGCAGATCGGCGTGGTGTTCCAGGACTTCGCCCTGCTGGATCATCTCTCCACCCTCGACAACGTGGCGCTGCCGCTGCGCATGTCCGGCTCCCCGGAGGTGGAGGTGCTGGAGCATTGCACCGAGATCCTGCGCTGGGTCGGGCTCGGCAACCATCTGCACGCCCTGCCCTCCACCCTGTCGGGCGGGCAGAAGCAGCGGGTGGCGATCGCCCGCTCGGTCATCAACCGGCCCCGGCTGCTGCTGGCCGACGAGCCGACCGGCAACGTCGACGACGGCATCGGCATGCGCCTGCTCTACCTGTTCGAGGAGCTGTACAAGCTCGGCACCACGGTGGTCATCGCCACCCACAACGAGGCGCTGATCCGCCGCTTCGACCACCCGCGCCTGCATCTGGAGAACGGCCGGCTGCATGTCGTGCCGCCGGAACGCGCGCGGTGGGCATAAGGAGCCGGCCATGCTGACGATGCTGGGCCTGCGCAGGCGCTTCGACCTCCCCCTGGCCAAGGATCCCTCCTCGCGCTTCCTCGTCTGGATCACCGCGCTGATGGTGTATCTGGCGACGCTGTCGCTGTGCGGCGCGATGGTCGTCTCCGACCTCGCCCGGCGCTGGGACAGCGGGCTGGCCGGCGGGCTGACGGTGCAGATCGCGCCGCTCGCCGGCAACGGCGCCGCTCCGCTGAACGAGCGGGTCGAGGCGGCGCTGACCGTGCTGCGCTCCACCCCCGGCATCCGCAGCGCCGGCGCCCTGTCGCCGGACGAGACCGGACGGCTGCTGGAGCCCTGGCTGGGGCCGGGGGCCGCCGACCCGCTGCTGCCCATGCCGCGGCTGATCGACGTGGTCACCGACGGGCCGGTGGACACCGCCTCGCTGGCCGAGCGGCTGAAGTCGGCGGCCCCCGGCGCGACGCTGGACGACCATGCGGTCTGGCTGGCCGACCTGCGCAGCTTCGCCCGCGCGCTGGAGGGGGCGGCGCTGGCCGTCGTGCTGCTGATCGGCAGCGCCGGCGTCATGTCGGTGGTCTTCGCCGTCCGCGCCGGGCTGGCGATCCACCGCAACCTGGTGGAGCTGCTGCACCTGATGGGCGCCACCGACCGCTATGTCTCGCGCCAGTTCGAGGCGCATGTGACGGGTCTGGCGCTGCGCGGCGGCACGGTCGGGCTGGTCCTGGCGCTGGCGACGCTGGGCGGCGTGATGCATGCCGCGGACCGGCTGCAGGCCGGGCTGCTGCCCGACGTCGGGCTGCAGCCCTGGCAATGGGGCGTGCTGGTGCTGGTGCCGCTGGCGGCCGCCCTGCTGGCGACCGCGACCGCGCGCTGGACCGTGCTGCGCACCCTGGAGTCGCTGCCGTGACCGGTCGCGCCGCGCCGCCGGGCCGCCGCCGCGACAGGCTGGCGCGCGTCGCCGTCCGGCTGGCGGTGGCCGCCCTGCTGCTGGGCGGGCTGTGGGCGGGCGGGCTGGCGTGGTTCGCCGCCGACGTGCCGCGCAACGCCCCCGATCCGGCGGGCGCCGAGGCGCAACGGCAGACCGACGCGGTGGTGGTGCTGACCGGGGGAAGCGGGCGGCTCGGCACCGGGCTGGAGCTGCTGGCGGCCGGCCAGGCGAAGAAGCTGTTCGTCTCCGGCGTCTATGACGGCGTCGAGGTGCAGGAACTGCTGAAGCTGTCGCGCCGCCGCCCGCACGACATGGAATGCTGCATCACGCTGGGCTACACGGCCGACAGCACGATCGGCAACGCCTACGAGACGGCGGACTGGATGCGCGAGCAGGGGTTCCGCTCGCTGCGGCTGGTCACCGCCAACTACCACATGCGGCGAAGCCTGCTGGAGTTCCACATGGCGATGCCGGACATGGAGGTGATTCCCCACCCGGTGGTGGCGCCGACCGTGCATCTGGCGGACTGGTGGATGTGGCCGGGCACCGCCAACCTGTTGATGAACGAGTACAACAAGCTGCTGCTGGCCTACGGCCGCTATCTGATCGGCCGCGCGCTGGGCGACTGACGGCGGCGGCGGAGCGGCGGCGCTGCCCCAAAAAGTCCCGCCTCCTTGTCATCCGCAGACCACACGCATTTTAATAATAATCCCGTCGAGCCATCGCCCTACCACCGATTATCGGTAAGCGGGGTGTCCGGAATACTTGCAAAGAGGACAGGCAGAAAAATGGCGGGAAGCACCTTTACCGGGACCGGCAAGACGGTGGTCGTGATCGACAGCGGCTGGGGCTCGGCGTGGGACAAGGGGAAGATGGTCTACCAGTACGACTTCGGCGAGCGCGACGGCGACGCGCGCAGCTCGAACCCCAATGCCCACGGCGCACGGGTGACCGCCACGGTCCTGAAGAGCGCGCCCGACGTCAACGTCATCGAGCTGAAGGTGACGGACGCCAACGGGTCGGCCGACACCGCCACCATCGAAAGGGCGCTGCAGTGGGTGGTGAAGAACGTCGACGCCTATGACATCGCCTCGGTGAACCTGTCGATGGTGTCCGGCGCGGCGTCGAGCCACACCAGCTCCGCCCTGTCGGACGAGTTCGCGGCGCTGGCCGCCAAGAACGTCGTCACCGCCGTGGCGGCCGGCAACGCCGGCTACAACGCCGCCCGCAGCGTGTCGGTCTATGCGGCCGATCCGAACGTGGTGTGCGTCTCCGCCTCCGACGGCGACGGCGGGTTCCCGAGCTGGTCGCAGCGCAACTCCAAGGTCACCGACCTCTGCGCCGACGGCGTGATGGTGCCGATCAAGAACCTGGCCGGCCAGACGCTGAGCTACGGCGGCTCCTCCTTCTCCGCCCCGCAGGTCGCGGCGGCCGCGGCGCTGGTGCAGCAGGCGTCGGAGAAGCTGTACGGCAAGAGCCTGACGGTGCGCGAGTTCGTCGACCTCGCCCGCTCGACCGGCAAGGTGCTGAGCAGCAGCGACGGCTTCATCGAGCTGAACACCGACGCCATGCTGGCCAAGCTCGCCAAGGGCGCGCCGCAGGGTCCCCAGGTGCCGGCCCCGTCGCAACCGTCGACCGACCTGACCTCCATCGTGATCAAGGCGCACGGCTCGGCGGCGGGCGGCGTCAACCCGCACTTCAACCTGCTGGTGGACGGCAGGAAGATCGGCGAAGGCTGGGCCGGGGCGACGAAGGACTTCACCTTCAAGACCAAGCTGGCCGCCGATCAGGCCCACAAGATCCAGATCCAGTACGACAACGACGGCGTGGCGAACGGCCAGGACCGCAACCTGCACATCGACAAGATCACGATCAACGGCCACGCCATCGCCCCGACCGATTCCATGGTGCGCTACGACAAGGGTGCGCTGGACGGCCGCGACGTCGCCGCCGGCCAGTCGACCATGGCCTGGAAGGGCACGCTGGTGGTGAATGCCGGCAAGGGCTACTTCCCGGGCACCACCGCCAAGGTCGCCGAGGCGGACGACCGCCAGGACGCCGGGGACGCCGGCCACGACGCGGCGCTGGCCGACTGGACCTATGCCGCCACCGCCGCCCATGCGGCGAGCGACGCGGCCCGCTCGGCCGGCGCCGACCACGCCGGTTATGCGACGGCCGAGTATGCGACGGCGCATGAGGCCGCCGGCCACGACTGGCACGACGGCCCGGCCGGCCACGGGCAGCACCTGCTGCACGGCGCCGACGCGCTGGCCGCCTGATCCCGGCGAAGCCCGGCCCGGCGGCCGGGAGGACGGGCCGGCGGGGCAAAGGGGTGGAACGCCGCAATGGCCGACTTCCCCCCTTCCCGCGGACGGGAACATGCTATAGTCGGGATCGCGCCGCATCGCCGGCGCGGTCCCGTCCCGCTGCCCCGAAGCTCCCCGAACCCCCATGTTCATGGTCGATGAAGAGACGGCTGCCGCGATCCAGAACGCCTTCTGCGAAAAGGGCGAGTGGGCGGCCGTGGTCGAACTGCGCCAGCACTTCAAGATCAGCGACAATGCCGAGGCGCTGAAGGCGGTCCGCGTGATCGCCGGCTGGCGCAAGCCGCGGATGCAGGCCGATCTGACCTCCGGCGGATAGGCCCCCTCCCAAGGCCGGTCCCGGTGCCGGCGGCGATGGGCTTCGGTCCTATGCCGGGAAGGCGCCGCATGCCGGCCTTCCGGCAGAGCGGGGGACGGGGCCTGGGCTTGCGGCGATGTGACTTTTGCCGGTCTTGCGGCCGGCGGCCACGGCCGGTACCGTGTCCGCACGCCCGACAGACACGACCGGCAGCGACAGCGCAGGATTTGCCCCGATGCCCCCCTTGAACCGGGAGCCGTCGGGCACTAGCTGCTGAGGCGGCCCGCGCGGGCGTTCGACAGCAACCCCGACAACCGACAGCGAGACGACCGATGAACGACCTGCCCCACCGGCAGACGTGGCGCTGCCGCGTTGCCGAACTGCTTCAGGACCCGATCGCCCAGGCGCTGCTGCGCCGCGACCGGCTGACCGACGCCGCGGTGCTGGCCCAGCTTTCGCCCATCGCCGACCATCTGCGCGGCGCCGGGTCCCTCAGAGCTTCAGCCCCGCAACACCATCCAGATTGACGCCGTCCAGCAGGGCGCGGCGCTCCACCTTGGCGCCGAACAGCTTGGCGCCGCTGAGGTCCGCCTTGCCGAGGTCGCAGCCGATCAGGGTGGCGAAGGAGAGGTCGGCCCCCGACAGGTTCGCGGTGCGCAGGCAGGCCCCCGACAGGTCGGCATAGCGCAGCCGCGCGCCGGACAGGTCCGCGCAGCGCGACCGCTGCTCGTCGAACACCAGCGAGCGGAGGTTGACGTTGCGCAGGTCGGCGTTGTTCAGCTTCGCCCGCTTCAGGTTCACGCCGCGCAGGTCGCCGCCGGCCAGCGTCGCCCCGCGGAAATCGGCGTTGTCCAGGGTCGCCGCCTGCAACTGCACCCCCGACAGGTCGAGCCCGTAGAAGGTCCCGCCCGACGCCCGCAGCATGGTGAGGCAGGCATGGGCCAGCGACGGCGCATGGCGCAGGTCGAAACCCGAGAGATCGAGCGCCGTGCCCTGCGCCCCGCCCGACCCCACCCAGGCCATGTGGTCGTGCAGCAGATCCTCCAGCGACCGGCCGAGTTCGGCGATCACCCGGCCGACCGGCTTGTCGGTCAACGCCTCGCTGGTGTCGGCGTCGGTGAGGTCGGTCATGACCATCGAGGTGCCGGTCAGCACCGCCCCGCGCAGGCAGGCGCCCCGCAGGTCGGCGCCCGACAGGTCCGCCCCCTCCAGGTTCGACCCGCTGAAGTTGGCGCCGCGCATGGTGGCGCGCACCAGCTTGCATCCCTTCATCACCGCGTCGGTGAAGTCGGTGTGGATCGCCATGGCGCCGGACAGCCGCGCGTTGGTCAGGTTGGCGCCGGAAAGGTCGGCGCCCGACGCCTCCGACGGGCGGGACTCGATCTGCAGCAGGCGGAGGTTGCCGTCGCGGTCCTTCTCGGCCAGCGAGCCGTCGCGCAGGTCGGCCTCGAACAGGTTGGCGCCGACGAGGACGGCGCCGCGCAGGCAGGCGCCGCGCAGGTCGGTCTTGATCAGGCTGGCGCCCTCCAGGTTCGCCTGGCGCAGATCGGCGGCGAACAGGGCGGCGCAGTCGAGCTTCGCCCCCGACAGGTTGGCGCCGCGCAGCACCGCCCCGGTGAAATCGGCATGGGCGAGGTCGCGGTGCGACAGGTCGAGGTGCGACAGGTCGTGGAAGGACAGGATCGCCCGCGCCCCGCCGATGCGGGCGTTGCGGAACATCTCGTGCCGGCGCACCGCCTGGTCGAGCTGCATCTGGTCGAGACGGATCATGGGTCGTTGCTGGGTCATGGCGCGCCGAACCTGGTCGTTGCGCAACTGTCGCGCGCCGCCGCTTCAGATTTGGTTAAAATGTCACGCGGTCGGTCACGCCGCCGTCTGGCGATGCACGGGGCGGCCGGGCGGCCCGACGGACAGGGCGGCCAGCGCCTCCCGGAGCTGGTCCGGCGGATAGGGCTTGTGCAGCAGCCGGCATCCCGCCGCCGCCGCCTCGCGGATGCGTTCGGCGGCGGTGTCGCCGGTCATGACGATGGCGGGGACCGGGCCGCCGGTCATCTCCGCCACGCGGCGGATCACCTGGACGCCCGTCAGGGAGCCCGGCAGGCGGAAATCGGTCACCACCACGTCCGGCCGCTTGCCGGAGGCGCGCAGCAGGTCCAGCGCCGCTCCGCCGTCGGCCGCCGCCATCACCTGATGCCCCCAGCTCTCCAGCAGCATCGTGACGCCGCTGCGCTGAACCGGATCGTCCTCCACCACCAGGATCAGGCGCGGCGCGGCCGGACCGGCGGCGTCCCCCGCCGTGCCGGCCGACTCCTCGCCCCGCCGTTCCGCGCCCGAGACGGGCACGGTGATGGAGAAGACCGAGCCCTGGCCGTAGCGCGAGCGCACCTCCACCACATGGCCGAGCAGGGCCGCCTTGCGCCGCACCTTGGAGAGGCCGAGGCCGAGGCCGTGGCGGCTGTCGCGCTCCGGATTGCCGAGCTGGACGAAGTCCTCGAAGATCGCGTCGAGATGTTCGGTCGGAATGCCGGAGCCGGTGTCCCACACCTCCACCCGCAGCCACTGGCCACGGCGGCGGCAGCCAAGCACGATGCGGCCCTCGCGGGTGTAGGTCACGGCGTTGCGCAGCAGGTCGCGCAGCATCCGGGTGAACAGCGCGCGGTCGGTGCGCACCGTCGCGTCGCAGGGCAGGACGCGGAACTCCAGCCCCTTCTCCGCCGCCGCCGCGCGGAACTCGGCGCCCACCGTCTCCAGCACCGGGCCGATCGGCACGTCGGCGACCTCCGGCCGGACCACCCCGGCGTCGAGCGTGGCGACCTCCAGCAGGGCGTGCAGCAGGTTCTCGCCGCTGTCCAGCGCCTGCCCCATCTTCTCGCCGATGGAACGGTCGCGCGGGTCGGCCAGCCGCTCCATCAGCAGATGGTGGAACAGCCGCAAGGCCTGGAAGGGCTGGCGCAGGTCGTGGTTGGCAGCGGAGAGGAAGCGTGCCTTGGCCTGGTTCGCCCGTTCCTTCTCGGCCAGCGCCCGCACCAGCTTGTGGTTGAGCGAGCGCAGGTCGGCGGTGCGGTCCGCCACCCGCTGTTCGAGCTGGGCATTGGCGTTGGTCAGCGCGCGGCGGGCCTGCTCCTCCCGCCGCAGGCTGCCGAAGCCGATCCAGGCGATGGCGCCCAGCGCGACGAGGCCGAGGAGGACCAGCCCAAGCCCGCGCTGCAGCCGGGTGTGCCAGGACAGCAGGATCGTCGCATGGGGGACGGCAACCGCCACGGTGACCGGCACGGTGCGCATCTGCTTCAGGCCGACCAGCACCGTGCGGCCCTCCAGAACACGGTCGCGCAGCACCGTCTCCTCTCCCGCAACCAGCGCCGGCAGCGCGCCGAGAGTCGCCGCGCCGGCCCCCGCCAGCCGGCGGCCGTCCTGCCGGAACAGGCCGGCCGTCACGTCCGGCCCCATGCTGAGGTTGCCGGCGACCGACGACAGCGCATCGGGCGGCAGGGCGAGCAGCACCGCCCCCTCCGTCGCTCCGGACGGACCGTGCAGCGGGCGGGCGAGGATGACGGCGGTGCGCCCGTCGACCGGGGCGGTGGTGATGAGGGTGCCCGCTCCGCCCGCCGGAGCGCTGCCCGCCGGGTCGAAGAGCGCCTGCATGTCCGCCGGCGGCAGCGGCGGCGGCGCGCCCGCCAGGGGCCGGCCCTGCGGATCGACCGCGGACAGCACGCCGAACTCCCCCGCCGCCAGGATCGCCTTGACCGAGGGACGCTCCAGAATCCCGATGCCGCGCTCCTGCTCCGTCAGGATGGCGAGGCGCAGCAGGGTGGTCGAGGCGCCCTCCAGCACCGTCTCCACATGGCCGCCGAGCAGGCGGGCGGCCTCGCCGACGCGCTGTTCGGCGCGGTGCAGGGTGTCGAACCGGTCGAGCAGGCTCATCACCCCCCAGGCGCCGACGCCCAGCAGGCCGAGCAGGATGGTGCCCGCGGCAAAGACGGTCTTCAGGGTCGGCACCAGGGCATGGGCAGGAAACCGGGACATCGGCAGCGCGGTTGGTCTGGGTGACCACCGGCGGCGGACGCCGGGTGGTGGGGACGGGGGGTGGAGCGGTTCAGATCAGGCCGGATCGGCGGACGGCGGAAGACTCGACGACAGAGACAGAGATGGCTGAACCATTGGTTGCCGATCCCGCGGCAGACGAGCAGCAGCTTGCCACAGAGGATGGAACGGGCCGGCTTCTTGCCACGAAACGGTAATCATCAGTCTGCCGAAGCGGTAATCGTTACTTTGCTCTATTTACGCTTTCGGACCATACCATGGCAGGCATTCCGCAGCGACCCGCCATCGAGGCTATATCAATGCTCATACGGCGCCGGATCTTTGGGATGGATCCTTCAGGACGGGTTATCGCGCGGACGGCGATGCGGCTGCGGACTCCGGCGTCGGGGATCAATGAGGCGGCCGGCTTGTTCTTCCATCACCGGCGCAGCCCCCTGCGCAGTCTCCCCATCGTGCGAGGCCCAGATTGAAGAAGTTTCCCGCCGCCCCGCAGGTTTCCCGCCGGTCCCGGATCCGGGAAGGCCTGCCCTACCCGCTCGGCGCCACCTGGGACGGGTTGGGCGTCAATTTCGCGCTGTTCTCGGCCAATGCCACCAAGGTGGAGCTGTGCCTGTTCGACCAGGAAGGCCGCCGCGAGCTGGAGCGGATCGAGCTTCCGGAATACACCGACGAGGTGTGGCACGGCTATCTGCCCGACGCCCGGCCGGGCACCGTCTACGGCTACCGCGTCCATGGCCCCTACGAACCGCGGGCCGGCCACCGCTTCAACCCGAACAAGCTGCTGCTCGACCCCTACGCCAAGCACCTGATCGGCCCGCTGCGCTGGTCGGACGCCCATTTCGGCTATCGCGTCGGCTCGCCGCGCGGCGACCTGTCCTTCGACCGGCGCGACAGCGCGCCCGGCATGCCGAAATGCGTGGTGGTCGACCCCGCCTTCACCTGGGGCAGCGACCGCCACCCGGCGATCCCGTGGGAACGGACGATCATCTACGAGACGCATGTCCGCGGCTACACCATGCGCCACCCGGCGGTGCCGCCGCAGCATCGCGGCTCCTTCGCCGGGCTGGCTCAGCAGGAGGTGGTGGACTACATCCGTTCGCTGGGCGTCACGGCGGTGGAACTGCTGCCGGTCCATGCCTTCATCGACGACCGCTATCTTCTGGAGAAGGGGCTGCGCAACTACTGGGGCTACAACTCCATTTCCTTCTTCGCGCCGGACCCGCGCTATCTCGGCACCAGCCGGATCTCCGAGTTCAAGGAGATGGTCGCCCGCTTCCACGAGGCGGGGATCGAGGTGATCCTGGACGTGGTCTACAACCACACCGCCGAAGGCAACGAGATGGGGCCGACCCTCAGCTTCAAGGGGATCGACAACGCCTCCTACTACCGGCTGGCGCCGGACCCGCGCTACTACATCAACGACACCGGAACCGGGAACACGCTGAACCTCAGCCACCCGCGCGTGCTGCAGATGGTCAACGACAGCCTGCGCTACTGGGTGACCGAGATGCATGTCGACGGCTTCCGCTTCGACCTCGCCACCATCCTCGGACGCGAGCCGCACGGCTTCGACCAGGGCGGCGGCTTCCTCGACAGTTGCCGGCAGGATCCGGTGCTGTCCCGCGTCAAGCTGATCGCCGAGCCGTGGGACTGCGGCCCCGGCGGCTATCAGGTCGGCGGCTTCCCGCCGGGCTGGGCGGAGTGGAACGACAAGTTCCGCGACACCGTCCGCGCCTATTGGAAGGGCGACGAGGGCAAGCTGCCCGAAATGGCGGCCCGCCTGACCGCCTCGGGCGACCTGTTCAACAAGCGCGGGCGCAAGCCCTGGGCCAGCGTCAACTTCGTCACAGCCCATGACGGCTTCACGCTGAACGACCTCGTCTCCTACAACGACAAGCACAACGAGGCGAACGGCGAGGACAACCGCGACGGCCATTCCCACAACATCTCGTGGAACCACGGCGCCGAGGGGCCGACCGACGACGCGGAGATCCGGGCGCTGCGCCTGCGCCAGATGCGCAACCTGCTGGGCACGCTGCTGCTGTCGCAGGGCACGCCGATGATCCTGGCCGGCGACGAGTTCGCCCGCACCCAGCACGGCAACAACAACGCCTATTGCCAGGACAACGAGATCAGCTGGATCGACTGGGAGGACATCGGCGAGGACGGCCATGCGCTGACCGAGTTCGTCCGCCGCGTCATCGCGCTGCGCCAGAGCCATGCCCTGCTGCGCCGCGGCCGCTTCCTGACGGGGGTGTACAATCCCGACCTCGACGTGAAGGACGTCACCTGGGTCACCCCGGCCGGTACGGAGAAGACCACCGAGCAGTGGCAGGATCCGATGGCGCGCTGCCTCGGCATGCTGATGGACGGGCGGGCGCAGGCGACCGGGATCAAGCGGGTGGCCGGCGACGCCACGCTGCTGCTGATCATCAACGCCCACCACGACGTGGTGCCGTTCAAGCTGCCGGAGGTGGCGGGCGGCAGCCAGTGGATCTGCCTGCTCGACACCGGCGAGCCGGAACGGCTGGAGGTCTCCACCGCCCGCAGCGGCGACGACGTCCCGGTCAACGGCCGGACCCTGATGCTGTTCGAGCTGATGCCCGACCGCCGGGCCGACACCGCCCTGCGCGCCGCCGCCCGGGCGATTCGCGACACCGCCCAGGCGGTGCCGGCCGAGGCCCTGGCCAGGCCGGAACCCGCCGTCCCCGCCGACGCGCTCGGCGAACCGGCGGAGGTCGAGCCGGTGGGGGCCGGGCCGGCGGACCCCGTGGGGACGCAGGAGGACATGCCGGCGCAGAGCGATGCCGAGTCGCCGGCCGAGTGACGCGAGAGAGGCGGGCGCGGCCCGTCCGGCCGGCGCAGGCACGGCCGGACGGGCCGCCCGATCAGTGCGGGGGAGCGCTGGTCGGCGTCTCGCCGCGGATCGTCAGCACGACGCCGTCGTCGGCGGAGGCCAGGTCCTTCGACGCGTCCCGGGGAATGGGGATCTTCTGCCGGCGGCAGAACAGCAGGAGCAGCGCCAGCGTTTTGCTGGCGGTAAAGGCGATGTCGCGCGATTTCGTCGCGCCGCTCTGCTGGATCTGCACCACCAGACCGCCGCCCGGCTTGGGTGTCACCGTCGTGACGACGCCGAGCGGCAGGTCGGACTGGTTCGGCACCTTCTGGTACCAGGCGAGGGCTTTCTTGAGAGCCGAGTTGGTGAAGAACAGCTCTCTGGTCTCGATGATCATTCACAGGCCAATTCAGGCCCGGCCGCCCTCCAGCCCCGGATTCAACCGGAACGTGATCGCACGACCCAGTTTGGAGTCCCGCAGAAGGATCTGCTTGTTCTCCAGCAGCTTGATGGCCCGGTTCACGTTGGGCCGCTGCATGCCCAGCGCATCAGCCAGTTCGGACTGAAGCACCGGAACGGATCGATCGAAATGGAGCCGCCGGCTCAGGTAGGTGAACACGCGAAGGGCCTCCAGAGTGATCTCGCGGTCGGTCGACACGGCCCTGGAGAGGAGGTCATGATGCTGCATGGCGGCCTCGAAGCGCAAGGTTTGTACGACAAAAGGGGTGGAACACCGCCGGCGGACGCCACCGGTGCGACCGTCGATACCGGCCGGGTCCGGCGGCCGGAGCAGGGTCGGGTTCATCGCGCAATGCGCGTACCGTCCGCCTCTCCCGGCCTGGATCCCTAAAATGCCAGCATTTTCGGTCGGGATAAGGTTATCCACCCAATGTTGTCCGAGTGTGTCTCCACGATTTCGCGCCTGACATATTGCAGCATGCACCGTGTAATATCGGAACTCCCCCCGCCGGGAGGGCGTTTGATGAGCCGGAACAAGATGTCGCGGCCAGCCCGCAGCCAGGGACCTGCGGTTGCCGCGCGTTGAGGAGGAGGTCCAAGCCATGCACCGACTCGTCCTGCTGCGGCACGGCCAGAGCGTCTGGAACCAGGAGGACCGGTTTACCGGCTGGACCGACGTCGGCCTGACCGAGCGCGGCATCGCGGAGACCCGGCAGGCCGCGGCCCTGCTGACGGCCGCCGGGTTCGACTTCGACATCGCCTTCACCTCGGTCCTGACCCGCGCGATCAAGACGCTGCACATCGTGCTGGAGGACATGGACCGGCTGTGGCTGCCGGTGCACAAGCACTGGCGCCTCAACGAGCGCCATTACGGCGCCCTGCAGGGGCTGAACAAGACGGAGACGGCGGCCCGCCACGGCGCCGACCAGGTCTTCCAGTGGCGGCGGAGCTGGGACATCCCGCCGCCGCCGATCGAGCCGGACAACCCCGCCTCGGCGGTCGGCGACCGGCGCTATGCCGGGATCGCCAAGGCGCAGCTTCCCGCGGCGAGAGCCTGAAGGACACGACGGAGCGCGTCATCCCCTTCTGGCAGGGCGAGATCGGCCCGGCGCTGCGCCTCGGCGCCCGCGTCCTGGTCGCAGCCCACGGCAACAGCCTGCGCGGTCTGGTCAAGCACCTGGACGGCGTGCCCGACCAGGACATCCCGCTGTTCGAGATCCCGACCAGCCGCCCGCTGGTCTATGAACTCGGCGCCGACCTCCTCCCGCTGCGCCGCTATTTCCTGGGGGAGAACGGAACGCAGGAGGAGATCGTCTGGCCGCGGCGCAAGGCCAGCACCGCCGCCTGAGCGGACGCCCCGGCCCCGGCTCTCCCGTCAGGGCTTTCCGTCGGGGCGGGGCTTCCCGTCAGGAGTGGATCCAGAAGGCGGACTCGGCGAAGCGTTCGCCCTTGAACCAGTCGGGCGTCCCCGTGCCCAGGCGGAAGTTTCTGTCGCCGGCCTGGCTCTGCAGCGCGGAGGTCACCTCGCCACCGGCGTTCCGGATCGCCTGATGCGACTCCGTCTCCGGAACGACCGCGACGATGTGTCCCGACTTCCCGTCCTCCTTGCGCCGGGCGACGATCAGCCCCACCGCCCCCTGGTTCACCTCCGTCTGCAGCTTGGTCAGGGTACCGGTCTGACGCCATCCGAACTGCGGGCCGAAATCGCGGAGCCAGCGGAACAGGTCGTTGGCCCGCTGCTCGTCGACGGTGTCGGCATAGCGCGGGGAGACCGCCATGCCC
This sequence comes from Azospirillum thermophilum, assembly GCF_003130795.1. Lineage (NCBI taxonomy): Bacteria > Pseudomonadati > Pseudomonadota > Alphaproteobacteria > Rhodospirillales > Azospirillaceae > Azospirillum > Azospirillum thermophilum. Next base: position 295,182 of record NZ_CP029356.1, read on the forward strand.
TGCGCCAGCGCCATAAGCGCCTTCTGCGTCCACCAGACCCGCGGCAGGTAGACGCCGGCGAGGTGGCAATAGTCGTGCGCGTAGATGTTGCAGTAGGTGCTGCCGTCGGCCGGCTGGTAGCGGAGGTGCTTCGAATCGTCCACCGCCAGCCAGGCCACGATGCGGATGAGGGAGCGGCACAGATCTGCCGGCGTGTCGCCGGTGCGCCCCGGCTGGTCGGGCTCGTTGAGCGACAGCGCGCCCGCCTTGTCCGCCCGGCGCGTCACCTGCCCCGGCTTGCGCGGGAGGTCGGCCCGCGGGAGGTCGATGACCGGCGCCGGAGCGGGCAGCGGCTGTCCATCCTGCACGGGTTCGAGGAAGGCCATGGCGGCGAAACCGCGCAGGAACGCCCCGCGCAGGCTGGTCTCAACCTCCAGGAAGCCGTCGACCGGCACCCCGGTGACCGCACGCACCTCGTGGCCGTCGGGCAGGTCGCCGATGACGTTCGCCGTCAGGTCGGCCGGATCCCTCTGCGGACCGCTGCGCAGCCGGAGCGTCCCCGAGGTCGTGTCCACCCGGAACCGCGGCCCTGCCGCCGTCACCGGCGTCGGTTCGCGGACCAGCGCCCGCCCCGGCGGCCGGGCTGCCACGATCGGCTGGTCGAAGGAGCGGATCAGGCGAAGATAATCGTAGATCGCTTCGCCATAGTAGCGCCCCCCCGACGAGCTGCCCTGCTTCAGCCCACGCTCCGGCTTGTAGCTTCCGGTGTTGTAGGCTATTGCGACGCAGGCGAAGTCGTAGTCGCCCAGCGCGGTCCTGCCGCCCCAGCCGATCCTCTCCATGGCCAGCCGCAGTTCTTTCAGAACCCGCTTCAGGCACTCCCCGAAGTCCATGTAGAGCCGCGACAGGAAGAAGTTCTTGTCGGTCCGGCAAAACTGAAGATCGTATTGGAAGATGCCGAAGCCGTGAACGAACTTGTGCGGCTTCTTTGAGGCGGGCAGGTAGTCCGGAACATGCTCGGCCACCTCCTCAAGCGCCCTGCGGGCGACGGCAAAAAGCTGGGGACCGTCCGGCGAAGCGATCAGTTCCTCATAGGTCCGCGGGAACGCCCGGCGCCCGCGGTCCTCGTCGAGCGTGTCGCCGACGCACAGCTCGAGTATCCTGCCGGTGGGAAGTCCCTTCAGACAGAGCGCCGACCATATATAGCCGGTTTCCTGGTACGCGACGGCGGTGAGCATATCGACATCGAATGGCGTTCCCTGGATTTCCGGCGCGATGACTTCGGAAAACTGCTCCCTGAACCACCGCACACTGTCCCTGTTCGGCATGACCTGCCTCCGTTCGAAAGCCGCAAGGCATCGGGCCGACCGGATGGCGTGGGGAAGGCGGATCAATGGTCGAGAGAAAGCGACATCGGCCAGACGACACGCCACCTCCGCCGTCCACGACGGATGCTGGCATGATGGTCAGGCAAATTTACCTTAGCGAGTCAAATTCCGGGATTATTTCAACCGGGCGGACCGGCGCAGGGTGGTACCCATAACCGTTACGGGCAGATACCCCCGGCGACCGCGACGCCGCAGGTCCCGGGCCGCGCCGGAAAAGGGAGACCCGGACTCAGGCCGTGCCGGCCGTCGTGCGGCGTCCGCGATGGCCGGCGCCGCCCTTGCCGCGCTTCTTGCCCGGCAGCGGATGATGGTAGTGCGGGTGCCCCTCCGCCGGGGCGGGCGCCTGCTTCCCGGCCCCCGGCTTGGCGGCCCCCGACGTGATGGCCCCCGACGTGACGGCAGCCTCGCCGTCGCGGCGGGCACCGTCCCGCCGCCCGCCGCGGCGCTGCTCGATCCGGCCGCTGTAGCAGGAATCGCAGACGCGGAAGCGGTGATTGGCCTTCAGCCGCGTGCCGCAGACCGGGCAGGCGCGCGCCAGCGAGCGTTCCGCCAGGGTCCGCTCGATGAAGGCGTTCAGCAGGGCGCGGCGTTCCTGGCACAGATCCATGTCGGGATAGGCGTCGGGGAAGCGGTAGGCCAGCCAGGCATAGGCCGTCAGCTCCTTCACCGCCCGTTCCGCCCGCTCCAGCTCCACGTCGGTGCCGACATGGTGGCGGAAGCGCTCCGCCTCGTCGGGGGCGGCGTTGGGAATGCCCTTGCCCTGGTTGATCGCCCAGCGGGCCAGCAGGCGCAGGTTGTTCTGGTCGCGCACGTCGATCGGGCAGCGCGCCAGCATGTCGCGCTCGGCCAGCGGCAGCTTCGCCTTGTCCACCGCGGCGGCGGCCTGGATGCGCTGCTCCAGGTCGGTCATGCGGAAGGTCTGGTTGGCGCGCAGCAGCTCCTGCCCCGCCGTCCGCAGCACCTTGGCGAGGCTGTCGGTGTCCAGCTCGCGGGCGATGGCCTCGACATGGGTCAGGTTGGGGCTGATCCAGGAGCGCGGGTCCTCCGGCGGCACCGGCGGCGAGGTCAGCGCCCGGCGCACCGGGTTGATGCTCTCGCCCTCCAGCACCGCGACGCGGCCTTCCTCATGCATGCCGAAGCGGCCGGCGCGCCCGCCGATCTGGCGGATCTCGGACGGGGTCAGCTCGCGCTCCTCCCGGCCGTCGAACTTGCGGGTGGTGGACAGCACGACGCGGGCGACCGGCAGGTTCAGCCCCATGCCGATGGCGTCGGTGGCGACCAGAACGTCGGCGGTTCCCTCGCGGAAGCGGCGCGCCTCGGCGCGGCGGACCTCCGGCGACAGGGCGCCGTAGATCACCGCGACGGTGTGGCCGCGCGCCAGCAGGTCGCGGCGCAGCGCCATGACGTCCTTGCGCGAGAAGGCGACCACCGCGTCGCCGCGCCGGACCTCCGCCAGGGGCACCCGCTCCTCCTGCACGCGCAGCGGCGACTTGCGGGTGAACTCGACGACCTCCAGCTCCTCGCCCATCGCGTCGGCGAGACGCTTGACGTAGGGGATGGCGTCGGCCGAGCCGGTCATGATGATCTCGGGCGCCGCCACGCCGGCCACCGCCTGGGTCCAGGCCCAGCCGCGGTCGGGGTCGCCGATCATCTGGATCTCGTCGATGACGCAGGCGCCCCAGATGCGGGAGGTGTTGACCATTTCGATGGTGGAGGAGGTGAAGGCGGCGCCCGGCCGCACGTCGCGCTCCTCGCCGGTGACGAGGCTGCAGGGACGGCCGCGCGTCTCCAGCGCCTCCTGCCCCTCCAGAGCCAGCAGGCGCAGCGGGGCGAGGTAGCAGCCGCTCTCCGCCTCGGCCAGCCGGTCCATGGCGGCGTGGGTCTTGCCCGAGTTGGTCGGGCCGACGAACAGCCGCAGCCGGCGCAGCATGGCGCGCGCGGTGGCGAAGCTGTCGAGATAGACGCCGAGGCCGGAGGCGTCCTCCAGCCGTTCCCGCCGGACCTTCAGGCCGGCACGCGCCGCGGCGGTGGAGAAGGCCTCCTCCAGCGCGTCGAGCAGGGTCTGCAGGCGCGGGATGCGCCCGCCGAAGCCGGCGACGCGCCCCAGCTCGTCGGCGAAGCCCTTCGGCCGCCAGGCATCGCCGAAGCTGGCGGCGCGCTGCGCCATCGAGGCGACCCAGCCGTCGACCCGCGCCTTCGCCTTGTCGATGGCCGGCGATCCCAGGCAGGCGGCCTTGACCTGCTTGCCCAGCAGCTTGGCCTGCGGACGGCCGAAGCCCTCCTCGGCGGTCATCAGCCCCCACAGCTCGGCCTCGACGTCGGGAAGCGGGCCGATGGCGACGCGGAAGCGAAGCTTCAGGTTGCGGTCGGTGCCGGGGATGGCGACCGTGTGGGCGACGGCGACCGAATAGCGGGCGGGAGTGCTGTCGGCGTCGATCTCGATCCCGTCGCCCCTGACCGCCGCGGCGACGAGGCGCAGGGCGGCGCGCCGGTCGGTTTCGTCCGCGGTGCCGGGCTGGCGGGTGTTGGGGAGGTCGTCGCTCATCGGTCGTGCCGTGTTGTTCTTGTCGTTTTACGGGATCCGGCCGCCGTCCGGCAGGCGGATCCGAAAGAAGGCGGCCACCAGAGGCCGGGTCATATCCCGCTCAACAGAGCACAGCGGCGGGCATATCCGGTCCTGCGCCGGCAAGGTCCCCTATATGGGCTGAACCGCATGCCCCGGCAAGCCGATTCAGCGGGCCGAGGCGAGGCCGGGCTAACCCGACTCCGCCTCGGCTTCGCCGAACTCACCGCTGCGAAAAAGGGGTTCCGCCGGCCACATAGAACCACGTGCGGGACCGGCCGCTGCCCGGACGGGTTAGCCGGACCCGCAAGCGGGTCCATGCGGCGGACGGTGCCGCGGACCGTGTCGCGACCCGGATTCATCAGGGAAGTCATTTGGGAGATGCGCATGCCGACTCCTCGTGAGGTCTTCGCACTGATCGAGCGGATGCGGTGCATTTCAAGCGAGGCCGAACGCCGCGCGCTGGTCGCGGAGCTCGGCGCCGTCGAGCGGCCGACCGTGCTGTCCTTCCTCAACGCGCATGCGGTCAACCTGTGCATGAGGTCGCAGGAGGCCCTCGGCGCGTTCGACCGGTCGGATCTGCTGCTGCGCGACGGCGTCGGGCTTCGCATCATCATGCCCTGGCTGGGTCTTCCGGCCGGCTTCAATATGAACGGCACCGATTTCATTCCGCTTCTGCTGAAAAGCCTGCCCAAGCGCCGGGTCGCCGTCTACGGCACCGCCACGCCGTGGCTGGAGCGCGCCCGCGCGCATCTGGAGACCGTGACGCCGCACGTCTACGCCGACCTGCAGCACGGCTTCCACCCGGTGGAGCATTACGTCCGACAGGCGCGGCGCAGCCGGCCCGACCTGATCCTGCTGGCGATGGGGATGCCGCGCCAGGAGGCGGTGGCGGCGGAGCTGCGGGCGGCGCTCGACCACCCCGTGCTGATCGTCAACGGCGGGGCGATCGTCGATTTCCTGGCCGGCCGCTTCAGGCGCGCGCCGGAGAACCTGCAGCGGGCCGGCTTCGAATGGGCGTTCCGCCTGCTGCAGGAGCCCAAGCGGCTGTTCGGCCGCTATGTCGTCGGCGGCTTCGGCTTCGCCGCCACCGCCTGCCGCCTCCGCCTGGCGGCCCCTGCCCTGCCCGCCCGGCGGCCCCGGCCGGCCCCCCTCCGCCCGGCCGCCCGCTCCGCCGTGCGCCGATCCTCCGGTACCGCCGCACCAGCGCCCATGCATAAGGAGCTTTGAGACGTGGAAAACCTTCCCCAGATCAACCGTGGCGGTCCACCGGCCCACGCCCAGACCCAGGTTCCGGGCTGGCCGGCCGTTCCCGGTCCCACGCCGCGCGCCGATTACGAGGGGCAGGCCCCGGCGATGGGCCCTGACTTCCGTTTCATCCTGCGCGTGCTCGCCGCGCACAAGCTCCTGATCGCCGTCATCGTCGTGGCGCTGACGGCGACGGCGGCGTTCGGCGTGTCGCTGCTGAAGGACCAGTACAGCTCCGAAGCGCTCCTGCTGGTGGACAACCGGCAGGTCCGGGTGGTGCGGCCGGAAGACCAGATGCTGGGCTCCATCCCCGCCGAGGATTCCTCCATCCTCAGCGAGATCGAGATCCTGAAGTCCACCGCCGTGCTGTCCCGCGCGGTGGAGGACCTGAAGCTGACCGGCAATCCCGACTTCAACCCGCCGGCCCAGCCGGCGCCGGCCGAGGCGAACCAGCCCTTCGCGGCGCGCGCCACCGCCTATCTGCGGGACCATGCCCGGCAGATCTGGGGCGAGGACCTGCCCGGCCCGGTCGCCGCCCTGCTCGACCACGGCGACGGCATGGCGCGCGACGCCGTCCAGCGCGAGGCCTACGCCTCCACCGGCATCGACGGCATCCTCGACCGCATCCGGCGCAAACTGGACGTCGCCATCGTCGGCCGGTCGCGGGTGATCCAGGTGCGCTTCACCGACAAGGATCCGGAGATGGCGCGCGACATGGTCGACACCATCGTCCGCCGCTACATGGAAACCCGCCAGCAGATGGACCGCGACCTGTCGACCAGCGCGGTGGAATGGCTGAAGGACCGCATCGACGCCCTGCGCAGGGAGGTCGCCGAGGCCGACCGCAAGGTCGACGAGACCCGCTTCCGCGCCGGGCTGGTCAAGGGCGGCAACAACGGGCTGATGGCGACCGGCGAGCTGGAGCAGGCCCGCCTGCGGCTGGCCGAGGCGTCGGCCAACCGCGCCCGCGCCGTCGCCCAGGCCGAGGCGCTGGAGCGCGGCGCCCGGTCCAGCGGCAGCAGCATCGCCTCGCCGGTGGTGGCCCAGCTCCGCGCCACCGTCGCGGCGATCTCCACCGAGATGGCGCAGCTTTCCCGCCAGTACGGCCCCAAGCACCCGCGCATCATCGAGCTGCAGGCCCGGCTGAACGAGGCCAACTCCGCACTCGCCAGCGAGACGCGGCGCGAGATCGACGGCGTGCGCGAGGCGGCCAACGTCGCCATCGCCCAGGAGAACGCGCTGAAGGCGATGATCGCCCGGCTGGAGAGCAGCTACCAGACCATGACCGAGGAGGCGGTGCCGCTGCGCACGCTGGAGGCCGAGGCCCAGGCCAAGCGCCAGCTCCTCGACAGCCTGCTCGGCCGTCTGGAGGAGGTGCAGGCCCAGCAGGACAACCGCGCCTTCCCGACGGCGGTCAAGCTGGTCTCCGCCCCGCAGGTGCCGCGCAGCCCGTCGGGCCCGTTCCGCGCGCTGCTGCTGCTCGCCGGCTTCGTGGCGTCCTTCGCGGTGGCGATCTTCACGGTGTTCGGCGTCGAGCTGCTGCAGCGCCGCATCCGCACCCCGGACGCCGTGCGCCGCATCCTGGGCGTCGCCGGCGTGCACATCCTGCCGCACCATTCGACCCGCGGCGTCCACGGCCGGCTCTACGAGCTGTTCCAGCGCCATCCCTTCTCGCTGTTCAGCGAGTCCCTGCGCGCCCTGTTCCGCAACCATCTGGCCGATCTCGGCCCGGTCGGCTCGATCGCGGTGACCTCGGCCCGGCCGCAGGACGGCAAGACCTCGCTGAGCCTCGCCGTCGCCCAGGTGGCGAGCCAGGCGGGCCGCCGGGTGGTGGTGGTCGACACCGACTTCCGCCGGTCGCGGATCGACGGGCTGTTCAACCTGTCGGCCAAGCGCGGCCTGTCGGACTGGATCGCCGGCGAGGCGGCCCTGGACGAGATCGTCCACAGCGCCGACGACGTGCCGTTCGACGTGGTGCCGGCCGGCCGGCTGATGTCGGAGACGCTGGACCGCTTCAACGTCGACTGCCTCGTCCATCTGATGGCCGGCCTGTCGCCGCGCTACGACCTGGTGGTGTTCGACACCGCCCCGGCGCTGGCCGTGTCGGACGCCCGCATCGTCTGCGCCGCCGCCTCCAGGGTGCTGTTCGTCACCCGCTGGGGCCACACCACGGCGAGCGACCTGCAGGCGGTCGCCGACCTCGGCCCGATCGACCACGAGAAGTTCGTGTGCGTGATGACCGACGTGAACCTGAAGAAGGCGGCCTCGCGCGGCTACCAGGGGCCCTACAGCAGCTATGTCGCCACCCGGAAATACTACGGCGGCAACCGTACGCTGCGGGCGACCTCGTGACGGGCGTGCCCCTGTCCAGGCGGGCGGCACTGCTGGGGGCGGCGGGCGCCGCCGTCCTCGGCACCTGCCGGGCGGCGAGCGGACCGGCCCCCGCCGAAGCCGCGAGCCGCCCGGCCGAGCCGGCGGTGACCCTGCGCGAGATGTGCCGCAAGGCCGGCATCCTCCACGGCGCCGCCCGCGACCATTACGTCGATCCCGAGGATCCGATGCTGGACCGGCTGATGGCGCGCGAATGCGACGTCGTCACCCCGGAGAACGGCGGCAAATGGGTCCTCTTCCAGAACCGCGAGGGCCGGTTCGACTGGAGCCGGTTCGACGCGGCAGTCAATCTGGCGCGCGACATCGGTGCGAAGCCCAACTGGCACACCATCCTGTGGCAGCACATGGGCACGCCCGACTACATGAAGCTGCCCAAGGCCCGGCAGGCGGAGCTGGGCATCGGCGAGGACGCCTATTTCTCGCCGGACGGCACGCTCGGGCCGGAGAACTACTGGCAGCGCTTCACCGACGCGGTGGCGCGGGTGAAGGAGCGCTACGGCGACATCTTCTACCGCATCGACGTCGCCAACGAGATGTTCTTCTGGGAAACGGTGGAGAGCCATCCCGAGGAGCAGGACCGCTTCGGCTTCCGCAAGGGCATGTGGTGGGTCGCGGCCGGCGGGGACAAGGGGCCGGAATGGCTCGACCCCTTCTTCCACCATGTCCGCAAGGTCTTCCCCAGCGCCAGGCTGGTGCTGAACGAGTTCGGCGTCGAGCTGGACGAGGGGTGGGAGCAGCGCAAGCGCGCCTATCTGCTGGACTGGCTGACCGGGGCGGTGCAGCGCGGCGTGCCGATCGACGGGCTGGGGCTGCAGAGCCACCTGATCGGCGGCCGGCCTTACGACAGCGCCGGCATGCGCAGCTTCCTGCGGGCGGTCGACCGGCTGGGCCTGCCGATCCACGTCACCGAGCTCGACGCCGACGAGACGCGCCTGCCGCGTTCCTGGTCGCGGGAGGAGAAGGACCGGCGGCTGGCGCTGATGGTCGGCGAGTACCTGAAGGACCTGCTGGGCCATGCCCGGGTCGCCGAGATCTGCTGGTGGCACCTGCGCTCCGACCTGAACTTCATTTCGAAGATGCACCCGCAGATGAAGCCGCAGCCGTCGCCCTACGACGCGCGGTCGCGCCCGACGCCGATGTACGAGGCGGCGGTGCAGGCCCTGCGGGCGAAGACGCGGGCGGGGTAACCCCGTCCACGACGCTACCACGTCCGATCGCCCTGGCCGGCCAGCCTTCCGCACCGGTGCGGCGACGCGGGGAATGCCTAGAGTCTGGAAGCGTGCCGCCATGCTGATCGAGGCCGCGCTGATTGGGCCATGCTGATTGGAGAGGTCGATCGTGAAAAGCCTTACCGCCGACGAACTGGTCGCACGCTACCGCCGGAAGTTCCATCTGGCGCCCGGCTACCCGCTGAACGAGAGCATGGTGCAGCAGCACTGGGAGTTGGAGCGCCGGCTGGCGCGCGAGCTTCTCGACTCCCGCAAGGAGGAGCGCTGGGACGTGTTCGAGCGCTGCTACACCGCCCTCTACAGCGCCTGCCCCTGGCTGAACGAGGCCGAGCAGGACGCGTCCGAGCGCAACGAGGACCTGGATTTCCGCCACTTCCTCGACCTGCTGGGCGGACCGAAGGAGGTCTACGAGGTCGGCTCGGGCAAGGCGCGGCTGCTGACCTACCTCGCCCGCCACGGCTACAAATGCGTCGCCACCGAGGTGACGCGGGAGCGCGGCGAGCGCTGGACCGACGAGCGCACCAACATCACCTGGCGCTGCTGCGACGGCGTCAACCTCGCCCGGTTCGAGCCGCGCGACCATTACGGCGCGGTGGTCTCCACCCACGTCATCGAGCATTTCCATCCCGACGACGTGCCGACCCACCTGGAGAACGTTTACGCCATCCTGAAGCCGGGCGGCCGCTACGTCTTCGCCATGCCGCACAAGCTCGCCGGGCCGGCCGACCTGTCGGAGGTCTTCGGGCTGGAGGAGCCGGTGTGCATGCACCTGCGCGAGTACGACTACCGCGAGATCTCCGCCATGCTGAAGGCGGCCGGCTTCACCGGTCTGGAGGCGGCCTACGTCGCCCCGATGGCCCTGCGGCGCTATCTGCCGATCCGCTTCTCCGGCCGCGGCTACCTCGCCTACGTAACCGCGGTGGAGACATTTTTGGGATCGCTTCCGTTAACCATGCGTCGCAAGCTTTCCAAGCTCGGCCAGCTTTACCTGTTCCGCCCCGAGCTGTTCATGATCGCGCACAAGCCAGGCTGACGCCAGGTCATCGGAAATAAAACAACGTAGTTTCAGCGTATTAGGGATGGACAGATCCGCCGATGTTGCCGGCCGGCACCATGAAAGCGGATTTTTCCGTCCCATTCTTTTCACAGCATAGCGTGGCTTTTCAGCCTCAATTCGCTAAAATACGAAACATCTCGTTAACCTTTGTCGGCCAACCTCGGGTCCAACGAACCACGGACAAGAGGTTACTTCCAATGGCAACGAACCCCGTCGACACGACTTTCGTCGTTAATGCCTCGGGTCTGGCTGCCGGAGGAGTCTGGCCGCATTTCAAACTGCTTGTCGACGGCACGGTCGTCGGTCAGGCCACGGTCAATTCCACCAACGCCGGTCGCTACACCTTCAAGACGAAGGTCGCCCCCGACGCCGCTCATAAGATCCAAATCGTTTACGACAACGACTGGCTGTCGACCGACAAGGCGGGCATGTACCGCGACCTGCTGGTCAAGTCGATCGAGGTCAACGGCAAGACCATCGCTTCCAACAGCTCCGTCGTCAGCTACGACGCGGACGGCCAGGGCGTCCTGTCCGGCCGCGAGCAGCTCTCCTGGGGCGGGTCCCTGGACTTCGCCCTGACGAAGAGCTACTTCCCGGCTCCGTCGGGCTCCGGCTCGACCCCCGTCCCGACCACCCCGCCCGCCGGGTCCACCGCCATCGTGGTGAACGCCAGCGGCACCGTCGCCGGCGGCAGCAACGCGCACTTCAAGGTTCTGGTCGACGGCAAGGTGATCGGCGAGGCCACGGCCGCCACCAGCTCGAAGGACTTCACCTTCCACGCCAACGTCGCCCAGGATCAGGCCCACAAGGTCCAGATCCAGTTCGACAACGACGCGACGATCAACGGCCAGGACCGCAACCTGACGGTCAACAAGATCACCATCGGCGGCCATTCGGTGCTGCCGACCGACGGCATCGTCAGCTACGACAAGGGCGCGCTGGACGGCCGCGACGTCGTCGCCGGCAAGGCCACGATGAACTGGAACGGCACGCTGGTCGTCAACGCCGACAAGTCCTTCTTCTCGCACGACACCAGCCCGACGCCGACCAACCCGCCGGCCACCACCCCGAAGATCTCGGTCAACGACGTGACGGTCACCGAGCCCAAGGCCGGCGGCGGCGGCGCCTCGGGCATCGTCGGCTTCCTCCACACCGAGGGCAACCAGATCGTCGACGCGGCCGGCAACAACGTCCGCCTGAACGGCGTCAACTGGTTCGGCGGCGAGGGCTACAACTACGTGCCGACCGGTCTGTGGGCCGACAGCTACCAGGGCCACATCAACAAGATGAAGGACATCGGCTTCAACGTCATCCGCCTGACCTACGCCGATGAGATGTTCGAGAGCAGCGCCGTCACCAACGGCATCGATTATTCCAAGAACCCCGATCTGCAGGGCCTGACCCGCCTGCAGGTCTATGACAAGATCATCGACTATGCCGGCAAGGTCGGGATGAAGGTGATCCTTGATCACCACCGCAACGACGGCGGCGCCGGCACCAACGAGCACGGCCTGTGGTACTCGCAGAAGTACCCGGAATCGAAGATGATCGAGAACTGGAAGATGCTGGCGAAGCACTATGCCGGCAACACCACGGTCATCGGCGCCGACCTGCACAACGAGCCCAGCGTCTCCGCCACCTGGGGCGGCAACCCCGCCACCGACTGGGCGGCGGCGGCCGAGCGCATCGGCAACGCCATCCAGACGGTCAACAAGGACTGGCTGATGTTCGTCGAGGGCACGGAGTGGAGCAGCACGCTGGCCGGCGTGAAGAACAACCCGGTCGAGTTCAACGTCCCGAACAAGCTGGTCTACTCCCCGCACGTCTACGGCCAGAGCGTCTACAACTTCCCGTGGCTGCAGGATCCCAGCTATCCGAAGAACCTGCCGGCGCAGTATGACGGGATGTGGGGCTACATCTACAAGAACAACATCGCTCCGGTCCTGATCGGCGAGTTCGGCGGCAAGTTCGAGACCGCGGCCGAACGCACCTGGGTCAACGCGCTGATGAAGTACACCAACGGCGACTGGAACCTGGACGGCAAGGCCGACATCGCCGCCGGCGACAAGGGGATGAGCTGGACCTACTGGGCCTGGACGCCGGAATCGCACGATGTCGGCGGCCTGCTGAACAGCGATTTCAAGACCGTCAACCAGGCCAAGGTCGACCTGATCAAGACCGGCATGGCCGGCGTCACCCACGGCACCGGCAGCGGCGGCACGGCCACCACCAACGCGGTGTTCACCGTGAAGCTGTCGGGCGCCTCGGACAAGCCGGTGACGGTCGAGTACAACACCGTCGACGGCACGGCCAAGGCCGGGTCCGACTATGTCGCCACCAGCGGCAAGCTGACCTTCGCCGCCGGCGAGACGGTCAAGACGGTCGCCGTGAAGGTGCTGAGCGACAGCATCAGCGAGGGCACCGAGACCTTCAGCCTGAAGCTGGCCAACGCCACCTCGGCCAGCATCTCGGACGCCAGCGGCACCGGCACGATCCAGCAGGGGTCGAGCGCCTCGACCGCCGAGCTGGCCCACACCGCCGAGCTGAACGAGTGGACGAACGCCGTCACCAGCCAGCAGCACGCCGCCACCACCGCCACCACCGCCACGGCGGCGGAACTGGCCTCGGCGGGCAGCGCCGCCCAGGACGCGGGCGCCTATGCCCACGCCAACGATGCGGCGGCCACCGCCGACCACGTCTACCACGACCCGTCGCTGCTGCACGCCGCCTGATCCGGCAGGCAGCAGGACCTTCATCCTCGGCATGAAGACTGGGCCGGCAGCCATCGCTGCCGGCCCTTTTCTTCTGTCCGGAAACGGCGAAAGTGCCGACGGCTCAGCCCGGCCCGGCGGACAGGCCGGCAACCGGCGGGCCGGGCTCCTCGCCCCGGACGGCGGACAGGCCGCTGCCGGCGAGTGGCGCCGGGTTCGGGATGTCGGGGATCGCCACCTCCCCCACCACCTTGCCGGGGTTGCCGGTGACCAGCGACCGCCGCGGCACCGGCCGGGTGACGACGGACAGGGCACCGACGATGCTCTCGTCGCCGATCTCCGCGGCGCCGATGATCACCGCGTTCGGCCCCACCCAGACCCCGTCGCCGAGCACCGGATAATGCGTGACCCGGCCGGCCGGGGTGATGTCGTCCTTCTGGCCGATGGTGACCCCGTGGAACAGCGTGACGTTGGCGCCGATGCGGGCGCTGCCGTTCACCACCAGCCCCCATCCGTGCAGGATGCGGAGCCCCGGCCCGACGGAGGTCTCCCACGGCAGGTCCATGCCCGCCGCCTGCTGCGTCCAGCGGTGAAGCAGGCGGCTGGCCATGAGGGCGGGACCGCGCAGGACCGCCGGCAGAGCCGCCGCCGCCTGGCAGAGCCGCAGCGTGAAGACCGGCCGGAACAGCCGGTTGCCGGCCAGCAGCCTCACCACCGGGCCGAGGCCGGAACGCCCGCAATAACGGACGCAGTCGGCGCCGACCTTGCGGGTGAAGGAGAGGGTCGAATGGTCCTGCATGGGCCGGTCCTCCGGGATGGATCAGGCGAAGCGCGGTGGAGCGGGAGCGGGCGTCAGGCGGCCGGCTGCGGCCGGCGCAGCACCCGCCCCACCATGCGGAACAGGATCGCCCGGTCGGTCCGGCTGAAGCCCGGCCCGAAGACGGCGGCGATGGCGGCCAGCATGGTCAGGCCGACCTTGGCGGCGACATAGGCGGGGTCGACGGCGTGGCCGAACAGCTCCAGGCTGACGGCATAGGCGATCGCCGCCGGGACCAGCACGCCCAGGACCTGCCCCGGATGCAGCGGCAGCTCCTGCGGGCAGAGGCGGCGGCAGACCAGCTCCGTCGCCACCAGCATGAACAGCTCCCGCCCGACGACGCCGATGGCCGCCCCCAGCACGCCGAGCGGGCCGATCAGCAGGGCGGCCAGCGCGGTGCCGACGGCGATGCCGCCCAGCGAGATCAGCGGCAGCACGCCGACCCGCTTGGTCTTGACCAGCGCCACCTCCGGATGCATCCGCACGCCGTGGAGCGTGTAGGTCAGCACCAGCAGCGGCATGCAGGCGAGCACCGGCGCATAGTCCGGCGAGGCGATCAGCCACAGGATCTCCGGCGAGATCAGCGCCATGCCCAGCGCCGCCGCCGTCAGCAGGACGATGAAGAAGTAGAAGACGAATTCCGCCTGGTCGCGGTCGGCGGCGCGGTGCTGCGCCTCGATCCGCGCGACCGACCAGATCTGCAGGAAGGAGGCGGTGAGGAACATGTAGAGCAGCGTCGCCAGCCGCATGCCGAAGGACAGCACGCCGACCGCCGCGATGCCCATCAGGATGTTCAGCAGATAGCGCAGGACGAACTGGTTGCCGATGTCCAGCAGCGTCTGCGGCATGAAGGGCAGACCCAGCATCCCCACCCGCTTCAGGATGCCGAAGGAGAAGGACACCCCGTTGGCGGCGAGGATCGCGACGGTCAGCAGAACGCCCAGCGCCACGAAGGTGATGCCGTTCGCCAGGAAGATGCCGGCCACCCCCCAGTCCAGCCACCAGACGAACAGCAGGTTCAGCACCAGCAGCCCGCCGGCCTTGCCGATGGAGATCATCAGGCAGGTGCCGGACCGCCTGTGGACCCGGTAATAGGCGAGCGCCAGCTCGAACACCGTGCTGAAGGCGATGCTGGCGAAGGCGACGGCCACCACCGCCGCTTCGCCGCCGTTGCCGAACAGCGCCTCGCTGATGCCCAGCCCGACCGGCCAGGCCAGCGCCAGCAGCCCGAGCGTCGCGCTCCACAGCCCGATCATGGTGGTGCCGACCACGCGGCGGCGGCCGGCCTCGTCCGGATGTTCGAAATAGACGACGGTGAAGGCGTTGATCATTCCGATCATCAGCATCACCGCCAGGATGTCGCCGACCACGCTGATCAGCGAATAGACGCCGAACTGCGCCGGCGACAGGACCTTGGTGTAGAGCGGCAGCAGCAAGAGCCCGGCAGCCCGGTTGACCACGTTGGCGACCATGAAGAGCCACCCGTGCTTGATGATTTGCTCAGCTTCCGAAGCCATCCGGCACCCGTTGGGAGTCTGGAAAGGGAACAGCGCCGCCCGCGGGATGGATCGGCCGGCGGCGCGGGTCGCGGGTCGCGGGCCACCGGCCCCGGCGGGCGCGGCGCCGGAGCGCAGGACGCCGGCCCGGTCCGATGATTGGAAGCGGGGCGGAGCCTGTCAATTCGACCTTGCAGCGAAGGGTATTCTCTTCCGTAATACTCGACCTAAAGGTCATCTCTTCTTCGGACGAGGCTCTGCACCCTTCCGTCTACGCACTCCGGCAGGTCGTGACCCTGCGCGCGCCGGCTGCAAGGCGCAAGGGCGCGTTCGCGCCATGCGGTCGTACGGAATTCCTCCCCGGTTCCGTTCGGGGATCCGCGGATCGCCTAAGGTCGGACCGGGCCCGGCGGACCTCCGCCGGGGCAGCACGGGCGGGGAGGCCGGACGGGGAGTGTCCGTTACCCCTTCGGCCCGAAATCGCGAGGCATTCCTGCCGCCAACGGCTGATGTCGGGCCGCTTTCCATCCCCGAACGGCGATCCCTTCCGGGGATCCCGCCCCTTCCGGTTTCTCTGGAATATTCGAGGTGCTGCACCATTCGATTTCGCAGGGGTATCGCTGCTGTCCCTCCCGGTCCCTTAAGATCTGTTGCCGTTCGGCTGCTGCAATCCTAATTCGACTTCAACAACATGCGGCTTTGCTTCCCTGCCGATAATAGAAGGCTGTTACAGCGAACAAAGGCGGTCAGAAGTGTTCAGGCCCGACAGGCATAGCTGATGAGCGACCATCCTCGTGATGATCATGGGATGGCTGGCATTCCCTTCGAACGCATGGGACCTGCGATGAGCAAACTCGACCCAGAGGTGGTCATCGATATGACCCCGGCCAAGAAAGCGGCTATTCCGCCGCTGGCGCCGGGGTTGCTGCTGGCGCTGTCCGACGGTTTCGTGCTTGCCCTGGTCGGATGGGTGCTCAGCCACATCCTGGTCCAGGACCCGGCTGACATCGAAGCCGAACTGGGCCAACGGTCACTGGTGACCGGCCTGATGCTGGTACCACTCGTTAAGTCTGTTTTTGGAATTTATTCACTCGGCCGCTTCGACTATTTGGAAAGGACCCGGCGGACGTTCCAGGCGGCGATGCTGTGCTGCGCCGTGCTGGCGGTCCCCTTCATCGTGCTGGACGGGTTCCGGCCCTTCTTCATGGAAGCCCTGTCGGTGGCGCTGATCGGCTTCGCCGCCACCTATGCCGCCGACCTGATCCTGGTGCACGGGCTGATGGCCAGCGCGCTGCAGTGGCGCACGCCGGTGGTCATCGTCGGGGCGGGGCCCCAGGGCGCCGCCATCGCCGCCAAGCTGCAGCGCCTGCCCTGGCTCGGCATGCGTCCGGTCGGCTTCTTCGACGACGACGCGGACCTCTGGCAGACGAGGATCGAAGGCCTGCCCGTCTTCGGCCCGGTCGAGCTGCTCGCCAAGTCGCCCGCCTTCGCCCAGCAGGCGCAGGCCGCCATCGTCGCCGACATCGGCCGTCAGGCGGGCCGCCAGGGCGTCGAACTGACCTAGCTGGTGCGCGCGCTGCCCTTCAAGCAGGTCTACTGCGTGCTCGGCGAGGGCAATGTCAGCGCCGTCGACGCGACCTTCCACAATCTGCACGGCTCGCTGGCTCTGCGGGTCAGCGTCCGGCCGCCCACCGGCTACCTGCGCATCCGCCGGGCGCTGGACGTGCTGCTGTCGCTGCTTCTGCTGGTGATGGTGGCGCCGCTGATGCTGCTGATCGCCGTGCTGATCAAGCTGGACAGCCCGGGTCCCGTGCTGTTCCGCCAGCAGCGCTGGGCCGGCGGCGCGGCGACCTTCGACCTGCTGAAGTTCCGCTCCATGCACATCAACGCGGAGGAGCACCTGCAGCGGCTGCTGGAGAGCGATCCGAAGCTGCGCGAAGAGTACATGACCTACCACAAGCTGACGGTCGACCCGCGCATCACCCCCTTCGGCCGCTTCCTGCGCCGCACCTCGCTGGACGAGCTGCCGCAGCTCTGGAACATCCTGATGGGCGACATGAGCCTGATCGGACCGCGCGCCTACATGCCGAAGGAACTGCCGGAGGTCGGGGCGTCGGCGGAGGTGATCGGCACGGTCCGCCCCGGCCTGACCGGCTATTGGCAGGTGTCCGGCCGCCACCGCACCACCTTCCAGGAACGGGTGGCGATGGACGTCTTCTACGTGCGCAACTGCGGCCTGCTGTTCGACTTCTACATCCTGTGCAAGACGGCGGTGATGGTCCTGAAGGGAGATGGCTCGTAACCGGCCCGCAGCCGGGCGGACAGGCCCCCTTCCGCGCGCGGAGGGGGGTTTGCCGTTTTTACGATTCCGGGGTGCCGTCGCCGATCCGGGTAACCCGGCCGGCACCGGCCTCCTTCGGTCTAACGCGTCCGCCCGCCTACGCGGCCGGGGCACCGCTGATCATCTTCACAGTGCGGCGGCCGGAGCGGCGGCCCGGCGGACGACAGGCAAGCAAGCGGAACGGCGGCCCATGAGAGTTTCCGAGGTCCTGGAAAAGAGCATCACCGTCTTCTGCATCATGGCCTTCAGCGGCACGGTGCTGCCGGTGCTGCTGACCGGCGGCGGCCCGGTGGCGGCCGACCAGGAGTCGGCCGGCGCCGCGGTCTTCTTCGCCGGCACCTATGTGCTGATCCTCGGCCTCATCGCCAGCCGGCCGGCCCTCGCCTTCCGCGTGCCGTTCGCGAGCCCGGCCCTGTCGGCGGCGCTGCTGCTGGCCTTCCTGTCCTCGCTGTGGTCGCTCTACCCGGACATCACGCTGCGCCGGTCGGTGGCCTTCCTGTTCACGACCGTGTTCGGCATCTATCTGGGGCTGCGCTACCGTTTCCCGGAGATCATGCGCCTGCTGGCGACCGGCCTGTCGCTGCTGATGGTCCTGTCCTTCATCTTCGTCGTCGCCATGCCGGCGGTGGGGCTGGACCACGAGATGCACCCCGGCGCGTGGAAGGGCGTGTTCTTCCAGAAGAACGTGACCGGCCGCATGATGGTCTGGCTGGTGCTGTGCCTGGTCTGGCTCGACTGGCAGGGCGAGGCCAGGCGCTGGGTGACCCGCAGCCTGCTGGCGCTGGCCATGCTGCTGATCATCATGTCGCGCTCGGGCACCGGCCTGCTGACCTCCTTCCTGGTGACGGGCGCGCTGCTCTCCACCACGCTGGTGCGCGGCAGCATCCGCAGCTTCATGCCCACCATGGCGCTGCTGATCGCCCTGCTGGTCATCGCGGCGACCGCCGGCGCCTTCTTCTGGCACGACGCCCTCTACGCCATGGGGCGCGATCCGACGCTGACCGGCCGCACCGTGCTGTGGGACCATATCCTGCGTTCGGTCGAGGAACGGCCGCTGCTCGGCTACGGCTACGCCGCCTACTGGTACGGCGCCTACGGCCCCGGCGCCGCCTTCGTCGAGGGCTGGGGCATCAACTCCGCCCACAGCGGCTGGCTGGAGGCGATGCTGGACCTCGGGTTGCCGGGCCTGCTGATCGTCGTGACGCTGCTCGGCCGGCTGCTGTTCCAGGGCTTCTTCCAGGCCCGCTACGGCGACAACCGGGCGGAGCCCGCCTGGATGTTCGCCGTCGGCTGCGCGATGCTCGCCATCTCCATCTCGGAAAGCCTGTTCCTGGAGCGTCATTCGCTCAACTGGATCGTGCTGACCATCGGCGTGGTGCGGCTGATCCAGCGCCAGCGCTGGGACCGCGCCCGCGCCGCCGGCCGCGGGTCCCGCCACGGCTCCTTCCACGGCCACCCGACCCGGGCCCGGCCCGGCGACCCCGGCGTGCCGCAGGGCGGGCTCGGCTACCACCCCGTCGTGCCGCGCGGGCCGGCCCTTGCCCGCAGCGCGGCTCCCGCCGCCCCCTTCGCCACCGATCGGACGCCGTATCCCGGCAACGGCCGATCCCTGTGACCCTCCTTCGCGACTGAAGGCACGAACATGACGTCTTCGAACGAGCTGGTGACCGTCGTCATTCCCACCCGCAACCGGCCCGACCTGGTCACGCGGGCGGTGCGAAGCGCGCTGGCGCAGAGCTATCCCGCGCTGGAGGTGGTCGTGGTGATCGATGGCCCCGACCCGGAAACGGCCTCGCAGCTCCACGCCCTGTCCGACCCGCGCCTGACCGTGCTGGAGCTCGAGCAGAACCATGGCGCCGCGGAGGCGCGCAACATCGGGGTGCGGCACGGCCGCGGCGCCTGGATCGCCTTCCTCGACGACGACGACCACTGGATGCCCGAGAAGATCGAGGTCCAGATGGCCGCCCGCCCGGCCGGCGTCCGCTACCCGATCATGAGCTGCCGCTGCCAGGTGATCACCGCCCGCGGGACCTTCGCCTGGCCGCGCCGGCTGGCGACGCCGCAGGACGAGGTGGGCGACTACCTGTTCGTGCGCCACGGCCTGTTCAAGGGCGAGACCTTCGCCCCGACCACGACGCTGCTGGCGCCGCGCGCCCTGCTGGAGCGGGTGCCGATCCCGGTGTCCGCCTTCGACGACTGGGAGTGGCTGATCCTCTGCGGCGGGGTGGAGGGCTGCGCGCTGATCACCGTGCCGGAGGTGCTGGCCGTGCACTACACCGAGAACAACCGCGTCACCCTGTCGACCTGCCGCAACATCGACCTGGCGATCAACTGGGCGGCGGCGATGCGCCGGCACCTGTCGCCGCGCGCCTATGCCTGCCTGCTGCTGCAGGCGACCGGCGGCGAGCAGGCGGCGCGCACGGCGGGGGTCCGCTGGCGGCTGCTCAACACGGCGCTGCGCGACGGGGCGCCGACGCCGATGGCGCTCGCCACCTTCACCATGCATTCGCTGATGCCGGTGGGGCTGCGGCGACGATTGCGGCAGGCGATCTTCTCGGCTTCGGACGCCGCATGACCGGCCGCCGGCAATGCAAGGGCGCCTCCCCCTCCCCCGAACGAAACGACGGCAGACCATGACGCAGCCTATTCCGCGGCATAGCAATGCCCGTTCCATCGCCTTCGCGACGCCGGGTGCGATCGACGGCGGCGGCATCGGCCGGATGACCGGCTACATCGTCGACCAGTTCGCCTGTTCCCCCGGCGCACCGCAGACGGTGGTGCTCGACACCCGGGGGAACGGCAGCGTCCTGCTGTCGCCCTTCTACCTGGGCGGCACGCTGGTGCGGCTGGCCGTCCTGCTGGCCCGGCGGCGCGTGTCGATCGTCCACATCAACGTGTCGGAGAAGGGCAGCTTCCTGCGCAAGGCCGCGGTGCAGCTCGTCGCCGACCTGTTCGGCCGGCCGACGGTGGTGCACCTGCACGGCGCCTCCTTCGTCGAGTTCTTCCAGGGCGGCCCCTTCGCCCGTGCCATCAGCCGCTGGCTGTTCAGGCACAGCACGCGCGTGGTGGTGCTGGGCGAGAGCTGGCGCGACTTCCTGGTCGGCGAGGTCGGCATCGACCAGCAGAAGATCCGGGTGCTCTACAACGCGGTGCCCGACATCGGCGCCGACCTGCCGGTGCGCGCCGCGCCCGGACCGGGGGCCGAGCTGTCGCTGCTGGTGCTGGCCAACCTGTCCGAGCGCAAGGGCATCGGCACCATCCTGCGCGCCAGCCGCCTGCTGAAGGAGCGCGGCGTGCGCTTCCAGGTCCTGATCGGCGGCGGCGGCGACATCGACGGCTACCGCCGGATGGCGGAGGAGCTGGGGGTGGGCGACCGCTGCCGCTTCCTCGGCTGGGTGTCGCGGGAGGACGCGCACCGCTACATCCGCAGCCACGACATGCTGCTGCTGCCCTCGACCCACGAGGGGCTGCCCATGGTCATCCTGGAGGCGCTGTCCGCCCGGCTGCCGGTCATCACCACGCCGGTCGGCTCGATCCCCGAGGTGCTGACCGACGGCGAGACGGCCCGGATCATCCCGGTGAACGATCCCGAGGCGCTGGCCCGGGCGATCGCCGGGCTGGCCGGCGACCCGGCGCTCCATGCCCGGCTGGCGGAGGCCGGGCGGGAGCTGTTCCTGCGGCTGTTCGACATCGGGGCCTACGGCCGCGCGCTGCAGTCGCTCTACGAGGAGATGGACCGCCCCGGAACGCCGCAGGGAGCGCCGCAGCGCGCGCCGCTGGCGCCGCTGGCCGGATCCGCCCCCGCGGCATCGGAAGCACGCCTACCCCGAATGGGTGGTCATTGATCAAACTGCTTAGCCCTCATGAATAGAATTTCATGCCACAGTCGTTCCAAAGGTCACGTCCCTACGCCTCGCCCAATACCGCATAGTACAACCGTGGAATTGCTTCCCTCAAATTGTGAGTTGTATTTTTTCAAAGCAGTTAGGGGAATGCGGCCAGGGTGAAACCCGCGATAGAACCGGCAGGTACAGGGCGATCCGGCAGCTTCCTCATTACGAAGTTTGCGGGAAGAGCTTCAGGACGGTGGATCAGGCAAGAAGACCAGGAGCGGACATGATCTACATCGTCTCCCCCGGCGGCACCCGCGAGAAAGGCGGGATGGGGCGGGTGGTCGACAACTTCACCAGCGACCTTCGGCAGCATTGCCCGGAGGTTCCCTTCGAAGTGGTCGACAGCTACGGCCCCGGCAGCTTCCGCCTGATGCCCTTCTACTTCGCCCGCGCCGCCGTCCGCCTGGCCGGTGGCTTCGCATCGGGCAAGGCGCAGCTCGTCCACATCCACATGGCCGAATATGGCAGCGTCCTGCGCAAGGGCCTGCTGGTGGCGCTCGCCCGGCTGTTCCGCGTCCCGGTCGTCCTGCATCTGCATGGCGGCCGGCTGCCCAAGCAGTACGAGGAATCCGGCCCGCTCATGCGCTGGGCGATCCGCCAGGTGATGGCCGCCAGCAGCGAGGTGGTGGTGCTGGGCGAGTTCTGGCGCCACTGGGTCGCCGACAGCTTCGGCGGCGCCGTGCGCCGCATCACGCTGCTGCACAACGCGGTGCCCGGCCCCGCCCGGCCGGTGAAGCGCGACGCCTCGGCGCCGGTCCGGCTGCTGTTCCTCGGGCGGCTGATCAAGCTGAAGGGCATCGACGTCCTGCTGAGCGCGCTGGCCTCCCCCGCCTGCCGTGACAAGCCGTGGGTGGTGACCATCGCCGGCGACGGCGACCTGGAGACCTACCGTGCCCAGGCGGTGTCGCTGGGCATCGCCGACCGCGTCCGCTTCACCGGCTGGCTCGACCAGGACGGCTGCCGGCGCGAGCTGGCGGGCGCCGACGTGCTGGTCCAGCCCTCGATGTTCGAGGGGCTGCCGATGTCGGTGCTGGAGGCGATGGCCGAGGGGCTGGCGATCGTCGCGACGCCGGTCGGCAGCGTGCCGGACGCCATCAGCGACGGCGTGTCCGGCCTGCTGGTGCCGCCGGGCGACGTGCAGGCGCTGGCCGGGGCGCTGGCGCGGGTCATCGACGATCCGGACCTGCGGCAGGCGCTGGGCGGCGGGGCGCGGTCGCGCTGGGAACGCCAGTTCGACATCGCCGTCTACCGGGAACGCATCATTGAAATCTACCGCCGCAATGCGCGGATGTGGCTGGCGGGCGCCGGCGCGCCGGCGATCCGTTCGGGCGGTCCGGCCGAGCGGACAGGCTGACCGCCGCGCGGCCGCGTCGAGAAGAAAGGGGGACGTCATGAAGAGAGCCATAGCCGGTCTGGTGCGCTGGACCGGGTTCGGCGCCCTGCTGCGCTTCGCCTGCGCGCGCCGTGGCGTCACGATCGTGGTCTATCATGATCCCGATCCCGCGGTGCTGCGCCGGCATCTCGCCTGGTACGCCCGGCACTACCGCTTCACCACGCTGGATGCCGTGGCCGCGGCGATGGAGAGCGGCCGGTGGGACGACCTGCCGCCCTATCCGCTGGTGGTGACGCTGGACGACGGGCACCGCGACAACACCCGGCTGGCGCCCCTGTTCCGCGAGTTCGACGTCCGGCCGACCATCTATCTGTGCAGCCGCATCGTCGGGACCGCCCGCCCCTACTGGTGGAAGACCGCGGCGGCGGACCGCATCGGGCCGGAGCCGCTGAAGCGGGTGTCCGACCCGGAGCGGCGGCGCCTGCTGGCGGAGGCCGGCGACGATCCCGACCGCGACGCCGCTCCCGACCAGCGGCAGGCGATGAGCTGGGACGAGGTGCGCCGGATGGCCGACGTCGCCGACTACGGCGCCCATACCCGCACCCATCCGATCCTGCTGCAGTGCGACGACCGGAGCTGCGCCGAGGAGATCGCGCTCTGCCGCAGCGAGCTGGAGGAGCAGACCGGCACGCCCTGCCGGCATTTCGCCTTTCCCAACGGCGATTACGGCGGGCGCGAGGTGGAGGAGATCCGCCGGGCCGGATACCGCACCGCGCGGACCATCGATCCCGGATGGAACCATGCCGGCACCGACCCGCTGCGGCTGAAGGCCTTTCCGGTGTCCGACGACGTGGATGTCGCATGGCTGGCCGTGCAGCTCACCGGCGTCCCGGCGCTGCTGCGCAGGATGAAGGGGCTGCTGTCCCGCGGCGGGCGCGACGGCGGGACCACTGCCTGGGACGGGGCCGTACCGAAGGCTGGCCGGGTCAGGGTGTGATGGGCCGAAGGCGGAAGCAGGAATAGGCCGGCCGGCCGAGGCGGTCGGACCAAAGGATAGGGGGCTGAAACGTCAAGAAGAATTCAGGTACCGGAGTGGCTAACCACTGCATTCGACCTGGAAGCATCCTTTGCTCTCTCGAAAATGCGAGGAAGTGTAACAATAAAAAGACCATAGTACGCAGATGCGAAAAAGAGCGCCGGGACGACGGGTGTCCGCCCCCCGGCCATCGACGAACCGGACCGGTAGCGAAGGCGCAAGAGCCAGGGACCGGAGCCGGACGAGGACCTGACGGACCGAAACCACTGGAGTTTTCCGGCGCCATGCTGACCGCCCCCACCACCGACCTCAGCCTCACCTCCCCTGCCCTGGCGGAGATCCGCGCCTTCATCGTGGAGAATTTCCTGCTCGGGAAGGACTCCGGCTTCGACAACGGCGAATCCCTGCTGGAATCCGGGGTGATCGACTCCACCGGCATCATGCATGTCGTCGCCTTCCTGGAGGAGCGCTTCGGCATCTCGGTCGAGGACGACGACATGATCGCCGACAACCTGGAGTCCGTCAGCCGGATCGCCAGCTTCGTCGACCGCAAGGTCACCCTGAAGACCGCCGCCTGACCGGCGGTCCGGCAGCCGGCGGCCCGCAGACGGGCGGACAGGGTCGAATGACGGGGACGACCATGCTGTATCTGGTGCATCAGTTCCTTGGCGAAACCGCGTCCCGCATGCCGGACCGCACGGCCCTGATCGCCGGGGAGGCCCGCCGCAGCTTCGCCGGGCTGGACCGCGAGAGCGACGCCGTAGCCTGCGCCCTGCAGCAGGCCGGCGTCCGCCGCGGCGACCGCGTCGCGGTCATGCTGGAAAACTCCATCGAGTATGTCGCGAGCCTGTTCGCCGTCCTGAAGGCGGGCGGGGTCTTCGTTCCCGTCAATCCCTCGACCAAGGCCGACAAGCTGGCCTGGCTGCTGTCCGACAGCGGGGCGACGCTGCTGGTCGCCCCGACCGCGCTCGCCCGCCAGGTGCTGCCGGCCCTGGAGGAGACGTCCGCCACGCCCCTGTGGGTCGGCGCGCCGCTGCCCGAGGGCGCCGCCGGCCCTGCCACAGATGGTCTCTTCTACGCCGATCTGCTGGCCGCACCGCATCGCGCGCCGGCCGATCCCGGCCTGATCGACCAGGATCTGGCGGCGATCATGTACACCTCCGGCACCACCGGCCGGCCGAAAGGCGTCATGCTGACCCACGCCAGCTACGTCGCCACCACCCGGTCGATCGCCGGCTACCTGGGCAACCGGCCGGACGACGTGGTGATGTGCCTGCTGCCGCTGACCTTCGGCTATGGGCTGTCGCAGGTGCTGACCGGCGCGCTGGTCGGCTTCACCGTGGTGCTGGAACGGTCCTTCGCCTTCCCGAAGGAGACGCTGGCCCGCATGGTGAAGCACCGCATCACCGGCCTGCCCGGCGTGCCCACCGTCTTCTCCACCCTGCTGGGGCTGGAGGCGCTGAAGACGGCCGACCTGTCCTCGCTGCGCTACCTGACCAATGCGGCGGCGCCCCTGCCCATCGCCCACATCGACCGGCTGCGCGCGCTGTTCCCGGACGCCGCCTTCCACTCCATGTACGGCATGACCGAATGCTGCACCCGCATCGCCACGCTCGACCCGGCGCGGCTGGGGGAGAAGACCGGCTCGGTCGGCCGCGCCATCCCCAACTGCGCCGCCTATGTCGCCGGCGAGGACGGCTCGCCCCTGCCCCCCGGGACGGTCGGCGAGCTGGTGGTGCGCGGCGCCAACGTCATGCGCGGCTACTGGAACCGGCCGGAGGAGACGGCGAAGCGCCTGCGCCGCGGGCCGCAGGGGGAGACCCTGCTGTTCACCGGCGACCTCTTCACCATGGATGCCGACGGCGACCTGCATTTCGTCTCCCGCAAGGACGACGTCTTCAAGTGCCGCGGCGAGAAGGTCAGCCCCAAGGAGATCGAGACCGTCCTCTATGAGCTGGACGCGGTCGCCGAGGCCTGCGTGGTCGGGGTGCCCGATCCGGCCGACGGGCTGGCGGTGAAGGCCTTCATCGTCGCCCGCGACGACCGTGCGCTGAGCGAGACGATGGTACGCCAGCACTGCCGCGGCCGGCTGGAAAGCCATCTCGTGCCGAAATTCATCGAGTTCTGCGACGCGCTGCCCAAGACGGACTCCGGAAAGATCCGCCGCGCGGCGCTCGCCGAGCCCGTCTGACCCCGTCACGCCCCAGGCTCCCCAAGCCGATTTCCCGACCCCGATTTCCCGACCCCGGTGCCAAGGCCCGGTTGCCAAGGAGAGCGATCGCATGTGTGGTATCGCCGGCCTGTTCGCCGGACCCCGCGCCGAGCCCCCCGGGCTCGAAGAGCTGAAGCGGATGATCGCCATGCTGGGTCACCGCGGCCCGGACGGCTATGGCTTCTACCGCGACGGCCGCGTCGGGCTGGCCCATGCCCGCCTCAGCATCGTCGGCCTCGAAGGCGGCTTCCAGCCGATCCACAACGAGGACCGGACGCTGTGGATCAGCTTCAACGGCGAGATCTTCAACCACGTCGAGCTGCGGCGGGAGCTGGAGGCGCTCGGCCACCGCTTCTACACGCGGACCGACACCGAGGTGATCGTCCATGCCTTCGAGGAGTTCGGCCCGGCCACCTGGGAGCGGCTGAACGGCCAGTTCGCCATCGCGCTGTGGGACGGCCGCAGGCGCGACCTGTGGCTGGTCCGCGACCGGCTGGGCATCCTGCCGCTGGTCTATGCCCGCAGCGGCGACCATCTCGCCTTCGCCTCCGAAGCCAAGGCCCTGTTCGGCGGCGGACGCATCCGCCCGGCCTTCGACCCGGCCCGCCTGTCGCAGGTCTTCACCCACTGGAGCACCGCGCCGCATGGCAGCGTCTTCGCCAGGGTGGAGAGCGTGCCGGCGGCGACCGCCATCCGCTTCGACGCCGCCCTGGTTCCGCACGCCGACCGCTATTGGCAGCCGGACATGGCGCCGGCCGAGGATCTGGCCGCCCTGTCGCTGGACGAGGCGGCCGACCGGCTGGAGGACAAGCTGCTCGACGCCATCCGGCTGCGGCTGCGCGCCGACGTACCGGTCGGCGTCTACATCAGCGGCGGGCTCGACAGCTCGGTGATCGCGGCGCTTGCCCGCAAGCTCGACACCACCCGCATGCACAGCTTCGGCGTCCGCTTCACCGACGCCGGCTTCGACGAGACGCCGCAGCAGCGGCTGGTCGCCGCCCATGTCGGCACGGAGCATCACGACATCCTCTGCGGGCCGCAGGACATCCAGGCGGCCTTGCCCGACGTGGTCTGGCACGCGGAATCCCCGCAGATCCGCACCGCTCCGGCGCCGCTCTTCCTGCTCTCCCGCCTGGTGCGCGACAGCGGCATCCGCGTCGTGCTCTCGGGCGAGGGGGCCGACGAATGGCTGTCGGGCTACGACATCTTCAAGGAGGACCGGGTCCGCCGCTTCTGGGCGCGCCGGCCGGAATCCCGGATACGGCCCCGGCTGCTCGGCCGCATCCACCCCTTCGCCGCGGTGAACGGCCAGAAGGACAGCCCGCTGTGGCAGGCCTTCTTCAAGCGCGGGATGATGGAGACGGCGGAGCCCTTCTACGCCCACCGCATCCGCTGGCAGAACACCGCCTGGACGCAGCGCCTGCTGGCGCCCGACCTGCGCGCCGCCGCCGATGCCGCCGCCTTCGAGGCGCAGGTCGCCGCCCATCTGCCGGACGGCTGGTCCAACTGGTCGCCGCTCGCCCGCGCGCAGTGGGTGGAGATCGCCACCTTCCTCGGCCCCTATCTGCTGGCGAGCCAGGGCGACCGCGTCGCCATGGCCAACAGCATCGAGGTCCGCTACCCCTTCCTCGATCCGGAGGTCGACCGCTTCTGCGCCGCCCTTCCCGACCGGCTGAAGATGCTGGGGCTGCGCGACAAGCTGGTGCTGCGCCGGCTGGCCGCCCGCCTGCTGCCGGCCGAGATCGGCCGGCGGCCGAAGCGCCCCTACCGCGCCCCGATGACCACCGCCCTGTTCGGCGCCGGCGCCCCCGGCTATGTGCGCGACCTGCTGTCGCCCGAGGCGCTGGAGCGGTACGGCCTCGTCGACGGCGCCGGCATGGCCGCGCTGGCCGCCAGGGCCCACGCCCGGGACGGCCGCATGGCCGGCGAGCGCGAGGAGATGGCGCTGGTCGGCGTGCTGACCCTGCAGATGCTGGCCCGCGCGATGATCGACGAGTTGCCGCGGCGCGCCGCCGCCCTGCGCACCGCCCTCGACCGGGCGGACATCCATGTCCTCGAACAGCCCGATCCGGCCGCCGGCTCCGTCGCGGCGTGACGGACCGGGCCTTTTGCCTGCCAGACGATGCTTCAACCGCGAACCAGGGTACCCGACCATATGATGAACGCCCTCCACCCGTTCGATTCCACGGCTCTCGAGCTGGACTGCGCGGCCGCGGCGCGCGAGATCGAGCAGTCCATCCAACGCATCGTCGCCCATGACCTGCGGCGCCAGGGCATCGTGCTCGGCGTGTCCGGCGGAATCGACAGCTCCGTCTGCGCGGCGCTGGCCGTCCGCGCCCTCGGGCCGGAGCGGGTGCTGGCCATCCTGATGCCGGAGAAGGAGAACTCCCCCGACAGCACCCGGCGCGGCCGGCTGCTGTGCGAGCATCTGGGGATCGAGCCGATCCTGGAGACCATCACCGCTCCGCTGACAGCACTCGGCTGCTACGACCGGCGCGACGCGGCGATCCGCCGGCTGTTCCCCGAATACGGGCCGGGATGGAAGCAGAAGATCGGCCTCGCCGGCGGACTGCTCGACGCCGACCGCGTCAACTACTTCACCCTGACCGTGGAATCGCCGGAAGGGGAGCGGCAGACCAGCCGCATGCCGGTCGACGTCTATCTCGACGTGGTCGCCGCCACCAACCTGAAGCAGCGGGTGCGCAAGACCGTCGAATACACCCATGCCGACCGGCTGAACTACGCGGTGCTCGGCACCCCGAACCGGCTGGAGTACGAGCTGGGCTTCTTCGTGCGCGGCGGCGACGGGCTGGCCGACCTGAAGCCGATCGCCCATCTCTACAAGTCGCAGGTCTACCAGATGGCCGACTGGCTCGGCCTGCCGGACGACATCCGGAACCAGTCGCCCAGCACCGACACCTACACCCTGCCGCAGTCGCAGGAGGAGTTCTACTACGCGCTGCCCTACGACAAGCTGGACCTGGCGCTGTTCGCCTTCGGCCGGGGCGTGACGGAGGACGATGCAGCGCGGGCGCTGGACCTGACGCCCGACCAGGTGCGGCGGGTCTACAAGGACATCGTGGCGAAGCGCCGGACCTCTGCCCGCATCCTGCGCAACGCCCATCTCGTGCAGCCGGTCGAGGTCGAAGGGTGCAACGGATGAGCGTGATCGACTGGAAGCAACGCGGCGTCGCCCGGTTCGAGCCGGGCGACCGCCCCGCGCTGGAGGCCTTCCAGCGCGAGAGCTTCGGGTCGGACGCCCTCCAGCTCTGCCCGGACCACTTCCGCTGGCTGTTCGAGGAACCGCCGGGCCGGGACGTGGACGGACCGCAGCTCTGGCTGTGCAAGCGCAACGGCGCCGTCGTCGGCCAGCAGGGGGGCATTCCCTTCTCGCTGAAGGTGGGGGAGCGGACCTGTCGCGGCTCCTGGGCGATCGACCTGATGGTCGCCCCGGAATGGCGCCTGCGCGGCGTCGGCCCCGCCCTCTCGGAGACGCAGGCCGGTGCGGCCGACGTCACCGTCTCGCTGTCGATGACCGACGCCGCCTACAAATCCTACAAGCGGGCGGGGTGGCTCGATCTCGGCAGCGTGCCGACCTACCTGCGCGTGCTCGATCCGCCGCGCTGCCTGCGCGTCAGCCCCTATGACGGCGGGCTCGCCCGCCTCGTCGCGTCGGTGGGCAAGCCGGCGATGACCGCGGCATCGCTGGCCACCCACGCCACCGCCCGGCTGTTCGGCGCGCGGCTGGTCGAGGTGGAGCGCTTCGACCACCGGGTCGACGCCCTGTGGCAGGACTCGGCCGCCCAGCACGGGGTGATCGCCCGGCGCGATCTCGCCTTCCTGCGCTGGCGCTTCGACTCCAGCCCGCAGGCCGGCCGCCATCGCCGCTTCTATGTGATGCGGGGCGAGACGCTGCTGGCCTATGTCGTCCTGCGGGTCGATCCCTGGAAGGGGGAGCCGGTGGGCGTCGTCTGCGACTATCTCGCCCGGCCCGGCTGGCTGATGGCCGCCTTCGCCCTGGTGGTCGAGCAGGCCCGGCGCGAGCGGATGGCCGCCCTGATGTGCCGCACCCTCAACCAGCAGGCCGCCCGGCCGCTGTCGGTGCTGGGCTTCCTCTGCCTGAAG